>NZ_JBEOTZ010000013.1:0-207605 GCF_040303825.1 Streptomyces sp. NPDC094143
CCTCGCCCGGTCCGCCGACGACGCCGCGGACTTCGCCGTCGTCGCGGTACCGCGCGACACGCCCGGGGTCGAGATCGTCAGCTGCTCGCCGGCCCCGCGGCCCTGCACGGATGGTTCCTCGACCGGGTCGGAACCTTCCTCACCCGTCACGGACGGCGCCCGGTCGCCTGGGCGGAGACCGGCACCGAACTGCCCGACGGATTCACCGTGATGGCCTGGCGCGACCCCGCACACGCCCTGGCGGCGGCCCGCCGCGGCCACGACGTGATCAACTCCCACTACCGCGCCACCTACCTCGACTACCCCCGGAGCGCCGACCCCGGCGAGCCGCCCGGACAGCCAGGCGGCGTCGTGACCCTGCGGGACGTCCACGCCCACGACGCGGTGCCCGAACCGGCGACCCCCCACACGGCCGCCCGGGTGCTGGGTACCCAAGCCCACCTGTGGACCGAGTACGCCGCGACACCGGCCCGCATCGAGTACCTGACCTACCCCCGGCTGTGCGCCCTGGCCGACGGCGCCTGGAGCGGCCCCACCAGTTGGACCGACTTCAGCTCCCGCATGGCCGGGCACACCGCGCGCCTCGACGCGCTGGAGGTCAGCCGCCACCCCTGAGCCGCACCACAGCACGGCACAGACCCGCTCGCCCGGCCCACCGGGCAGCAGGAAACACCCGTCCCATCCGGAAAGGAACGAGCATGCATCGGCCCACCGCTCCCCGCAGATGGCGCATCGCCGCAGCCGCCGCCCTGGCCATGGCCACCGGAACCACCGGCCTCGCCGCCCTGACCGGCACGGCCAGCGCCGCCGGCGAGTCCGTCACCGTCCAGTACCGCACCAGCGCCGGCTCCGCCACGGCGGACCAGTCCGAACCCTGGCTCAAGGTCAGGAACACCGGAAACGCCCCCCTCCAACTCTCCGCGGTCAAGGTGCGCTACTACTTCAAGGCCGACTCGGCCGGTGCCACCTACCGCTTCGCCTGCTCCTGGGCGGTCAAGGGCTGCGCCCACATCACCGGCACCTTCGGCACCCTCGCCCGCCCCACGGCCACCGCCGACCGCTACCTCGACATCGGCTTCACCGCGGGAGCCGGCAGCCTCGCCCCCGGCTCCGACACCGGCGACATGCAACTGCGCTTCCACCGCGCCGACTGGCAGACACTCAGGCAGAGCGACGACTACTCCTTCGGCGCCTCCACCACCACGTATGCGGACTGGCCGAAGGTCACCGCCCAGGTCTCCGGCAGCACGGTGTGGGGCACGGCCCCCGAGGGCAACGACCCGACCGATCCGCCGACCGACCCGCCCACGGACCCCCCGGCCGGCGGCCAGAGCCTCTTCGACGACTTCAACTACACCAGCTCCAGCGACCCGAGGATCTCCGCCAACGGCTGGAGCGTACGGGCCAACTCCGGCGGCCCCGGGGTGCCCGGCGCCACCTGGGCCCCCGAGAACGTGACCTTCGCGGCCTCCGGCGGCAACTCCGTGATGAACCTGCGGACCTCCACCGCCGGAACGCCCGAGAGCACCCGGCACACCGAAGTCCTCACCAAGGCGACGAAGTTCAAGAACGGCACCTACGCCGCCCGCGTGCGGTTCTCCGACGCACCCGTGTCCGGCCCGGACGGCGACCACCTCGTCCAGACCTTCTTCACCATCAACGACCTCAAGGCCCCCATGGCCGACGACTACGCCGAGTACGACTTCGAGTACCTGCCCAACGGCGGCTGGGGCGAGCCCGCCAACATCCTCTACACGACGTCCTGGGAGACCTACAACCCCGACCCGTGGCAGGCCGTCAACCAGCACACCGAGTCCCGGCAGAGCCACGCCGACTGGCACGACCTGGTACTCACCATCGACAACAGCACCATCAAGTACTACGTCGACGGACAGCTCTTCGGCACCCATGACGCCGCGTACCTGCCCGAGCGTCCCATGTCGATCAACTTCAACCAGTGGCTGATCGACCTCGCGGGCCAGACCAGCACCACCCCGCGCGCCTACGACGAGCAGATCGACTACGTCCTGCACGTCAAGGACCAGGTCCTGACCCCGGCCCAGGTCACCGCGAAGATCAACGCCTACCGCACCGCCGGCACCACCTTCGAGGACACGGTCCCCGCCGGCTAGCCGGACCGGACTCACCCGTGCCCCGGGCTGCCCGCCACCCCGGCGGGCAGCCTCCCCCGCGGCCCGTCCCGCCCACGGCCGGTGCGCCGGGCCGAACCGACGAGGCCGGTCTCACCGCATGGCAGCGGTCGAGGCCGGCTTCCGGGCCCTGAGCCGGGCCGGTGTGCCGCCGCGGGCCCCGTCACTCCCGGAGGCGGTCCACCGCCCGGTCCGTCCCGCCCCGGCCCCGCCTCACGTGTCCGTCGTGCGCGAGCGTTGCTCACCACGGCGCCGCAGGTACAGCGGCAGGGCGTACCAGCACAGGCCGAACCACAGCATGACCGCGCCCGCGAGCACCTCGGCGAAGACACCGGGGACGACGAAACGGAGTATCAGCAGCAACGTGCAGCCGATGGTCAGGGCGAGGAGGACCATGCCGCACATCATCAGGCGCCCGGCGGTCTCCACCACTTCGTCCTTCATGCGCTGACCGGAGAGGAAGCGGTGGATGGAGACGGGGGCGATGAGCGTTCCGGTGGCCGCCGCCCCGAGTACGACGGTGGTGACGTAGATGGCGCGGTCCAGCGTCTCCAGCTCCCGGAACAGCGGGGTGAACGCCACGCTGAGCAGGAAACCGAAGAGGATCTGCACGCCCGTCTGGGTGACCCGGGTTTCCTGGAGTATCTCGTTCCAGCGCCGGTTGACGCGTTCCTCCGGAGTCTCGCCTTCCTCGGCGCCGGTTCTCTTCGCCGGGCCGTCCTGCTGCGCGGCGCACGTGGTGTTCTCGCCTTCCGGCCCGGCGGGCTGCTTCGTCATGGTCACGGCTTCCTCCCCATGTCAGAGGCTCCGTTTGCCCCGCCGACGCGGCTTTCATGCTGGTTGACGGCCGACGACCCGCCCGTCCGGCCGGGTCTCGCCGGGAGTCGGGCCGCCCCGGGGGGAGTGGACGCGGGCAGCCAGGGTGGTGGCGAGAGCCTGCCAGACGTGGGCCGCGAGGTCGCGGTTCCCGGACTCGCTCGCCTGACGCGCCAGCCCTTCCAGGGCGGCGACGCCCTCCTCGACGCGACCCGCCAGGATCGTGAGCCGGCCGGCGAGGACCGACAGCCGCACCCGGTCACGGTAGGACAGACGCAGGTTCTCCTCGGACAGCACGGCCCGGCTCAGCGCGCGGGCGTCGTCCAGCCGGCCCTGCGCGAACGCGAGGTGTGCCTGGAGCGCGTGCAGTTCCTGGAGTTGCGCGGGCGTGCCGATCAGGCCGAGGACGGGGGCGGTCTCGGCCAGCCAGCGCTCGGCCGCGGCCACCCGGGGTGGTGACATCTGCAGCGCTGTCGCGGTGGCGGCGGCCCGCAGCCGGGCCCACAAGGCCGGATCGTCCGCGCCCTTGAGGAGGCCCAGGGCGGTGTCCAGCCGGGCCAGGGCCGTCGCTTCGTCGCCCTGGCGGTCGCTGACCTCGGCGGCCGTCCACAACGCCTCGCCCGCCAGGGCGGAGGGGGCCCCGGGCAGCAGATCGCGTTCCATTTCGTCGACGTGCCGGGAAGCCGCCTCCCACCTGCCGAGTTCCGTCTCGACACCGATCAGCGCCGTCATGGCGGCCAGAGTGTCGGACACGCACAGTTCCGCGGCGCGGGCGACGGACAGCGCCTCCACGGCCGCCGGTTCCGCGCTGCCGACGTCGCCCAGGGCGCGGGTGCAGCGGGCGTACCGCACGAGCGACCTGGCGCGGAGGTCGGGTGCCTCCAGCACGCGGCTCAACTGCAGCAGTTCCAGCAGCCGGGCGCGTTCGAGCTCGTAGTCGCCGTCGTGGCCCGCGGCGCGGCTCAGCAGCCACAGGGCTTGCCAGCGGGCGGCGGGATCCTCGCCCGGGTCCTCCTCGACCGCGCGGCCGAGCACCTCCGTGCCGTCCGTCCCCGCGGGCGCCGAGGCCACGGAGGCCAGCACCGCGGTCAGGGACCTGCCGTCCGAGGGACCGGTCAGGGCGGAGGCGTCGACGCCGAGCCGCCGGGCGAGGTAGGCCACCGTGCGCTCGGTGGGGCGCCGTTCACCGGACTCCAGGCGCGACAGATGCCCCGTCGACATGCCGTCGCCGACGACATCGGCCTGACTCAGGCCCCGTGCGGCACGCAGCCTCTTCAGCCGACGACCGAACTGCGGCTGATCCAGCATCTCCCTCCTCGGGTTCGGTGGCCCGGCCGGTACGGTATCCGCGGTTCCGCTTGCCCGAACGGGCGCGTGAGTTGTCCACACTTCAGGGAGCGCGACAAGGGGCGACAAGCCCGTTGTGCGCGGCCTGCCGCGCATTCCGCGGGCGGTGTCGCCACTCCGCCGGGATTGTTTGCATCGGGGTTTCTCGGTGCCCGAAATGGGCCCGATCGCAGCACAGTTGACGAGTTGCCGAGTTCACCTGACAAACTCTTGCCTCAGGGGTTGCCTCGCCTTAGCCTCGAAGGTGACCCCTCAAACGAACCCCCTCTCCGCATTGTGGAGGTTTCCGTGCCGCGCACTGCCCGAACGGGCTTCTCGTCACGGCAGGACTTACGGTTCGCCCGCCCGACCGCCCCGTCGTCCGCCGACGGGACCGCGCTTCGGGATCGAGTGGTCATGACAACGTTATCCAGGTGACCCGGACGACGGTCGCCTCGGCACCGCTTCCTCTGCTCACCCCGACCCGCCCCGGGGATCCGGCGCCCGCCGCCGGCCCCGAGCGACGCGGACACCCGGCCCCGCCCACCGACGAGGTGGCGCGCCGTCACCGGGCGCTCGCCGACACCCAGGCCAGCGCACCGGTCCGCTCCGCGTCCGCACACCCTTCCCAGGCCCCCACGCGCAGGAAGAAGGACGGTACGTCCGTGGCGACCACGAGTTTCCCCGACGCCTCGCCCCGTAAGAACAAGACCGCCGCTGCGGCCGTCCCAGGCCGCCGCGACCTGACCGGCGCGCCGGACGGTGCCACCCCGGCATCCGCCTGTACGGCCCACGTGTCCCCCCGGACCCTGGCCGTCACGGCAGCGGAACCGGAATTCGCCCGGCAATTCGGCTTGAGCGCCGACGAGATATGCGGACGCGGCTTGCTCGAACTGCTCCGTTGTCCTGTCCCCGGACAATTGCGGGAACAGTTCACCGCGCTTTCCTCAGGGCGTTGCCGGAGATTCAGGGAAAGGGTGACGGGCCGCGACGGCGAGGGTCGGAATTTCCCGGCCGAAGTGACCGCGATCGCCGTCAGGCAGCCCACGGGTGAGATCGTCGGCCTCGTCGTCTTTCTGCGCCGGACCGAGGAAGCGGTCAGCGGCGGGCCCGTACTCAGCGCCCTCGATGCGCAGGTGCTGGAAGGTGTCGCGAGTGGTGAATCCACGGTGCAGTTGGCCTCCCGTCTCTATCTGAGCCGTCAGGGAATCGAATACCGCGTCGGCCAGATGCTGCGGCGTTTCGACGCCCCCAACCGGCCCGCTCTGGTGGCGCGGGCGCACGCGCTCGGGATGTTCGCCACCGGACAGTGGCCCCCGCGGGTCCTCCCGGAACGCGTGCGGTAGTGCGGAACGGGGCCTGCCGAGCCCCCGCGACGGCGGCCGTGGCGGAGACACACCGCCACGGCCGCCGTCGTACCGGCCCGCCCCGGGAGGGGCGCCGGCGTCATGCCGCCGAGGGCTGCCACGCCTCCTGGAACCGGCGGCGGGCCCGGAACAGACGGGAGCGGACGGTGCCCACGGGCAGGGCGAGCACCTCGGCCATCTCCTCCTCGTTCAGCCCGTAGGCGCGCAGGGTGAGGACCTGCCGGTGCGCCTGGGACAGACGCTCCAGCACGTCGCTGATGTGCACCGCGTCCAGGGGGTTGGTCTCCTCCTGCGAGTCCACCTCGGAGCAGCAGCTCTCCACGCCGTAGCGCCTGGCGGTGCGGATGGCCTCGCGGACCGTCACCGAGCGCACCCAGCCGTAGAACGCCGCCGGCTCTCGCAGGGAACCCAAACCGCGGTAGACGGCGAGCAGTGCCTCCTGCGTGGCGTCGGCACCGTCGTCGTGGGTGATGGACCTGCAGATGCGCGCGACGTAGGGCGTGATGGCGGTCAGCAGGTGATTCATCGCGTGCTCGTCGCCGGCCTGGGCCCGGGGGAGCAGCGTCAGGGGGGAGGGCAGTTCGCTGACGGTCGTCATGGCGGACAGAGGTTCCTTACACAGCCGGGCGGGCGGGGGGCGGGAGGGGCGAACAGGCCGTGCTCAGCCGGCGGCGTGGGCGAGCCCCGGTTCCGCCGCGTTCGTGAAACGCAGCAGCCCGGCGCGTACGTCGTCGCGGAAGGCCCGCATGAAGGACGGGCTGTAACAGGCGGTTGAGTGCGGGAACTCGATGGACAGCCGCCCCTCGAAGGAGACGACACACGCCATGACAGGGCTGCGTCCCGCCTGCGGGAAGTAGTGCTCGCGGGCCGGAACGAGGCGCACGTCGAACGCCCGCAGCCCGTCCGGCAGCCGCGGACCGGGGACCACGCCCATGTTCGTGGCGATCACCGTGGCCAGTTGCAGCGCGGGGTTGCGGGGGATCTCCGGCGTGATGCGCATCTCGTGGAAGTGGTCGCCGCGGGCCAGGAAGTCGCCCAGCCGGGCGTGCACGGCGCGGGCCAGCTCCAGTGGCTCGGAACGCGCGGACACGTCCAGGGTCTGCAGATGGGTGGTGACCGCGGGTACCAGGTCGGAGGCGGGCACCGGCGGGGACAGCCGTGAACGCAGGTCGACGGGGGAGAGGCAGCCGAGCGTGCGCGCCCCGTCGTCCCCGGCCAGCCGCCGCCGGGCCGTGGCCAGCAGCGTCGCGGCGATCAGGGCGTGCACGGAGACGCCCGAGGAGCGCGCCGCACCGCGCAGCCGGGAGGTGAGGTCCGCGTCCAGGGTCAGCCGGCGGACCTCGATGTGCCCGTCCGGGTCGGCACCCTCACCCCGCGCGGCGTCGTACGGGACCAGCTCGACCGGGTGGCGCCGTATCTCCTCCAGCCGGCCGTCGAGGTACTTCGCCGTGTCGGCCTCTTCGGCCGGAGGCAGCAGCCGGCTCACGGGCTCCGGCCAGCGGGGGAGTTCCGGATCGGCGGTCTCGTCGGTGGCGCCTTCGACCAGGGCCCGGTAGCGGTCCCACAGCGCGTTGTGCACGGCGATGCTGCTGTGGCCGTCGGTGATGGTGTGGTCGATCACCAGCACGAACAGATGGCTCCGGCCGTCCGGCGCGCTGACCAGGACGGCACGGCTCAGCGGCCCCCCGACGGGCAACGGCCTGTTCAGCTCCGCCGCGTAGGCCTCCTCCCCGTCGCCGGTCCGGGTGATCAGCCGGGGCCTCTCGTCCTCGCCGAGGACGCGCAACACGTGCCCGTCGCCGTCCTGTTCGATGCGGGAACGCAGCGGCGGGCTGGCCTCCGTCATGGCGTCGAACGCGGCGGACAGCGCCGCGAGGTCCACCGGTCCACGCAGGGTGCAGGACAGCACGGCCCTGCTTCTCTGGCCCACGTAGAGCGTCTCGACCGGGCACAGCGCACGGTGCATCCTCAGCCTTCTTTCGGTCGTTCGTTCCGGGAGTCCACGGCCCCGGGACAGCTCAGCCGCCGCGGTGGCCCTCGGGGAGGTCCGGGGGGCCTTCCGAGAGTGCACGGCCGACCGCGGCCGAATCCAGCCATGGGTCCGGCGCGCGGGGAAGTCGCGTGATTTCCCTAAAAGTTGCGTCCCGGCGCGCACTCCCGGCACCCGGAACTTCAGGGAAACCCCTGAATCGGTGCCCCGGGAGCCGGTTCACCTTGACCCCGCCGATTCCGGTGCAGCACCGTGCTGTGCCGTGAAACCGGGGCGGGTGACCTGATCCCCCTGACCTCGGCTTGCGGTCCCTTCCCCCGCCCCGTGGGCCGACGGCCCGGCACGTGGCCACACGCGCGGGCGGTACGGGGGGTGACCGCACCCGCCCTATCCGGCCGGGCCTTCGCCGTCCGGGACATCTACGGCTTGCCACGTGAGGGTTGCGCTATGTCACTCCAGGAGGACGCACGTCGACCGCTGTCCGGAGCCCAGGAGGGCCTCTGGTACGCCGGACGGCTCGCACCGGACAGTGCCGCGTACAACACCGCGGAGGCCGTGGAGATCCACGGACCCCTCGACACCGCCCTGTTCGAGACCGCGCTGCGGCGCGTCGTCGCCGAGGCCGACACCTTCGCCCTGCGTTTCGCCGACACCGACGACGGCCCCCGCTGCCACCTTGCGCCGGACGCCGACGACTGGACCCTCCACCGGGTCGACGTCAGCGGCGCCGGGGATCCCGAGGCCGCCGCGTGGGAGCACGTCCGCACCGACCTCGCGACCCCCGTGGACCTGGAGAAGGGCCCCCTCTTCGCGCACACCCTGCTGACCCTGGCGCCCGACCGCCACCTCTGGCTGCTGAGGGCACACCACCTGCTCCTGGACGGCTACAGCTACAAGCTCCTCGGGCGCCGCCTGGCCGAGACGTACAACGCCCTGGCCGACGGGCGGGAACCGGAGCCCAGCGTCTTCGCACCGGTGAGCCGGCTCCAGGAGGAAGAGGCGGCCTACCTCGCCTCCGAGCGGCACACCCGGGACCGTGACCACTGGGCGCGGCGCCTGGCCGACCTGCCCGAGCCCGCCCGGCTCACCTCCCGCACGGCGGCCCCCACGGCGCCCTTCCTGCGCCGCACCGCCGAACTGACGCCCGCCGAGACCGAAGCGCTCGACGCCGCAGCGGCCGGCTTCGGGGTCCAGCGCACCGACCTGCTCACCGCCGCGACCGCCGCCTACCTGCACCGGATGACCGGCGCCGGGGACCTGGTGCTGGGTCTGGCCACGATGAGCCGCCTCGGCAGCGCCGCCCTGCGCACCCCGGGCACCGCCTCCGACGTCCTCCCGCTGCGCGTGGAAGCCACCCCCGGCACGCCCGTCGGGGAGCTGGTCCGGGCCGTCGCCGGTGAACTGAAGGCCCTGCGCCGCCACCAGCGCTACCGGGGCGAGTTCCTCCGCCGCGACCTGGGCCTGCTGGGCACCGGACGCCGGCTGTACGGACCGGTGCTCAACATCGTCCCGTTCGACGAGTCCCCGGTCTTCGCAGGACACCCCACCACCTGGCACCACCTGTCCGGCGGAGCCGTCGACGACTTCCAGATCTCGGTGCGTCCCGGCCCCCGCGGCGGCGGCCTGTGGCTGGCCTTCGACGCCAATCCCGCCCTGTACGAGGAGGACGAAGTCGCCCTGCACCGCGAGAGGTTCCTCACGGTGCTGCGCCGGCTGGCCGCGGCCGAGCCGACGGCACCGCTGGGCGACCTGGACGTCCTGCTGCCGGGTGAACACCCCCGCGACACGCCCGTGCGCACCTTTCCGGCCGAGCGGACCCTCACGGAGCTGTTCGAGGAACAGGTGGCGGCCGGGCCCGAGCGGACGGCCGTCAGCCACGGGCACGAACGGCTCACGTACGCCGCGCTCAACGCCGAGGCCAACCGGCTCGCCCGGCTGCTGACCGCACACGGAGCGGGGCCCGGCCGGGTCGTGGCGCTCGCCCTGGAACGCGGCCTGCGGCTGCTGCCCGCCCTGCTGGCCGTCCTCAAGACCGGCGCCGCCTACCTGCCCCTGGACCCCGGCCAGCCGGCCGAGCGGCTGCGACTGGTCGTCGAGGACGCGGCCCCCGTCGTCCTGGTCACCGAGCACGCCCACGCCCACCTCGCCCACGACGCCGTCCCCGCCGTGGTGCTGGACGACCCGCAGGTGACCGCGGACCTCGCCCGCCGCTCCGGCGCCGACCTGACCGACGCCGAACGGCACGGCCCGCTCGGCCCGTCCGGCACCGCGTACATCATCCACACCTCCGGCTCCACCGGCCGCCCCAAGGGCGTACCCGTGCCGCACGCCAACGTCGTACGGCTCTTCGCCGCCGCGGCCGAGCACTTCGACTTTGGTGCCGACGACGTGTGGACGCTGTTCCACTCCTACGCCTTCGACTTCTCCGTCTGGGAGATGTGGGGCGCCCTGCTGCACGGCGGCCGGCTCGTCGTCGTGCCCTATGCCGTCAGCCGGTCGCCGCGCGAGTTCCTGGCCTTGCTGCGCCGCGAGGGCGTGACCGTCCTCAACCAGACGCCGTCCGCGTTCGAGCAGCTCGTCGACGCCGACGTGGAACACGGGGGCGACACGGGGGCGTTGCGTTACGTCGTCTTCGGCGGGGAGGCCCTGCGCCCGGCGCGGCTGCGCCCCTGGGTCGAACGGCACGGCCTGGACCGCCCGGCGCTGGTGAACATGTACGGCATCACCGAGACCACCGTGCACGTCACCCATCACCGGCTCACCGCGGCCGACCTGGACGACCCGCGCCGCGCCGGTGTCATCGGCACACCGCTCGCCGACCTCCGGGTCCACCTGCTGGACGCCGCGGGACGGCCGGTGCCGCCCGGCGCGACGGGCGAGATGTACGTCTCCGGCGCCGGCGTCGCCACCGGCTACCTGCACCGGCCCGAGCTGACCGCCGAACGCTTCCTCGACGACCCCTACGGCCCGCCCGGCACCCGCATGTACCGCTCGGGCGACCTGGCCCGGCGCCGCCCCGACGGCACACTCGACTACCTCGGCCGCGCCGACGCCCAGATCCAGCTGCGCGGCTTCCGCGTCGAGCCCGGCGAGATCGAGGCCGTCCTCGCCGCCCACCCGGGCGTCACCCGCGCCGCCGTCGTGCCCCGCCACGCCGGCAACGGCGCCCTGCACCTCGTCGCCTACACCGTCCCCTCCGGCGACGCACCCGCGAGCCCCGCCGAACTGCGCGCCCACGTCGCCGCCCACCTGCCCGAGCACATGGTCCCGGCCGCCTGCGTCCCGGTGGACTCCCTGCCGCTGACCGCGAACGGCAAGCTCGACGTCCAGGCCCTGCCCGACCCCGACTTCACCGCCGCCGCGTCCGGCACCCGCCCCGCCACACCCGAACAGGCCCTGGCCTGCGCCCTGTTCGAGGACGTGCTGAAGCTGCCGCGCGACTCCGTGGGCGTGGACGCCGGCTTCTTCGACCTGGGCGGCGACTCCCTGCTCGCCACCAGACTGCTGGCGCGTCTGCGGCACGAGACCGGCGCGGAGATCCCCATCACCGCCCTGTTCGAGACGCCGACCCCGGCCGCGCTCGCCCAGCGGCTCGCCGTGCAGGCGGACGGCGCCCTGCCCCGGCCCGTCCTCGGCGACGCCGCGCGCCCGCAGCGGGTGCCGCTGTCCTTCGCGCAGGAACGCATGTGGTTCCTGAACCGGCTCGACGAGGGCGCGGCCACCTATCACATCCCGCTCCTCGTCCCCGCCGGGCCGGACCTCGACGCCGAGGCGCTCGAGGCCGCCCTCGGCGACCTCGCCGACCGGCACGAGAGCCTGCGCACGGTGATCGCCGAGCACGACGGAGTGCCCTACCAGCGCATCCTGGCGCCGGGTGAGCTGCGCCCGGTGCTGCGGCGGATCGACTGCCCCGCAGCGGAGACCGCCGCCCAGGTGACCGCCGCGCTGCGGCGCCGCTTCGACCTGACCGCCGAAAGCCCCCTCGCGGCCTGGCTGCTGGGCACCGGCACCGAGCGGGTCGTGCTGTTCGTCCTGCACCACAGCGCCGCCGACGGCTGGTCGCTCGGCCCGTTCGCCGCCGACCTGTCCGCCGCCTACGCCTCCCGCCGGACGGGGCGGGCACCCGACTGGACCCCGCCGGCGGTGCAGTACGCCGACTACGCGCTGTGGCAGCGAGCCCTGCTGGCCCCCGGACCGGACGGCCCCGGCCGGCTGGAACGGCTCACCGCCCACTGGCGCACCGCTCTGGACGGCCTGCCCGAGGAGTGCACCCTGCCCGTCGACCGGCCGCGGCCCACCGCGCCGCGCGGCGGCGGCGCGCACGTCGAACTCGCCGTCGACGCCGCGCTGCACCGTGCCCTGCTGCGCCTCGCCGACCGTGAGGGCGCCAGCCTGTTCATGGTGCTGCACGCCGCCGTCAGCGCCCTGCTCACCCGCTGCGGCGCCGGCGAGGACATCGTCCTGGGCACCCCCGTGGCGGGCCGCACCGAACCCGGCCTCGACCCTGTGATCGGCCTGATCACCAACACCCTGGTGCTGCGCGCCGACACCTCCGGCGACCCCGCCTTCCGGAACCTCCTCGCCCGGCTGCGCACCGCCGACCTGGCCGCCCTGGACCACCAGGACCTGCCCTTCGACCGGCTGGTGGAGGACCTCAACCCGCCCCGCACGCCCGGCCGTCACCCCTTGTTCCAGGTGATGCTGGCCCTGCAGAACAACACGCCCGCCGTCCTCGAACTCGACGGCAACCGTACCGAGTTGCGGCCGACCGCCACGGGCACCGCCAAGTTCGACCTCTTCGTGGACGTCCTGGAGCGCCACGGCCCCGAGGGAGCCCCCGACGGCCTGACGCTGCACGTCGAGTACGCCACCGACCTCTACGACGCCGGGACCGCCGAGGCGTTCGCCCAGGCGCTGCACGACGTCCTGAGCACGGTGAGCGCCGACCCCGGGACCCGCCTCGGGGACCTGCCCGCGCTGCCCGAGCGCAGCCCCGCCCCGGCCGCGTCCGATCCCGCCGCCCTGGAGGACGCGGCCCTGTCCGTGCCCGGCATCCGCGACGCCCACGCCCTGCCCGGCGGTGGCGACGAACCGTCGCGCCTGTACGTGGTGCCCGGGCGGTCCGACGCCGCGGAACGCGTCGAGGAGTCCCTGGACCGCGCGGGCCACGGCTCCGTCCGCGTCACGGCGGTCAACGCCCTGCCCCGGGCCGAGGACGGCACCGTCGACGGCGCTGCGCTGCGCGCCCTGCCCGCCGTCGACGCGACCGCGGCCCGGACCTGGCGGGAGCGGCTGGCCCAACTGCCCGGCGTCACCACGGTCGACGTGTCGGTGGAGAACGCCCCCGAGGAACTGGACCGCCGCCACACCGGACTGCCCGACCGCTCGGCCGAAGCCGCCCCCGCCGCCCGTACCGCGGAAGTCTCCGCCGTTCCGGCCCTCAGCGAAGGTCCCGCCCTCGCCGAGCCGTCCGTGCCGAGCTGGGCCGAGGCCCTGCGTCGCGCCGCCGCGCGGGACCGGGGTGACATCGTCCACGTCCACGCCGACGGCAGCGAGCACCGGCGCACCTACGCGTCCCTGATCCCCGAGGCCTCCCGCGTCCTGGCCGGGCTGCGCCGGGCCGGTCTGCGCCCCGGCGACCAGGTCATCCTCCAGTGCGACGTCACCGAGGACTTCCTCGCCGTGCTGTGGGGCTGCGTCCTCGGCGGCTTCGTCGCCGTCCCGCTGACCGTCCCCGCCTCCTACGACACCCCCTCCGCGGCGCTGACCAAGCTGGAGGGCATCTGGCGGATGCTCGGCCACCCCTGGATCGTGTGCTCCGCCGACCGCGAGACGGGGCTGCGCGCGGTGGCCGCCCGGCAGGACTGGCCCGGGCCCCGCATCACCACGGCCGACGCGCTGCGCGAGGCGCCCGAGGACCACGACTGGCACCCCGCCGAGCCGGACGACCTGCTGCTGATGCTGATGACGTCCGGCAGCACCGGCCTGCCCAAGGCGGTGCGGCTCACCCACCGCAACGTGCTGACCCGCTCGGCCGCCACCGAGCAGATGAACGGCCTCGGCGCGCACGACGTCTCCCTGAACTGGATCCCGCTCGACCACGTCACCGGCGTGGTGATGTTCCACCTGCGCGACGTGTACCTGGGCTGCCGCCAGATCCACGCCCCCACCTCCTGGATCCTGCAGGACCCGCTGCGCTGGATGGACCTCGCCGACCGGCACCGGGTCACCGTCACCTGGGCGCCCAACTTCGCCTTCGGGCTCCTCGCCGAGCAGTCCCACCGCTTCACCGGCCGTGCCTGGGACCTGTCGCCGATGCGGCTGGTGATGAACGCCGGTGAGGTCGTCGTCGCCTCCGCCGCCCGCGGGTTCCTGCACACGCTGAAACCGTTCGGCCTGCCGCAGGACGTGATGCACCCCGGCTGGGGCATGTCCGAGACCTGCTCCGTGGTCACCGACGCCGTCCTGCCCGCCGAACCGGTCCCGGGCGAGGGGACGTTCGTCAGCTGCGGCCTGCCCTACCCCGGCTTCGCCATGCGGATCGTCGACGAACAGGGCACGGTCCTCACCGAGGGCGAGGCGGGCCGCTTCCAGGTCCGCGGCACCTCGGTGACCGGCGGCTACCACGACAACCCGGCGGCCAACGCCGAGGCGTTCACCGACGACGGCTGGTTCGACACCGGCGACCTGGCGTTCCTGCGCGACGGCGAGCTGTACATCACCGGCCGTGCCAAGGACGTCATCATCGTCAACGGCGTGAACCACTACAGCCACGAGATCGAGGCGTGCGTCGAGGAACTGCCGTACGCGGAGCGGAGCTTCACCGCCGCGGTCGCGGTGCGCACCGACCCGTCCTCGCCCACCGACGAACTCGCCCTGTTCCTGCACCTCACCCCGGAGGCCACCGCCGACCCGGCCCGCGCCCTGCGCGAGATCGCCGGCAAGGTCACCCGGGAGATCGGCGTCAGCCCGTCCTTCCTCGTCCCCGTGGCGCGGGACGCCGTCCCCAAGACGGAGATCGGCAAGATCCAGCGCACCAGGCTGCGCAAGAGCTTCGAGGCGGGCGACTTCGACGACGAGGTGCGCCGGACCCAGGTGCTGCTGGGCACCGCGGCCACCATCCCCGACTGGTTCCTGCGCCCGGTGTGGCAGCGCGCGGAACGCCCCGGTGCCCATGCCACGGCGTCCGGCCGGCACACCCTCGTCCTGGCGGGCGGCGACCCCCGGGCCGGCGCACTCGCGCAACGGCTCGCCGACGCGCTGCGCTCCGCCGGGGGCCTGTGCACGGTGGTCGGGGAAGGAACGTCGTACGCCCGGGTCGACGCCGCGCACTACCGCGTCCGGCCCGCCGAGGAGTCCGACTACGCCGCGCTGCTGCGCCGGCTGGAGCACGACCAGCGGCCCGTCGACGCCGTCCTCGACCTCGACGGACTCCGGGCAGACCGCCACGCGGCGCCGGACGACACGACGGGTGCGGAGCGGCTGCTCGCCTTCGCCCGGGCCCTCACCGCCCGGCCCGGCCGGCAGCACCCCGTGGATCTGGTGTACGTGTCCGCGGGCGCCCAGGCCGTGCGCCCCGGCGACCGCCCCTCCCCGGCCCACGCCATGGCGGGAGCGCTGCTCAAGTCGCTGGCCGAGGAGTGCGGCTGGCTGCGGACCCGGCACCTGGACCTGCCACCGGACGACGGCACCGACCCGCTGGCCGTCCTGACGGCCGAGGCGACCGCCACCGCGGACGGCGCGGACGTGGCGTACCGCGACGGACTCCGCTACGAACGCCGCCTCGCCCCCCTGCCCGACAGCCCGCCCCGCGCCGAGCCGCCGGCACGCGACGGCTTCACGCTGCTCACCGGAGGCCTCGGCGGCGTCGGCACCGAGATCGCCGCCCATCTGCTGCGCACCCCCGGCACCCGGCTGCTCGTCCTCGGGCGCACCCCGGAGGACCAGGCCCACGCCCTGCCCCGGCTGCGCGAACGCGGAGAGGTCCGCTACGCCCGCGCCGACGTCACCGACGAAGGGCGGGTCCGGGCCGCGGTCGAGGCCGCCACCGAGGCGTGGGGCGTGCCCCTGACGTCCGTGCTGCACCTGGCCGGGACGCTCGTGGAGCGCCCCGTGGGCGAACTGGACGCCTCCACCTGGCGCGGGGCGCTGGAGGCGAAGGTGCGCGGCGCGTGGACCCTGCACCGGCTCACCGCCGACCACCCGGTCCACTCCTTCGTCACCTTCTCCTCGGTCAACGGCTTCTTCGGCGGCGCCATGAACGCCGCCTACGCCGCCGCCAACGCCTGCCTGGACGCCCTCGCCGGGTACCGCCGCGGCCTCGGCCTGCCCGGGCAGTCGCTCGCCTGGAGCATGTGGCGCGAACGCGGCATGAGCCGCGGCTACGGTCTCACCGCGCTCACCGAGGCCCGGGGCTACCGGCTGCTCGACGTTCCCGCCGCGCTGCGCTCCTTCGACCTCGCCCGCACCCTCGACGAGCCGCATCTGCTGATCGGCGCCGACCGCACCGCCCCCTGGGTGCGCAGCCACGTCGTGGCCCCCGTGCGCCAGACCCGCCGCCTGGCCGCGCGCGTCGGTCTGGAGGACGGCACCGACCTGGGCGCCCTGTACCGCGCCGTCACCGGCGGCGCCCGCGCGGCCGGCCTGTCCGACGACGGATGGACACTGCGCTCGGCGGGCACGAGCGCCCGCCCGGACGAGACGGAGACGGAGGACGGCCTGCGGCGGCTGGAGAGCCGGCTCGCCGAGGTGTGGTGCGACGTCCTGGGCCGCGACCGGGTGGGCCTGGACGACAACTTCTTCGACCTGGGCGGCAACTCCCTGCTCCTGGTCACCGCCCAGACCGCCGTCAACCGCGCCTTCGACAGCGAACTGTCGGTGGTCGACCTGTTCGCGCACCCCACCGTCCGGGACCTGGCCCGCCACCTGTCGGCCACCGGCGCGGGCCCGGTGCCGGACGCCGAGGCGCCGTCCCGGCCGGAGACCGGCGACGGCCTGGACCGCGCCCGGGATCAAGCCCGTCGGCAACGCGCCGCCCGCGCCCGCCGCTCCGCCCGTCAGGGCAGGGACCGCGGCCATGCGTGACCGGGCCGACGCCACACCGCACACCAACGAACCGGGAGAGGACGAGGCACAGGCCGTGCACGACACCACCGCACCCCACGACGAGGACTTCCCCGCCGTAGCCGTCATCGGCATGGCGGGCCGCTTCCCCGGCGCCGACGACCTCGACGCCTTCTGGGACAACCTCGCGGCCGGCCGGGAGTCCGTACGGCCCGTCACCGACGAGGAGTTCCTCGCCGCGGGCGGCGACCCGCGCGACCTCGACGACCCGTCACTGATCCGCAAGGCGTCGGTCGTCGAGGGCATCGACCGCTTCGACTCCGGCTTCTTCGGCTACAGCCCCGCCGAAGCCGCCGTCGTCGACCCGCAGCAGCGACTGCTGCTGGAGACGGCCTACCACGCCCTGGAGGACGCCGGTTGCCTCGGCGCCGACCGGGCCGGAGAGGCGTTCGGCGTGTACGCGGGGGCTGGCGACAGCCGGTACTATCCGGCGCACGTCCACCCCCGCTTCGCCGGGCAGCCCGGCTCGGTGGCACTCGTCCACGCGGCCACGGCCAACTCCCTCGGCACCCTCGCCACCCGCGTCTCCTACGAACTCGGCCTCACCGGGCCGAGCGTGTCCCTGCAGACGGCCTGCTCCACCGCGCTGGTCGCCGTGCACACCGCCTGCCAGGACCTGCTCGACCACCGCTGCGACACCGCGCTCGCCGCCGCCGTCTCCCTCAACCCCTCCGCCGTACTGGGCTACCGCCACGTGCCCGACGGGCCGTTCTCGCCCGACGGGCACTGCCGGGCCTTCGCCGCCGACGCCGCCGGCACCTCCTCCGGCGACGGTGTGGGAGCCGTCGTCCTCAAGCGGCTGGAGGACGCCCTCGCCGACGGCGACCGCATCCGCGCCGTCATCCGCGGCAGCGCCGTCAACAACGACGGCCGCCGCAAGGTCGGCTTCAGCGCGCCCAGCGCCGCCGGACAGACCGAGGTCATCCTCGCCGCACAGGCCCAGGCCGAGGTCGACGCCGGCACCATCGGCCTGATCGAGGCGCACGGCACCGCCACCAAGCTCGGTGACCCGATCGAGGTGTCCGCCCTGACGGAGGCCTTCCGGCACAGCACGGACCGGACCGGATTCTGCGCGCTCGGCTCGGTCAAGACCAACATCGGCCACCTCGGAGCCGCCGCCGGCATCGCCGGACTCATCAAGGCGGTCCTGGCCCTGGAACACCGGCAGATCCCGCCGAGCCTGCACTTCGACCGGCCCAACCCGCTCATCGACTTCGACGCGAGCCCCTTCCGCGTGCCCACCGCCCTGGAGGACTGGCCCGAGGGGGAGCACCCCCGCCGTGCCGCCGTCAGTGCCTTCGGCATCGGCGGAACCAATGCCCACGTCGTCCTGGAGGAGGCACCCCCCGTCGCACCCGCCGCGCCGCGCCCGCCCGAGGAGGAGCGCCGCGTGGTGCTGCCGCTGTCGGCGCGCACCGCCGGTGCCCTGCGCGGCCAGGCCGAGGCACTCGCCCGGCACCTGGAGCGCCGGCCGGAGCTGCGCCTGGACGACGTGGCCCACTCCCTGCGCGCCGACCGGCCCGCGCTGCGCCACCGGCTCACCGTCTCGGCCGCGTCCCGCGCCGAGGCCCTCGACGCGCTGCGCTCCGCCGCCCCGGCCACGCCGCCGCTGTCCGACGACCCGGTCCGGGTGGCGTTCCTGCTGCCCGGCGGCGGCACCCAGTACCCGGGCATGGGCAAGGAGCTGTACCGCGACCGCACCGTCTACCGCGACACCGTGGACGAGTGCGCCCGCATCCTGCGGCCCGTCCTCGGCACCGACCTGCGCACCGCCCTCTTCGAGGAGCAACGGCCCGACGACACCTCCGCGTTCCTCGGGCTCGTGGTCACCGAGTACGCCCTGGCCCGCACCCTCATGGAGTCGGGCGTGCGTCCCGACGCGCTGATCGGCCACTCGCTCGGCGAGTACACGGCCGCCTGCCTGGCCGGCGTCATCGACCTCGCGGACATGCTGCCCCTGGTCACCGAACGCATCCGGCTCATCAGCTCCGCCGGCGGGGCCACGGTCGGCGTCGCCGCCCCGGCGGAGGAGATCCGGCCCCTGCTCGACGCCGACCTGTCCCTGGCCGCCGACAACGGCCCCAGCGCCTGCACCGTCGCCGGGCACCTCGACGCCGTCACCCGCTTCGAGGCCGAACTCACTCGCCGCGGCGTCCCGTTCCGCCGCCTGCGCATCCCCGTCGCGGCCCACTCCCACGTCCTGGACCCCGTCCTGCCGGCCTACGAGACCCACTTGCGCCAGGTCACCCTGCGCCCGCCGCGCATCCCGTACGTCACCAACGTCACCGGCACCTGGATCACCGACGCCCAGGCCACCTCCGTACGGCACTGGATCGACCACACCCGTGACACCGTGCGGTTCGCCGACGGCATCACCGCCCTGTGGGACCGGCTGCGCCCCGTCCTCGTGGAGATCGGGCCCGGCGACACCCTGACCAAGCTCGCCACCGGCCGGCTCGCCGACGAGGCACCGGTGACGGTGACCACCATGCGGCACGCCAAGGCCGAGGCCTCCGACGGGTTCGTCCTCGCCGAGGCGCTCGGACGGCTGTGGAGCGCGGGCGTGGACAGCGCACTGCCCCGCGTGCCCGGCGCGCCCCGGCGGGTGCCGCTGCCCCCGTACGCCTTCGAACGCCGGCGCCACTGGATCGACGCGCCCGGCGCCCGGACGGACCCCGCCACGTCCGACGACACCCCGGCCGCCGCGGACCCCGGCCTCGCCCCCCGGCCCCGGCTGACCACCGAGCACGTACCGCCCAGCACCGACCGCGAACGGGAGGTCACCCGGCTCTGGGAGGAGACCCTCGGCATCGGCGGCATCGGCCTGCACGACAACTTCTTCGACCTCGGCGGCGACTCGATGCGCGCCGTGCTGCTGGCGGGCCGGCTGCGCCAGGCCGGTGTCCTCGACGTCCCGGCCGCGACCCTGCTGGCCGCACCCACCGTGGCCGGGGTCCTCGCCACGGCCGGCCGGACGGACGAGGAGACGCCGGACAGCACCGCCACCGCGCTCGGCCCGCTGCTGCCGCTGCGTGCCGAGGGCACCGCCACGCCCCTGTTCTGCGTCCACCCCGGCGCGGGCGTCGCCTGGCGCTACACGGGCCTGCTGCCCCACCTCGGCGGCGACCAGCCCGTCCACGGCATCCAGGCGGCCGGACTCGACGGCACACGGCCGCCCGCCCCGGACGCCGCCGCCATGGTCGCCCACTACCTCGAACTGGTGCGCAGCGTGCAGCCGCACGGCCCCTACCGGCTGCTGGGCTGGTCCTACGGCGGATTCGTGGCCCACGCCATGGCCTGCGCCCTCCAGCGCGACGGGGAGCAGGTCGAACTCCTCGCCATGCTCGACGCCCCCCAGCCGCACGGCACCGCCCACGACCCCGACGCGGCCGAACGCCAGGTCGCTGCCCTGCTGTCCAGGGTGGCCGGCCTGCCCGCCGACCCGGGGGCCTGCGTGGAGACCGTCCTGGACGGGATCGACGCCCGCGTCGCGGCCGACCCGTCGAGCGTCCCGGTGACCCGCGCCGAGGCCGCCGCCATCGCCGCCGTCATGCGCAACAACCTGCGCATCGCGCCCCAGTTCGCGCCCGGTGTCTTCCGCGGGGACGTGCTGTTCTTCAGCGCCGCCGAGGAGCAGCCCACCGGCTTCCCGGCGGACCTGGCGGTACTGCCGGGCAAGGCCGACAGCTGGCGGCCCTACGTCGACGGAACCCTGCACGACCACCGCGTGCCCTGCGGCCACTACGAGATGACCGAACCCGAACCGATCGCCCGTATCGGCGAAGCGGTCGCCAAGGCCCTGCGCGGCCTCGGCGACCGGGCCTCCACCTCCCCGTCCCCCTGAACCCGCGTTGAGGAGAACCAGCGTGAGTGCGACCCAGGACCTCTACGAACTCGGAGACGCGCCCGAGATCGGCACCGCCCCGAGGAAGATGTACGCCTCGCTCATCCGCCGTGAGCGCTACGGACAGCCCGTCGACGCCTTCCGCACCGAGGTGGTCGACGTCCCGCCCGTGGGGCGCGGCCAGGTCCTGGTGAAGGTGATGGCGGCCGGCATCAACTACAACAACGTCTGGGCGGCGCTCGGTTCGCCGCTCGACGTGATCGCCGCGCGGCAGAAGGCGGGCGCCACCGAGGACTTCCACATCGGCGGCTCCGACCTGTCCGGGATCGTGTGGGCGGTCGGCGAGGACGTACGCGGGGTGAAGCTCGGCGACGAGGTGGTCGTCCTCGCCAACCGCTGGGACGAGAAGGCCGAGGACATCCGCCTCGGCGGCGACCCCACCTGGTCCACCAGCCAGCGGGTGTGGGGCTACGAGGAGAACTACGGCTCCTTCGCCCAGTTCGCTGTGGTCGACGACTACATGTGCCACCCCAAGCCCGCCCGGCTGTCGTGGGCGGAGGCCGCCTGCTACATGGCGACCGCCGCCACCGCCTACCGCCAGCTCTTCGGCTGGCCGCCGCACACGGTGCGCCCCGGCGATCCGGTGCTGATCTGGGGCGGCGCCGGCGGTCTCGGGTGCATCGCCATCCAGCTCGTCCGGCACGTCGGCGGCATCCCCGTCGCGGTCGTCTCCAGCGAGGAGCGCGGCGCGTTCTGCCTCAAGCTGGGTGCCGAGGGCTTCATCGACCGGCGCGAGTTCGACCACTGGGGGCGGCTGCCGGACACCTCCGACGAGGCGGCGATGGGCCGCTGGCTCTCGGGCGCCCGCGCCTTCGGGCGGGCCTTCTGGGAGGTGCTGGGGGAGCGGCGCAGTCCGCGCATCGTGCTGGAGCACTCCGGCGCCGACACCATCCCCACGTCGCTGTACCTGTGCGACAACGGCGGCATGGTCGTCCTGTGCGGCGGCACCACCGGCTACAACGGCGACGTCGACCTGCGGTTCCTGTGGATGCGGCAGAAGCGCCTCCAGGGCTCGCACGTCGCCACCGCCCGCGAGGCACGTGAGGTCACCCGACTGATCGACCAGGGAATCATCGACCCGTGCCTGTCCCGGACCTTCGATTTCGATGAGATCGGACTCGCCCACCAGCTCATCCACGACAACCGGCACCCGGCGGGGAACATGGCCGCACGGGTGGGCGATCTGGGGTGATTCGTACCCCGCTGGAGGGGTACCTGCGGCGGGGTACGACGTACCCGCACCTCACGGAGGTACCCCCATGGGCAAGCTGGGCGACATGATGAACAAGGCCAAGCAGATGGCCAAGGGCCACCCCGATCAGGCCGACAAGGGCGTCTCGGGCGCCGAGCGCATGGTCGACGAGCGGACGGGCGACAAGTACGACGCCAAGACCGACAAGGCGGCCGACGCGGCGCGGCGTTCCTACCGGGACGGTGGCACGCCGGAGCGCTGAAACCGACACCTCTGCCCGCCCCCGACACGCCGGGGGCGGGCAGCGTCCGCTCAGCCGCGGGTGCCGGCCCGGCTGGTGACGTAGCTGAACACTCCAGCGCCGACGGGCACGACCCGCACCCGCACCGCGTGGGCGGGATCGGCGCGCAGGCAGACACGCAGACCGTCCGCGCAGGGCGAGGCCCGCAGCTCCCGCAGGCTCCCCGCCGGACCCTCCCGGCCTTCGCCCGTCATCACGGTGAGGGCCTTCCACGCCGCCTCCTTGGCGGAGAACAACGCCGTCACCGACCAGGCCGTGCCCGCACCGGGCGGCAGCCCCGCGTCTGCGAGCAGCAACTCCTCGTCCTCGTGCAGCACCAGGCGGGCCGCTTCGCGGGGGAGGGGCCGCAGCTCCAGGTCGCACCCGACCGGCAGGTCCCGGCCGGGGGCGCCGGCCACGGCGACGGCGATGCCCGCACTGTGCGAGATCGACGCGGTCCGGCCCGGCGGGAACACCGGCAGGCGCCCCGACCGGGGAATCTCCCCGCAGTCCAGCCCCACCGCGCGCAGCGCGCGCCGGGCGGCCCGTCGGCCGGCCAGGAACTCCAGCCGGCGCCGCGACGGCATCGACGCGGCGGCGGCCGCCTCGGCGGGCCCGGCCGGTGCCGCACACGGCTCGGAAACGGCGGCCACGCCCAGACCGAGCCCGGCAGCAGCCAGCAGCGGCCCGAGCGCCGCCAATCCACCGCTCGCCGTCGACAGCGGCTCTCCACCACCCGGGCCCGTCCCCCCGGACTCCTCCCCACCGGCCTGAGCCCGCCGAGCGGGCTCACCACCTCTGTGAGCCGTCCACGCGGGCTCTGCGCCGGCCCGGGCTGTCCGCACGGGTTCTGCACGGGCCCGGGCCGTCCCGGCGGGTTCTCCCGTGGCCTGGGCTGTCCGGGCGCTCTCCCCACCGGCCTGAGCCCGCCGAGCGGACTCTCGGCCCTCGTGGGACGTCCACGCGCTCTCTCCATCGGGCCAGGCCGTCCGGGCGGGTTCTAGAGCCTGGTGGGACGTCCGCGCGGCCTGTCCATCGGGCCGAGCTGTCCGCGCGGGTTCTCCATCGGCCCGGGTCGTCTGCGCGGGTCCTGCACCGGCCCTTGCCGTTCGTGCGGGCTCCCCGTCGGCTGGGGGCCGTGGGGCGGGTTCCCGGCCCTCGTGGGGCGTCCACGCGGCCTCTCCATCGGCCCGGGTCGTCTGCGCGGGCCCTGCACCGGCCTGGGCCGCTCGCGTGGGCTCCCCACCGGCCTGATCCCCCCGGGCGGGCTCTCGGGCCTCGGCGGACGTCCACGCGGCCTGTCCGCCGCGCCAGGCCGTCCACGCGGGCTCCGCACCGGCCCGGGTCGTCCGCGCCGGCTCCGCGTCGGCCTGAGCCTTCCGTGCGGGTTCACCATCAACCGGCGCCGTCCGCGAGGGCTCCGCGTCGGGCTCGGCCGTCCGTCCGTGCTCCGTGCCCGCCCGGCCCAGCCGTGCGCGCACGGCAGCGACCCGGGCCGGCCACGGCGTCTCCGTCGTGGCCGGCCCGGGTCGCATCGGGCGCCCGGTCATCGCCGTCCGCCGCCGCACGCGCTCACACCCGCAGCAGCTTCTTGATGATCTTCCCCGCGGGATTGCGCGGCACCTGCTCGATGAACTCCACCCGCCGCGGCCGCTTGTACGGCGCGAGCAGCCCCGCGACATGCGCGAGCAGTTCCGCCGTGCCCGGCTCCGCGCCCGCCTCCAGGGCGACGTACGCCAGCGGCACCTCGCCGTAGTCCTCGTCGGGCATCCCGACGACCGCCGCGTCCCGGACCGCCGGGTGTGTCATCAGGGCGCGTTCGATCTCCGAGGGGTAGACGTTCTGCCCCGCGCGGATGATCAGGTCCTTGGTGCGGTCCACCAGGCTGATGCGGCCCTCGTCGTCCATGAAGCCGAGGTCGCCCGTCCTGATCCAGCCGTCCCGGGTGATCTCCCGGGTGGCCTCCGGGTCGTTCCAGTAGCCCTGCATGACGCCCGGCCCGCGCACTACGATCTCGCCGATCTCACCGGGCGGCAGCTCCCGGCCGGTCTCGTCCACGGCGCGGGCGGACATGCCCGGCACGACCCGCCCGCACGGGATGCGGGCGGTGACGTCCCCGGGCGCGGGGTGCTCGTCGGGACCGAGCGTGACGAACGGGCCGCCCACCTCGGTCATGCCGTACACCTGCCGGAAGCCGCACCCGAGCCGTTCCACCGCGTCGGCGTAGACGTCGAGCGGCATCGGGGCCGCCCCGTACAGAACCTCCCGCAGGGAGGACAGGTCGGTGCGGAGGGACGCCTTGGCCTGGAGCATGAAGCGCAGCATCTGCGGCACCAGCCACATGTGGGTGGCGCGGTGCGCCTCCACCGCGGACAGCGCCCGCTGCGGGGTGAACCCGGGCATCAGCACGACCGTCGCGCCGGCCGCCAGGTAGGTGAGGGACACGACCATGCTGCCGTGGTACAGCGGGCAGCAGTTGACCATGACGATGTCGTCCGTGGGGCGGGCCATCACCAGCCAGCCGAGGGCGATCGCGCGGAACGACGCGCTGTCGACGGTCACCCCCTTGGCCTGCCCGGTGGTCGCCGAGGTGTGCAGCACGGCGATCGGGTCCGTGTCGGCGACGTCCGGCAGGTCCCGCTCGGCGGCCAGGGTGCCCAGCGCCGCGAAGGCGGGCTTGTCGAAGGCCACCCGGATACGCACCGAGGACGGCAGGCCGGCGTGCCGGTCCAGCAGGTCGGACTCACCGAGGACCGCCACCGCGCCGACGCGCTCGACGATCCCGGCGACCTCAGGCTCGGCCAGGCTGTGGTTCAGCGGCACGAACAGCGCGCCGAGCCGGGCCAGCGCGAAGTAGCTCTCCAGGACCTCGATCCGGTCCTTGGAGAGCACGGCCACCCGGTCGCCCCGCTGGATTCCCAAGTCGGCCAGCCCGCGCGCCAGTTGCAGCGTACGGTCATGCAGTTCGGCCCAGGTGACGCTGCGTTCCTCGTCCACCAGCGCGGTCCGGCCGGGCCGGCACTGGCGGTTGCGCTCCAGCAGTTGCGACAGCCACATCACGCACCGCCGCTCGCGCCGGCGACCGCGCGCTCGGCCACGAAACGCTCGTAGTCGCCGATCGTGCGCAGCTCCTCCATGTCCTCGGCGGTGATCTCGACGCCGAGCCGCTGCTCGACCAGCAGGACGAGACGCACCAGGTCCCCGGAGTCGATACCGCTGGCGGCCAGGTCGGCGTCGTCGCCGATCCGGTCGGCGTACTCGACGGTGCCGGTGAGTTCGACCAGCAACTCCCTGATGGTGCTCATGGTTTCCCCTTTCGCCCCGGCGTGCCGGCCGCCGCGGTCCACAACTGTCACCCCCTCAAGAGGCGCCTGCGGCCGGCCCCCACTCCCGGGCCGTCCCGTGAGCTTTGTCACGCGCCCGAACCTCACGCGCCGGGGATAGCCGGGCCCCGCCCCAGGCCTCTTTCCGCAACGAAGCAACCCGCTCCGCCCGGCCCCGCGGCGGGCGGTTCCCCAGCCGAAGGAGTGATGCGCGTGCCCAGGCAGCCGGTACGGGTCCGGGCCCCGGGACGGTGCCCGCAGCACGGCACCGCCGCGACGGTCACCGGACGCCCGGGCGGTGCCCGGTGACCGCGTCGACCACCACCCCCACCACCGCGGACGCGGCGGGCGCCCCGGACGAGGACGAACTGCTCGCCCACTTCGACGCGCTCATCGCCGACGGCGAGACGATCGAACCGCGCGACTGGATGCCCGACGGCTACCGCCGCATGCTGGTCCGCCAGATCGCCCAGCACGCCCACTCCGAGATCATCGGCATGCAGCCGGAGGGCGCCTGGCTCACCCGCGCCCCCTCCCTGCACCGCAAGTCGGTCCTGCTCGCCAAGGTCCAGGACGAGGCGGGCCACGGCCTGTACCTGTACTCCGCGGCCGAGACGCTCGGCGTGGACCGCGCCGACCTGCTGGACGCCCTGCACCACGGTCGGCAGCGCGCCTCGGCCACCTTCAACCACCCCGCGCTGACCTGGGCGGACACCGGTGCCATCGCGTGGCTGACGGACGGCGCCGCCGTCATCAACCAGGCACCCCTGTGCCGCACCTCCTACGGGCCCTACGCCCGGGCGATGCGCCGCGTCTGCCAGGAGGAGGCCTTCCACGTGCGGCAGGGCTACGACCTGATGCGCGCCCTGTGCGAGGGGACGCCGGAGCAGAAGGAGATGGCGCAGGACGCGGTGAACCGCTGGTGGCTGCCGGCCGTGGCGCTGATGTTCGGACCGCCCGACACCGAGGCGGGCGGCGCCGACGCGCGGACCGCCGCGCTGGGTGCCGCGGTCTCCCGCCGCGCGATGGCCTGGGGCATCAAGCGCCACACCAACGACGAACTGCGCCAGCGCTTCGTCGACACCTGCGTCCCGCAGGCCGAGCGCCTCGGCCTGACGCTGCCCGACCCGGCGATCCGCTGGAACGAGGAGCGCGGCCACTACGACTTCACGCCCGTCGACTGGGACACCTACCGCCGCGCCCTGGGCGACGACACGCACTGGGCGCGACAGCGCATCGCCCACCGCCTCGCCGCGCACGAGGACGGCGCCTGGGTCCGGGAGGCCGCCGTCGCGTACGCCGCGAGGACGGACGAGCCGGCGGGAGCGGCCGCATGAGCGCGGCACGGGAAGGCGCGCCGGCGTCCTGGGAGGTGTTTCTGCGGGCCCGCAGGGGCCTGGCGCATCAGCACGTGGGGTCGGTGCGCGCCGCAGGCCCGGACGCGGCCCTGGCCGCCGCCCGCGATCTGTACACGCGGCGGGGCGAGCCCCTGTCGCTGTGGGTGGTCCGCTCCGACGCCGTGCACACGGCCTCCCCGGACGAACGCGACCCGTACTTCGCGGGCGGCAGCCACAAGCCGTACCGCTACCCCGAGCACTACGCGCCGCTGACCGAGAAAGGCCCCGAAGGTGAGCACCACGAGTGACGTCACGGCGGTACGTGACGGCTCCCCGCCGGGCGAGCCGCCGTCCGCCGCCGATCCCGACCTGGCCCGGCACCTGACGCGCCTCGGCGACGACGCCCTCGTCCTCGGACAGCGGCTGTGCCAGTGGATCACCCGCGCGCCGACCATCGACGAGGACCTGGCCCTGTCCAACATCGCCCTCGACCTCATCGGCCACGCCCGCGCGCTCCTCTCCCGCGCCGGCCGCCTCGACGGGACCGGCCGCAGCGAGGACGACCTCGCCTACACCCGCTCGGAGCGCGAGTTCACCAACGCCCTGCTGACCGAACTCCCCAACGGGGACTTCGCCGTGACCGTGGCCCGGCAACTCGCCTACACCCACTACGCCGTCCTCCACTACGAGGCCCTCGCGCACTGCGCCGACCCCGAGCTCGCCGCGTTCGGCGTCCGGGCCGCCAAGGAGGTCGCCTTCCACCGGCTGCACGCCGACCGCTGGACGGTGACGCTGGGACGCGGCACCCCGGAGAGCACCCGCCGCATGCAGCGGGCCCTGGAGCGGGTGTGGCCCTACACCGGCGAACTCTTCGAGGAGGACGACGTACTGCGCCGCCTGGCCGCGTCCGGCACCGTGCCCTCACCGGCAGCTCTGCACGACACGTGGCTCGACCGGGTCACCGGCGTCGTCACCGAGGCCGGACTCACCGTGCCCGCTCCCTCCTGGTCGGCCACCGGAGGCCGCTCGGGCCTGCACACCGAGGAGTTCGGCCCGCTGATCGCCGAACTGCAGTCGGTGCGGCGGCAGTTCCCCGGAGGCACCTGGTGAGCGGGCCCGCCCCGGTCACGGTCCGCCGTTCCGCCGAGGAGGTGCGTGAGCGGGTGGCCGCGCTCCCGGACCCGGAACTGCCGGTGATCGGCCTCGGCGACCTCGGCGTGGTGCACTCCGTCGCCCCCGGCCCCGACGGCGTGCTGGAGGTGGAGATCACCCCCACCTACCTGGGGTGCCCCGCGCTGCCCGAGATCACCGCGGCGGTGCAGGAGGTCCTGACCGCCTGCGGTCACCCCGACGGCCGTGTCCGGCACGTCCTCACGCCCGCCTGGACGACGGACCGCATCACCCCCGAAGGGCGGCGCGCACTCGCCGCGCACGGCATCGCCCCACCCGTGTCCCCGGCACCCGACGGCCCGGTCCCCGTCGCGCTGGGCGCGGTGCCCTGCCCGCACTGCGGCTCGACGGCCACCCGGCCGCACAGCGCCTTCGGGCCGTCCCGCTGCCAGTCGGTGCTGTGGTGCACGGCGTGCCGCGAGCCCTTCCCCCACCTGACCGCGCTGTGAGGCACACCGTGAACACCACCCCGCCCGCCCTCCTCGACGAGGTGCCGGCCGCCCCGCCCCGCCGCACCGGCCGGCACGCCCTCGAGGTCACGGAGGTCCGTCACCTGAGCGCCGACACGGTGGCCGTCACCCTCCACGTGCCCGCCGGGCTGCGCGACGTCTTCGCCCACCACCCCGGCCAGCACGTCGTCGTCCGCCACCGCCGGACCGGCACCGAACTGCGCCGCAGCTACTCGATCTGCCCGCCACCGCACACACCCGGGGCGCTCCGCCTGGTGATCAAACGGTCCGGCCCCGGCGGCTTCGGCGACCACGCCACCACCCGGCTCGCACCGGGCGCGCGCCTGGAACTCTCCCCGCCCACCGGCACCTTCGCCCTGCCGGAGGTGCCGGGCGCCCACCACGTCCTCCTCGCGGGCGGCACCGGCATCACCCCCCTGGCACCGATGGCCGCCCACGCCCTGCGCCGGGACCCGGCCTGCCGCGTCAGCCTCGTCCACTCGGTCCGCACCTCCGCCGACGCCGTGCTGGCCGACGAACTGGCCGAGGTCAAGGACGAGTTCGTCGACCGCTTCACCGTCCTGTACGTGCTGACCCGGGAGGACCGGGGAAGCGGGAACGGGCCGCTCACCCGGCGGCTGGACGCGTCCGGAGTGCGCCGGCTGCTGGCGGCCGTGGACGCCCGTCCGGGCCCGGACACCACGTTCGCCCTGTGCGGACCGCCCGGCCTCGTCGCCACCGCGCGGCGGGTCCTGGCCGACCGGGGAGCCGACCCGTCGCTCGTCCGCTGGGAGCTGTTCACGGCCGACGGCACGCAGCCGACGCCGCCGGAGCCGGCCGGGCGGGCCCCGGGGGCGGGGGAGTACCGGGTCACCGCCCTGCTCGACGGACGCCGCCGGGCCGCCACCGTGCTGCCGGACGACCCGGCCCTGCTCGACGCACTGCTGCGCAGCCACCCCGACGTGCCGTACGCCTGCCGTGAGGGCGTCTGCGGCAGCTGCCGCGCGAAGGTCCTGTCCGGGCAGGTGACGGCGGACCGTCAGCACGCTCTTGACGAACGCGACCGCGCCGCCGGCTACACGCTCGTCTGCCGCGCCAGGCCCCGCACCCCAGAGATCACCCTCGACTTCGACGCCTGATCCCGCCCGCCACGCCACCCCCAGCGAAGGAGACCCACGATGACCGCCACCGCCCGCCACGCGGGAAAGACCGCCCTGGTCACCGGAGGCAGCCGCGGCATCGGCAGAGCCATCAGCCACCGCCTCGCCCGCGAGGGCGCCCTCGTGGCGGTCCACTACGGCCACGACCTGACGGCCGCCGAGCGAACCGTCAAGGAGATCCAGGCCGACGGCGGCCGCGCCTTCCCCGTGCACGCCGAACTCGGCGTCCCCGGTGACGCCGACACCCTGTGGTCCGCCTTCGACGAGGCCCTGGCGCAGCAGGACGCCCCGGCCGGCCTGGACATCCTCGTCAACAACGCGGGCATCACCGTCCCCCGCCCCATCGCCCAGGTGACCGAAGCCGACTACGACCGCGTCTTCGCGATCAACACCAAGGCGCCGTTCTTCATCATCCAGCGCGGACTGGACCGCCTCCGGGACGGCGGCAGGATCATCAACATCTCCTCCGTCGCGACCCGCGTCGCCTTCCCGGCGATCGTCTCCTACACCATGACCAAGGCCGCCCTCGACTACCTCACCCTCTCCCTGGCCCAGGAGCTGGGCCCCCGCGGCATCACCGTCAACGCCGTCGCGCCCGGCTACACCGAGACGGAGATCAACCCCACCCTCGCCGTCCCGGAGATCCGCCGCCGCTACTCCGAGGCCTCCACGTTCGGCCGGCTCGGCGACCCGGTGGACATCGCGGACGTCGTCTCCTTCGTGGCGAGCGACGACGCCCGCTGGGTGACCGGCCAGTGGATCGACGCCTCCGGCGGCGCCCACCTCGGTGTGTGACCCGTCCGCGCCTCTAGGAGATGTGATGAACGACCGCACGACCACCCTCGACGGGCCGGCGCCGGACGACACCCTGACCCGCCCCTTCCAGGGCGCGAGCCCCTACGACACCTACGTGCACGCGTCCGTCCTCAACACCCTGCAGCACCCGCTCACCGAAGCCCCGGACGAGATGGGGTTCCTCGTCACCACCCAGGTGATGGAACTGTGGTTCACCCTGATCGTGCACGAGTGGCGCACGGCCAAGGTGGCCTTCGCCAAGGACGACCTGCCCGCGGCCATGGACGCGCTGGTGCGCAGCCGCCGCGCGCTGACCGCCCTGGGCGGCGCCTGGGCGCCCATCGCCGCCCTGACCCCCGCCCAGTTCAACGGCTTCCGGGCCGCGTTCGGCCGGGCGTCGGGCTTCCAGTCGGCGATGTATCGGCACATGGAGTTCCTCCTCGGTGACAAGTCCGCCGGGATGCTGCGCGCCCACCGCGGCGACCCGGCCGTCCACGAGGCACTCGCCGAGACCTACCGCGAACCGTCCCTGTACGACGAGGTGCTGACCTACCTCCACCGCCAGGGCCTGCCCGTCCCGGCCCATGTCCGCGAACGGGACGTGACCAGCCCCTACGACAGCGACCCCGGTGTGGTGGAGACCTGGCGGCACGTCTACGCCGGACCACAGCACCACCCCCATCTCGCACTCGGCGAACTGCTCACCGACATCGCCGAACTCGTCACCCGCTGGCGCTCCGACCACGTCCTGGTGGTCCGCCGCGCCATGGGAGCCAAACCGGGCAGCGCCGGATCGGCCGGGCTCGCCTGGCTGGAGCAGCGGGCGGCCCGGCCGGTCTTCCCCGAACTGTGGGAGGTGCGCGGTGACGTCTAGGACGATCTCCGCCTTCGCGGCCGAGGAGGAGCAGCGGGTCCTGAGCCTGAAGCCGGTCCTGGCACCGGTCCACGGCCGCTACGGGGACCACCCCCACCAGTCCTACGACGCCTGGCCGTCCGAGGACCCCGACGCCCCGCTGGTGATCCTGCTGCACGGCGGCTACTGGCGCTACGACCGGATGCACCTGACCCCGTTCGCGGCCTGGCTCGCCACCCAGGGGTTCCACGTGCTGCTCCCCGGCTTCCGCCGGTCCGGCGGTGCGGGCGGTTATCCCGAGACCTTCGACGACATCGCCCGCATCGTGGACACGCTGCCCGAGGGGCGGCCCTACGTCCTGGCGGGCCACTGCTCCGGCGGGCACCTGGCCCTGTGGTGCGCCGCCCGCGGCCTGCTGCCCCCCGGCTCCCGCTGGCACACCCGCACCCTGCCGACGAGCGTGCTCGCCCTCGCGCCGATCACCGACCTCACCGCCACCCGCCGGGACCGCCTCAGCAACGACGCGGCCCTGCAACTCCTCGGCGGAGAGGAGCACTTCGCCGACCGGCTGGCCGAGGTCGACCCCCTCACGCTGCTGCGTGACGCCGGCACCACCGGTGTCCCCACCGTGCTGCTGCACGGCGCCGCCGACGAGGAGGTCCCGCTCACCCAGTTCAGCGACTACGCGGCCGTGCACCGGGACCTCAGGATGGTCGTCCTGCCCGGCACCGGCCACTACACCCTCATCGAACCCGGAGCACCCGGCGCCCACGCGGTCGCCGACACCCTCCGGGACATGGCGGCCGCCTTCACCCCGGCGGGCGCCGGCCGCGCGGGCGAGGAGGCCGCACACCGATGACCGCCGCGCTCTCCGCCGCCACCGTCCTGCGCGAGCAGGCCGCACAACTCGACACCGACGACCCCCTGGCCCCTGTCCGCGGACGCTTCCTGCTCCCGCCGGACGTGGTGTACCTCGACGGCAACTCCCTGGGCCCGTTGCCCGCCGCCGTGCCGGCGGCCCTCGACGACGTCGTACGGCGCCAGTGGGGCACCGGACTCATCGGCTCCTGGAACGCGGCCGGCTGGTGGGAGGCGCCGCTGCGCGTGGGCGACGCCATCGGCAGGCTCATCGGGGCCGCGCCGGGGCAGACGCTCGCCGGCGACTCCACCAGCGTGCAGTTGTTCACCGCGCTCGACGCCGCCGCCGCGCTCCGCCCGGACCGCCCGCTGCTGGTCACCGACCCCGGGCACTTCCCCACCGACCGCTACCTCGCCGACGCGGTCGCCCGCCGCCGCGGCCTGGAGGTACGGCACGTGTCGCCGCCGGACCTCCCGCACTTCCTCGCCTCCGAGGGCCACCGGGTCGCCGTCGTCAGCTACTCGCCCGTCGACTTCCGCACCGGCGAGCTGTACGACATGCGGGCGCTGACCCGGGCCGCCCACGACGCCGGGGCCCTCGCGCTGTGGGACCTGTGCCACGCCGCCGGCGCCCTGCCCCTGGAGGCCGACGCCCTGGGTGTGGACCTGGCGGTGGGCTGCGGTTACAAGTTCCTCTCCGGCGGGCCCGGCGCCCCCGCCTTCCTCTACGTGGCACAGCGTCACCACGCCGCGCTGGAGACGCCGTTGCCGGGCTGGACCGGCCACACCGACCCGTTCGCCCTGGCGCGGGACTACTCGCCCGCGCCCGGCATCGCCCGTGCCCGCATCGGCACCCCGCCGATCCTGTCCCTGCTGGCCCTCGAAGCGGCCCTCACCGCCTTCGACGACGTCGACCTGCACCAGGTCCGCGCCAAGAGCCTGTCCCTGACGGGCTTCTTCCTGCGCTGCGCGGACGAACTCCTGGCACCCCTGGGCTTCACCTCCGTCACCCCGTCCGACCCCTCCCGCCGCGGCAGCCAGGTCACCCTCCGCCACCCTCACGCCCACGGACTGGCCGTCGCCCTGGCCGGGCGCGGTGTCGTGGCCGACATGCGCGCGCCCGACCTGCTCCGCTTCGGCGTCAACGCCCTCTTCACCAGCCACGAGGACCTGCTCACCGCCGCTTCGCGCCTGCGCGACCTCACCGTGGAGGCCGCGTACGACCCGGCCCCGCCCAGCGCGGGACCGGTGACCTGAACGGGCCGTCACCCGGCCGGCTGCCGTGACGTCAGGGCGCGGCACTGCCGGCCGGGGCGACTGCGGGAACCGATGGCACGGCGCGCCGGATGCCCGGCCCCACATGACGGCTGCGGCCCGGGCATCCCCCTCGTCGGGTCTAGTCGGCGGTCACCTCCCGGAAGCGGCCGACCCAGTACGCGGTGCGGTCCAGATACGCCGTCTGTGCCGCCTCTCCCGTCTGCCCGTAGGCACCGTCGAACGTCCGGTAGCCGTGGCCGGCGGGCGGCGTGGAGTCGGCCGGTTCGATGGAACTGCCTTCGTGCCACTCGTTGAACGAGGTCACCGACACCCAGGTCGGCGCCCCGCCGGTCGCCGGATCGAGGGCGTTGGACCACTGCCGGTCGTACGCCGCGCCGTCGGCCCGGTCCACGGTGGGGGTGGTGTTGCCCGGCACCGCCCGGTCGTCGATGTACCCGGGTGCGACGGACGGGGCCCAGACGAGCCCGTGGGCGCGGGCGTGGTCGCCGGCCTGCTTCCAGCCGGGTGCCGTGGCGCCCGCGATGCCGTCGTAGGTGTACATGCCGGAGAAGTGCGCGATCTTGGTCGTGTCCGTGGTCTGGGCGAGGACGATGCTTGTGCCGGTCACCTGGTCCAGTGCCGTCCAGTCGGCGATGTCGAGGCTCTGGAAGACGTAGAACGCGCCCTTGCCGCCGTGATCCGCGGAGCGGTGGAAGGCCGGGTGGCCGCCGTAGGTGCTGTTGAGATAGGCGATGTCGGCTGCCGTCGACGCCCCCGTGCGGCCCGGGTACGGCTCCAGGTGCCAGGCCACCTCGATGCCCCGTTCCCGGGCCGCGTCGAGCACGCCCCGCGCGAGCCGGTCCTCGTAGCTGCCCCGCCCCCACCAGCTGTAGACGATCACGCCGGCACCCGACCGGGCGACCCACTCCATGTGCCGGGCGACGGCGCCGTCGAAGTCACCTGAGTCGTACGGCCCGAGCGCCGGGTAGAGGTCGGCGCCGATGCCGTCCGGCGGCGCGTGCCCACCCTGCTGCCAGTGCCGCCAGCCGCCGTGCACGGCCGGTGTCCCGTACCAGGGGTAGTAGAAGAGGTGGACGTCGTCGGACAGGGTTGCGGCGGCGGACCGGGTGGAGAGGGTGAACGTGTCGACGTCGAACAGGGCCCCGCCGGCGCCGGTGAAGCGCAGGAAGAGCGGGCCCGAGGCGGAGCCGGTCAGGGCCGTCGTGACGGTCGTGAAGGTCTCCCAGCCCCCGGTGACCGGCACGGTCACCCTGCCGAGCAGGGTGCCGCCGGCGGAGCCGGACCGGATCTCGATCGTGCCGCCCGCCCCCGCGGAGGACACCTTCGCCGTGAAGGTCCTCGCTGCGGCGGTGGTCACCTGGGCGTAGCCCGCCCAGTCGCCGTCGTCGATGTACCCCAGCGTCTGCCCGCCGCTGGCCGGGCCGTGCGCGGCCACCTGCACCCCGGAGCCCGAGCTGTAGGACTCGGCCTCGACCTGTCCGTTCCCGGCCGGAGCCGAGCAGTCGGCGGCCGTCTGCCCGGCGGCGTACCGCACGCCGCCCAGCAGCAGGGAACGGAACGCCGGGTCGGCGTAGGACTCGGCGGTGTGGCCGAGCCCGGTGTAGAAGGACCGGCCCGAGCCCTGGCCGTGGCACCAGGTGATGGGGTGGTCGGCGCCCATGGAGCCGCCGCTGTAGGTGGTCTCGTCCAGGGACTGCAGCACCCGCACGCGGGGGCGGGGACTGGCGCGGTAGTTGTACCACTCGTCGGTGCGGGTCCAGGTCGCGCCCAGGTGGGCGGTGGCCGGGTGCGTGCGGTCCTCGGTGCGGAGCGTGGCCTGCTGGATCGCGGGGTGGCTCTGGAACCACGCGCCGACGAGCTGCCCGTAGTAGGGCCAGTCGTACTCGGTGTCGGCCGCCGCGTGCACGCCGACATAGCCGCCGCCGGAGTCGACGTAGGACTGGAACGCGCTCTGCTGCGTGGCGTCGAGGACGTCGCCGGTGGTGTTCAGGAACACCACGGCCTCGTAGCCGGCCAGGTTGGACGGGGTGAACGCCCCGGCGTCCTCGGTGGCGGTGACGGTGAAGTCGTGCTGCCCGCCGAGGGCGCGCAGGGCGTCGACGCCGGCCGGGATGGCGTCGTGCCGGAAGCCGGCCGTCTTGGAGAACACCAGGACCTCGAAGGAGGCCGCGTGCGCCGCACCGGCCGGGGCGATCAGGGCGCCGAGCAGGCCCAGGGCCGCGGCCGTGGTGGCCAGGCGCAGTCGTCGTATCAGGTCGGTCATGGTCATCGCCCCTTGCGCGCCGTGGCGGCGGATCGGGTGAGCGTGAAGCTGCCGACGTCGAACAGGGAGCCGGAGCCGCCCGTGAAGGTGAGGAACAGCGGGCCCGATCCGGCGCCGTTGAGTGCCGTGCCGACGGTCGTGAAGGTGTCCCAGCCGCCGGTGACCGGTACGGTCACGGAGCCCAGCAGCGGCCCGGTCTGCGAGCCCGAGCGGAACTGGAGGGTGCCGCCGGTCCCGGCCGAGGAGACCCGCGCGGAGACGGAGACCGCTCCGGCGGTGGACACGGACGCGTAGCCCGCCCAGTCGCCGTTGTCGATGTACCCCAGTGTCAGGCCCCCGCCGGCCGTGGCGTGCGCCGCGGGCTGGACACCCGAGGCGGAGCTGTACGACTCCGCCTCCCACGGTGTGGTCGCGGTGGAGCCGGCGCCGAGGGTGAAGGCGTCGACGTCGAAGAGGCTGCCCTGTCCGGTGGGGCCGCGGAACACCAGGAACAGCTCGGTGGTGCCGGCGGGCGCGCCGGACAGGGTGGCGGTGACGTCCGTGAAGGTGTCCCAGCCTCCGGTCACCGGCACGGCGGCGGACCCGAGCAGGGTGCCCGTGGCGGAACCGGCCCGTACCTGGAGGGTGCCGCCCGCGCCGCCGGAGGCCACGCGTGCGGTGAACCTCGTGGCGCCCGCGAGGACGTACGGCTTGAAGGAGATCCAGTCGCCGTCGTCGGTGAAGCCGACCGTGCGGCCGCCCTCGGCACCGGCGTGGTCGGCGATCTGGACGCCGGACTGGGCGCCGAAGTGCTCACCCTGCCGGTGTCGTGGTTGCAGGGTGCGCACGGAGTGCGTGGTCAGGCCTCCGGCGTCGGTGTACTCGGCGTCGAAGACTCCGTAGAGGTTGGCGGCGCTGTCGTGCTCGCCGTCGGCGGGCACGGTGAGGGTGCCCTCGCAGCCGGTGGTGGAGGTGATGGCGTGGGTGTGGCTGTCATGGCCGAGGAGGTAGGTGACCTTCACCTTGGAGCAGTCGACCGAGCCGTCCTCCGGATCGCCGACCTGCACCTTGAACGGCACCGCGTCGCCGAAGGCGAACGGCTGGCCGTGCAGCGGCTGTTGGAGGCTCACCGTCGGTGCCGTGTTCCCGGCGGTGACCACCAGGCTCGCGGTGCCGGTGAGGCCTGCCGTGTCGCGGACGGTGAGGGTGGGACGGTAGGTGCCCACCGAGGTGTACGTGTGGCTCGGGTCGGCCTGCGTGGACGTGGTGCCGTCGCCGAAGTTCCACGCGTAGGTCAGTGCCCCTCCCTCGGGGTCGGAGCTGCCCTGGGAGGAGAACCGCACGGTCAGCGGCAGGGCGCCGGAGGTGCGGTCGGCGGACGCCTGGGCGACGGGGTTGCGGTTGCTGCCGGCGATGTACTCGATGCGGTACAGGGCCGAGTTGTTGCTGCCGCTGCCGTAGTCCAGGACGTACAGCGCCCCGTCGGGGCCGAAGTCGGTGTCCATCACCTGGGTGCCGTTCCAGGGGACGTCGTCGATCGTGCCGTAGGAGCCGTCGCCTTTGACCTCGATGGCCTTGATCCACCGACGGCCGTACTCGGCGGCGAAGAAGCGGCCGTCGAGGGACTGCGGGAACTTCACGGTCGAACTCGACCCGGCGTCGAAGCGGTAGACCTCGCCGCCCATGGGGGATTCCGAGCCGCCGCCGAACTCGGGCGGTGAACCGTCCAGCCCGTACTTGATCCAGCTCGGCCTGGCCGGGGGGAGCTGGGCCTGGCCGGTGTTGCGGAAGGAGTTGTTGGTGGGGCCGCCCGCGCAGGCGTACTTGGCGCCTGAGGGGCCGCTGGGGAAGGTGTACTCGTTGTACGTCTCGGCCGCGGTGTTGGTGCCCGTGCAGTACGGCCAGCCGTGGTTGCCGGGGGAGGTGACGCGGTTGAACTCGACCTGGCCGCCCGGTCCCCGGCTGGGGTCGGTGCCGCCCGCGTCGGGGCCGTAGTCGCCGAGGTAGACCGCGCCGGTGGGCCGGTCGACGGACATCCGGAACGGGTTGCGGAAGCCCATCGCGTAGATCTCGGGCCGGGTGCCCGCGGTGCCCGGTGCGAACAGGTTGCCCGAGGGGATGGTGTAACCACCGGCGGCCGTCGGCTTGATCCTGAGCACCTTGCCCCGCAGGTCGTTGGTGTTGCCGGAGCTGCGCTGGGCGTCGAACTGGGGGTTGCGGTCGGTGCGTTCGTCGATCGGGGCGTACCCGGACGAGTCGAACGGGTTGGTGTCGTCGCCGGTGGTCAGATAGAGGTTGCCGGCCGCGTCGAAGTCGATGTCGCCGCCGACGTGGCAGCACTGGCCGCGGTCGTTGGGCACCTCCAGGACGACCTTCTCACTGGCCGGGTCCAGGGTGCCGTCGCCGCGCAGTGTGAACCGGGACAGGTTCAGGTGGCCCTTCCAGGGTGCGAAGTCGGCTGCCGTGCCGGTCGTGGGGGCGTCGCCCGCCGGGGTGTTCAGCTTCGGAGAGTAGTAGACGTACACATACCGGTTGGTGGTGAAGGCGGGGTCGGCGGCGATGCCCTGCAACCCCTCCTCGTCGTGCGTGTAGACGTCCAGCTTTCCGGCCTGCTTCGTGTTGCCCGCGGCGTCCGTGAGCCGGATCGTGCCGTCGCGGGCGGTGTGCAGGACCGAGCGGTCCGGCAGTACGGCGAGCGACATGGGCTCGCCCGTCTCGGCCGCTCCGACGGCCAGTTGGACCTGTTGGTAGTCCCCGGGCGGAAGATCCGCCGGGGCCGCCGAGGCGGGGGTGGGCGCGGGAGCCGCTGTGACGGCACCGGCCAGGACGAGCGCGAGCGCGGTGAGGCGTCTCAGCCCCGCGCGGGGGCGCCAGAGCATGGGGGGTGTCCTTCCTGACGGTGGGGGATGTCAGGCATGGCGCGCGCCGGCCGCGCTTGCCGGGTGCTGGTGCGGGGCGCGACGACGGACTGTCGGGCAACCGCGGAGATCGCTGACGCTGTGCGTGTATTGCGCTGCACACGACGTGAATTGCGGAACACAGCTTGTCTTTTTGCATGCTGGGGGCCGCCACCTGATATGTCAAGGCCCTGTCAAAATGGCGGCATCCGGTCGCTCGCGCGAGGAGGGGTGAAGGTCACATCCCCATATCGGGCATCTCGGGCTTCGATCTTCACGGAAGAGTCACAAGTTGGCTAAGTTGGCCACTGCGTGCACGACTTCCATCGACAGGCAGACGGTTCCGTGCACTCCCGGACGGAAGGAGCGCGCCAGTCCATGGCGTCGGAACGAACCTCGCGCCCCGAAGTGGCCGACAGCGCGGGCAGCAAGCGCAACTCCCTTGCCCCGGAGCCCTCCACCGCCGCGGCCCGGCCCGCACGCACCGGTGGTGCCCGCGATGGTGTCTGAGAGCCAGGGGCCGAGCCCCGAAGAGGTCCGGCGGTATGTCGACAGTCTCTACGACCGGGCCGAGAGCGACACCGGCACCTTCAACGCGACCCGCGCCGCCGGGATGATCCCGCGCCAGCGGGGCACGGCCGCCCGCGACCTGTCCCGGAAGGACACGGAGCCGGCGATCGGGAACCTGGCCCGGCAGTGGTTCGACGCCGCCCGGGCCAAGCTGGGCCCCACCGTGCCGGCGTCGCAGCCGGACAGGAGGCCGCCCGTGGCTCCCGACCGCGCGCCCCGAGCGGCGCGCCCCGTGGAGCGCGCCCCGGAGCCCCTCGCCCTGGAAGCGCCCAAGCCCACCGGACTCGTGCCGGAGCTGACCGGCCCAACGCCGCAGGCGCCTGCGGCCGGCTCCCTGCCCGCGTTCCCGGAGCAGCGTGGCGCACCGCCTGTGGCAGGGGAGTCCGGGCGCGACGAGTGGCGCACTCAGCCCGTTCTCGGCGGCGCCGCGGCGTGGTGGCCGCGGTACGAGCCCGCGTCCGCTCCGGGGTCCGGCTCACCGCTCGACCCGCGGCCCGCCGCCCCCGAGTCCCTCGCGGGTGCCTACCGAACGGATCTCCCGGCAAGCGGGGCGCAGACGTACGCGGACGTTCCCACGACGGGCGTGACCGCTCCGTACGCCACGGCCCTGCCGGTCGATCCGACCGCAGGTTCCACGCCCGGTCCGTCGGCCGACCTGCTCACCGCCACGTACGGCGCCGCTTCGCCGGACCTCTCCGCACCCGTCCTGGAGGCTCCTGCTCCGGCACTGCTCACCGCGCCTGCCGTCGCCCCCGCCCCGGCCCTCACCGCGCCTGCCGTCGCCCCGGCCCTCACCGCACCGACCGTGACGGGTGGATCCTGGCAGGCGCCGGACGCCGGCCACCGCACCCGGGCCGAGCGGGTCGTCGCCTTCGCCCGGGAGCAGATCGGCCGGCCCTGCGTCTGGGGCGCGGTCGGGCCGGGGTCGTACGACGCCCCCGGGCTGACCCAGGCCGCGTGGAAGGCTGCCGGTGTGACGCTTCCCCGGACCGTGCGGGCGCAGTGGGAAGCCGGAGTGCAGGTCTCGCTCGCCGACGTCCAGGTCGGAGACCTGGTCTTCTTCCACGACGACCGCGGCCACGTCGGCATCTGGAGCGGTGACGGCATGATGATTCACGCCCCGGGGCCGGGAGCGCTCATCCGTGAGGAGTCGGTGTTCTTCGCCGGCCAGTCGGCGATCAGGGGTGCGGTCCGCCCGGCTTGACCGCCCGGCGACAAGTGAGATGAGGGGTTCCGTCATGTCCCTGAGGAGTCAGGGCACTTGACGGCTCATGACGCTGCCCAAACCGTTGAAGAACGCCCTGATCGTCGTGCTGACCTATGTCTGCGTCGTCCTGATCATGCGCTATCGAAGAGACGGCATGGACTGGGGTCCGGCCCTGTTGATCGGTCTGCTCGTCACCCCTCTGGCTCTGCTGTTGTCGGCGGGCCGGGACCGGCTCATGGGCAAGGCGGCGAGGGCGGGTGAGAGGATGCGGGCTCGCCGCCGAGGGGAAGCGGCCGAGTGACACCGGACCGGCGCCACGCCGTGGCGCCGGTGGAACGCGTGACCGCGGTGGGCGGGCGTGGCCTCAGCGCAGTGATCGGCGCCGGGCGGCCGTGACCAGGTCCGTGACGGTCGCGAGCTTGTTGCGTGGTCGGCCGTCGCGTCCGCCGCGCAGGCGCTCGGCCCGGTCGATGGCCGCCATGCCGCGGGCGTCCACCAGATGCGGAGCGCGGCGCCGCGCAAGGCGCGCGAAGGACTTCGCCGGGTGGCCGGGCGCGGGAAGAGCGCCCTCGACGGCGTCGGCGAGCAGACTGGTCACCGTTTCGGCGGCGCACGCCCGGTTGGCTCCGATGCCCCCCGACGACCCCCGTTTGATCCACCCCGCGACGTAGGTGCCCGGCAGCCCGGCCACCCGTCCCTTGTCGTGCGGAACGGTTCCGCTCGCCTCGTCGAACGGCAGGCCCGGCACCGGTGTGCCCCGGTAGCCGATGGCCCGCAGCACCGTCGTGGCGGACAGCAGTGTGTCGCCGCTTCCCCCGGTGACGCGCACGGCCCGCACCCCCGCGTCGTCGCCGGCGACGAACTCCGTGGGCGCGGAGTGGAAGCGCAGCACGATACGGCGGCCTGCATCGGGCGGCTGTGACCAGTCGACCCGTTCGCGCCGCACACCCCGCAGCAGCGCGGCGACTTCGTGGGGGCCGGCCGCGTCGATGGCGCTGCCGATGCGTGGGTCGTGGTCGTCGACGACCAGGTCCACACCGGGCAGGTGGGTCAGGGCGAGCAGTTCGGGCCGGGTGCACGCGGCGTGCTCCGGGCCGCGCCGGCCCAGGAGCACGACCTCGCGGACGGCGGCGTCGCGCAGGGCGCGCAGCGCGTGGTCGGCGATGTCGGTGCCGGCGAGCCGCTCCGGGTCGGTGACCAGGATGCGGGCCACGTCGAGTGCGACGTTGCCGTTGCCCACCACGACCACGCGCTCGGCGGACAGGTCCACCGCGTCCGGGGCTACGTCCGGATGGGCGTTGTACCAGGCCACGAACGTCGTGGCGGACACACTGCCCGCCAGGTCCTCACCGGGAACGCCCAGCCGCCGGTCGCCCGACGCCCCCACCGCGTACACCACGGCGTCGTGGTGGGCGGCGATCTCCTGAACCGACACGTGTTCCCCGACCTCCAGTCCCAGCAGCATCCGCACCCGCGGATGAGTGTGGAAGCGGGCGAAGGTGTCACCGATCTTCTTGGTCGCGGGATGGTCGGGGGCGACGCCGTACCGCACGAGACCGCCCGTCACCGGCAGCCGGTCGATGAGGGTGAGCTCGGCGTTGGTGTGCAGGAGCAGATCCTGGGCGGTGTACATCCCGGCCGGTCCCGTGCCGACGACGGCGACGCGCAGGGGGCGGAAGTCCGCCGGCAGGGCCCGGTCGAACGTCGGCCGGTCCCAGGCGTGGAAGTTCGGGCTGTCCTCGGCGGGTTCGGGTACCGGGGTGCCGGCGAAGTAGGCGGCGTTGATCTCGGCGTACGCCTGCTGCGGGCCGGTCAGCCGGTCCACCGGGACGATGGCGTCCACCGGGCAGGCGTCGGCGCACGCGCCGCAGTCGATGCAGGCCCGGGGGTCGACGTGCAGCATCTCGGTGCTGCCGAAGGCCCGTTCCTGCGGCGTGGGATGGATGCAGTTGACCGGGCAGACGGCGACACACGCGGCGTCGGCGCAGCAGGTCTGGGTGATGGCGTAGGTCATGGGGTCCGCTCTGTTCGAACAGCGCTGCCGGCGGGCCGGTCAGATCAGGTGGGCACGCTGGTAGAACACCAGGGCAGGCTTGGTCAGCAGCCCGGCCGAGGCCAGGAACTCCATCAGGCCGGCGCAGCTGGAACGCAGCATCGCCTTGTGGTGCTCGTTGGCGCGCGCCTCGGCGATGGCCCGCTCGGGATCGAGTCCGGCGTTGGCGTACACGGACTTGTTCACCATGCTCGTCACGATGACGTAGGCGGCCACGGCGATGACGAACGCGTGGATGTGCCGGCGGACCGGCCCCGCCTTCGCCAGGTGCCGCCGCGTCTCCTCGCGCGCGAACTTCATGTGGCGGGACTCCTCGACCACATGGATGTTGTTGATGGTCCTGACGAACGGCACGACCCGCTCGTCCCGCATCCAGTCGCGCTGCATGACGTCGAGGACCTCCTCGGCGACCAGGATCGCCGCGTAGGCGGCCTCGCCGAACGCCAGGGTCTTGAAGGCGCGGCCCAGTTCGATCGCGACCCGGGGCGGGCGGTAGGCCGGCGCCTGGAGCTTCTTGGCGCCGCGGGCGAACATGATCGAGTGCCGGCACTCGTCCGCGATCTCGGTCAGGGCCCACTGGACCGACTCGTCGGTCGGGTCCTTGGCGTAGACGTCCCGGAGGATCAGCTGCTGGAGGATCATCTCGAACCAGATGCCGGTGCTGGCCACGGAGGCGGCCTCCTGCCGGGTCAGCTCCTTGCGCTGCGCTTCGGTCAGCTCGTTCCAGTACGAGGTCCCGTACAGGGTGCTCCACTCCGGGCTGGCGCCGTGAAAGTCCTTGTCCAGCGGCGTCTCCCAGTCCACCTCCGTGAGGGGGTCGTAGGAGAGTGTCGCGGCCGAATCGAGCAGTCGGCCGGCGACTTCACCGGCCTGGGCGTCGCGCTCGACTCGCGGCCGGGCGGTGCTGCTTGCCATGCTCCCAACTCCTCAGTTCCGAGGGACGGACCGTCTCCGTCCGTGGCGCATGCGATCGCGAGGGCTCCGGCAGCGTCCCGAGCCGGAGGGCTCCTGCGTCCGTCCGCGCGGAGGCGGGGGGTGTGCCGCCGCGCGTGACGGGTCAGGGGCGGCGTGCGGTCACGTCGCCGCCCATCCCCTTGTTAGACGGAATGTATAACAAGGGGATGGGCTGAGCCTACCCCCGAGTTAGGAGGGATACGCCGCCTCCGCCGCGGCCAGGTCGTTGTCAGTGGCGGGTGCGATGCTGGCCCGCATGGACTGGGCGGAGATCATGCGGGGCCGGGTGTACGGCGCCGACCACGACGATGCCGGGCCCCGGCCGGACCGTGTCTACGCAGAACTGGTCGGCGGCCCGCTGGACGGGCTGTTGCTGGACGTCACCGGCCGCCCCGAGCGAGAGCTGCGCGAGGGAGTGGCGCTTCCCACGGAGATAGGGGCCCACGGCCCGGGCGGCCGTGCGCGGTACGCGCTCCGGACGGCGGATGGCCGTCACCTGGACTGGCGGGGCGACAGCCCCTGACCGGCCCTCTCCGCAACCGGACGCGGCGAGGGGCGTGACATCCGTCCCGGGCGTGGACGGCCGGCACATCGGCCCGGTCCCGCCCGTCCTGGTTCGACGGGCGGGACCGGGCCGGGCGGGACCGCGGGCCGGGAGCCGGGTCAGCTGGTCGGGAAGTCGTCAGGGGTGCGGATCTGGTCCCTGATCCACGCCCCGGCCGGCTTCAGCTGAGCCGTGCCGGTCCAGGGGCCGTCGGCGGTGCACGTACCGGGCTTGAACACGGCGCCGGAACGCTCGTCGTCGGAGAAGTTCCAGTTCACCCAGCTGATCTTCTTCGCCGCCATCAGATCGATGTAGCGCTTGGTCATGGTGAAGTCGTTCGCACCTTCACCGGCGGAGTTCTGGGACCCGAACTCGCTGACGAACACGGGCAGCTTGTCGGCGGCGCGCGACAGGGTGTCGAGGTACTCGTCGCGGTGCGAGGCCGCGTAGAAGTGGAACGTGTACAGGATGTTGGTCGCGTTGACCGGGCTGGCGGTGATCTCGTTCTCGTTGCTTCCGTCGGAGACGCCGAGCGAGGACCAGGCGCGGGTGCCGACGAGCACGGGGGTCTCGGGGTCCTGCTGCCGGATGACCGGGATCAGCTGTTCGGCGTAGGACTTGATCCTCGCCCAGCTCACACCGTTGGGCTCGTTGGCGATCTCGTACAGCAGGTTGGTCTTGTTCCCGTGGCGCTGGGCGATCTCGGTGAAGAAGGTCCGGGCGCGGGACAGGTTGTGGTGGGGGTCGCCCGGGGTGAGCTGGTGCCAGTCCACGATCACGTAGAGGCCGCGCGCGGTGGCCTGCTCGATCAGGGTGTGCGCCAGGTCGGTGAAGCGCCGGGGATCGGTCTCGTAGCCGCCCTCCTGTACGTAGGTGGACACGCGCAAAACGTCGGCGTTCCAGTCCCTGGCCAGGGCGTCGAGCGATCCGCTGGTGAGGCACTGGCTGTACCACTGGGTGCCGTGGCTGCTCATGCCGCGGAGCTGTATGGGCTTGCCGTACTGGTTGCACAGCTTGGTGCCGCACACCCGCAGCTGCCCGTTGACGGCGGCGGGTGTGTCGCCGACCTGGCCGCCCGAGGTGTCCAGGGAGAGGTGGTCGACGTTCGGCCCGCCGTTTGAGGTGGTCGCGGTCGCTCTGACGGTGTTCGCGCCGGCCTTGAGGTTCACCGTGAGGGTGGTGGTGCTCCAGTCGGTCCAGGCGCCCGTGCCCTGGAAAGCCCTGCCGGCGGAGGTCACCGCACCGTTCACCGCGATGTCCATGGGGCGGTTGGTGGCGGTGCCGTTGGCGAAGCGCAGGGTGAGGGCGGCTGGGCCGGCCTGCGGCGCGTTGACGGTCCACTGGACGTAACTGCCCTGGACATTCTCGTAGTTGACGAAGCCGCCGCCGGTGAAGCCGGCGTGGTCGGAGTCCACCGCGCCTCGCGAGATGGTGGCGGATTCCGCCTCGTGCACGGTGGCGGCACGGGGTGAGGCGGCGGCCGCACGGCCGTCCGGGACGGCGGCCGTGGCCGGAAGAGCGGCGGTCAGGGCCAGGGCCAGGGCCGCGGCGCCGGCTGTGGCGGTTCGGCGGAGGGCGGGAAGGGACGAGCGTAGCCAACTCATGGTCAGACTCACTCCATCGGTGTGGGGTGGGAGGATCCCGCGGTCGCGACAGAGGGGCCGACCGCATCTCCCTGGAAGGAAGGAAACGTTCCTAACTATTCAAAGGAGTAGCGCAAGTTCAGCATGCTGAGCAAGAGGTCGGACTGACTGTCATGTGCACGTGCTGTTCGGGCGGGTGCAAACGGCGGCTGGGTGGGTACCTGCGTTCGGCGGCCGGTCGACGGCGGGCCGCCGAGCGGTGCGAATCAGCGGAGTGGGGAGAACGAGGTGGGATTGCGCGAGGTGGGGGGCGCCCGGGCCTTTCGGGGCTGCGCCCGGATTCTGGCGGGCCGCTACCGTCTGGATGCGCTCATCGGCTCGGGTGGCGCGGCTGACGTGTACCGCGGTGTCGACCTGCGGCTGCGGCGGCCGGTCGCGGTGAAGGTCTTCCGCGCCGGCACCGGCTTCGACACGGAGGACGCCTTCCGCAGCGAGACCGTGATCCTGGCCCGGTTGCAACACCCGGGGCTGGTGACCGCGTTCGACGCCGGGCACCATGGCGGCGAGGCGTTTCTGGTCATGCAGCTGATCGACGGTCCCACGCTGAAATCCCGCATCGCCGAGGCCCCCCTGTCCTGCGAGGCCGCGGCCGCGCTCGGCGCCGCGCTGGCCGGAGCCCTGGCGCACGCCCATGAGGCGGGGATCGTCCACCGGGACGTCAAACCGTCCAACATCATCCTGGACCCCTCCGGCCACCCCCACCTGACGGACTTCGGCATCTCCCGGTTGCTGGACGCGACCACCCGCACCGCCACCGGCGCCCTGACCGGGACGGCGGCCTATCTCTCTCCCGAGCAGGTGCTCGGCCGTCCCGTCGGCCGGCCCGCCGACATCTACGCTCTCGGCCTGGTCCTCCTCGAAAGCCTCACCGGCCGGCTCGAATACGACGGCGGTCCCCTGGAGTCCGCCATCGCGCGCCTGCACCGCAGCCCCGCCCTGCCGGACTTCCTGCCCGAGGCCTTCACCGCCCTCCTGCGCGACATGACCAGCCTGGAGGAGCAGGATCGTCCCACGGCGGCCGACTGCGCCCGAGCCCTGACCCGGCTCGCCGGCACGACCACCGCCACCCCTGCCGCCTCCGGTGCCCGGCCGGTGCTCAGCGTCATCCCCTCCACGGCCGTCGGGCACACCGACGCCACACACCGGAGCCCGTCGCCCGCCGCGAGGACGCCCTGGATCCCGAGCGCCCCGGCAGCCGTCCCGCAGCAGGCGTCCCGCTCCACCTCCTTGCGAGGCCGCTTCCGCGTGCAAGGGGCGGCAGCGGCACTGGCCGCACTCGTCGCGGCCGGCCTCCTGGCCACCGACGGCTCCCCGCATCACGACGCCGCGGACGGAGCACCGTCGGAAGCAGCCCCGACCGCTCCTGATCCGGCCACCCCCTCCAGGTCCTCGAACACCCCGGCTCGCGACGACGGCACGCCCGCCGCGTCGTCGACCCGGCCCTCGCGCAGCCCTTCCGGGTCCACCCGGCCGCTCAGCGAGCCCAACCCGGCGCACACCGAGCCCGCGACCCGTCCCGACCCCACGTCCGCGCAGCCGGCGGCCGACGCCAAGGCGGTGGACAACGCCAAGACGGTGGACAACGCCAAGGCGGCAGGCAAGGGCAGGGCGAAGGCGCCCGCCGATGCGCCGGGTGAGGCGCGGAAGAACCAGAGGGGCAAGAAGGCGGCACACGCCAAGTAGGGCGCAGAGAACAGTGCCGGAAGCGTGTCGGCGGTCACGGAGCGGGCGAGGCGCTCGTCGCCCTGGGCGGGGACCGACTGTCCCTCCTGCGCCAGACCCAGGGTGACGTAGCCGACCGGCCACGCCGCCCGTTGCGCGTGGGCCGTGCGGACGAAGAGGACCACTCCTCACGGACACCCTCACCGCCACCCTCGCCGTCACACACCGACCGTGAGCCCGCCCGCTCCAGCCCGCCAGGCCGCCTCCGGGAAAGGAGGCGTTGCGGGCGCCCCCAACGGAAGAGCCCGCAGGCGTCCCAGCCAGAAGGAGGCCCTGCAGGCTCTACGCGGCGTCGCCGTGGCCGGCCTCGCCCGGCGACCCAACCGGCGGCGTCAGCCCGTCGTCCTCCACCATCCTGCGCGCCGGCTCCGTCCCGTCCAGCTCCCAGTGATGCCGGCACTCCTCGCACCGGGGACCCTCCGCCACGTCGAGCACCTCCCCGTTCGGGCAGTCCGTGCCGTCCCCGCGACCCACACACGCTTCCTCGCCGTCCCCCATGTCTCCGACCGTGCGCCGACTCGGCCCGGCCGGGGAGGGCGCCGACGGGGCGCACAGGCGCTCGACTCCGTACCACACTCCCCGCCGCGACGCAGAGGGACCGCTCCCTGTCACACAAGGTCCGGCGCGCGTCACACCGTCCGTGTGATGCGCGGGAGGCGGCTTGTGACGATGATGGGGAGGTGGTCGAGAGAAGCGGCAAACCGGGAGAGGCGCCGGGCGCAGCGGCGCGCGGAACGGTGAGCGTCGCACACGCCCCGGCTCCGGCGGGCGAAGAGCCGTCGGCACGGCCGGCAGGGCTCGGCGCGGGAGGGGGCAGCGGCACCGGCACCAACCATCGCCCCCCGCCCGGCAGTTCGCTTCTGGGCCGGCAGACCGAGGTCGCCCGAGTCCTCGGCCTCGTCGACGACGGACGCACCGGACAGCGGACACTGCTCCTGCTCGGCGACCCCGGCACCGGCAAGTCGAGGCTGCTCGCGGCCGCCGCCGAGCACGCTCGCGACGGCGGCGTGCTCGTCCTGGCGTCCCAGGGCGTCGAGGCCGAGTCACGCCACTCCTTCGCCTCCCTGCACCAGCTGCTGCTCCCCGTCCTCGCCGAGGCCGCCGCGCTGCCCGCCCGTCTGCGCACGGCGCTGGACACGGCGTTCGGTATCGCCCTGGACGATGGACCGCCCGACTCCATGCTGCTGCGCACGGCCGTCCTGACACTGCTGGGAGGTGTCTCGGGACGGCAGCGCCTTCTCCTGGCCCTCGACGACGTCCAGCACATGGACCGGGACTCCCTCGACGTGCTCGGTTTCGTGATGCGCCGCCTCGCGGCGCAGGACGTGACGGCACTGATGACCGCACGCGGGCACACGGCCCCCTCCGGTCTCCCGGCCGGCGTGCCCACCGTGCTGCTGGGACCGCTGACCGAACAGGCCGCCGCCGCGCTGGTGGACGCCCAGCCACACGCGCCCACCGGCCGGAGGCGGATCGAACTGCTGCGGCAGGCCGGCGGGAACCCGCTGGCCATCATCGAACTGTGCCGCGCGGCAGGAACGGGCGGCGCGGGTGTCCTGCCCGGCGGCGGCCTGCCGCACACCGAACGCATCCAGGAGCTCTACGCCGCCCGCCTGCGCGCTCTGCCGGAGACGACACAGCGGCTGCTCCGGTACGCCGCCGCGTCGCAGGGCGAGGACCTCGCCACCGTCATGACCGCCGCCGGTGTCCGGTCCGACCTGTCGGCATGGGCCCCGGCCGAGGAGACCGGCCTCGTGGCCGTGATGGACGGGCAGGTGCACTTCCGGCACCCCCTGGTCCGCGCGGGTGCCTATCACGCGGCACCGGCCCACGTCCGGCAACAGGCGCACCGGGATCTGGCGGCCGCCCTCACCGCCGACCCGGCCCGCCGCGCCTGGCACCTGGCGGCGGCGTGCGTCGGCCAGGACGAGTCCGTCGCGACGGCCCTGGAGGACACGGCCGAACTCGCCGAGCGGCGCGGCGGCTTCTACGCGGCGGGCCAGGCGCTGCAACGCGCCGCCGAGTGCAGCCCGGCGCCGGCCGACCGGGCGCGCCGCTACGCCAAGGCGCTGCGGGCGGCACAGAACGTCGGCGACCCCCTGTGGGTGTCCGAGCTGTACGACCGGATCACCGCGCTCACCGAGGACCGGGACCTGCTGGGCATGGCGGCCTGCGGGGCCGGCATGGGGCTGTCCCTGTTCGGGCACCAGCGGCAGGCGTTCTCGGTGCTGATGCGGGCGCTGGAGCCGCAGCCGCCCGGGAACGCCATGACCGTGGTCGCCCTGACCAGCATCCTCGCGGCGATCGGCTACCAGTCGGGCCTGCCCGAGGTCAGGCGCCCGGTCACGGCCGTGCTGGAGGGCGCGCGGGCCGGCCACGAGGAAACGCCCTACGCCGAGCTGGCGACGCGCGACAGTTCCGACGCGGTCCGGGCCGCCTCCCTGGCGGGGGCCGACCCCGCACGGGCCCCCGAGCTGTTGCGGCGCATCCGGCCGGAGCCGACGGCGCGGGAACCTGCGGCCGACATCGCCGAGATGACGCGGCTGCTCGGCCTGGGCGGCGTCTCCTGGTACGCCGACGAGTCCGACCTGTGCGTCGAGGCACACCGGCAGGGATACGCCATGCTCAGCGCCTTCGGCGCCATGGGCTCGGCCGCGCCCTCGCTCGCGGCGGTGGGCGCGGCGCTCATCGACACCGGCCGCTGGGCGGAGGCCGACGAACATCTGGACAGGTCCGCCGCGTTGGCCGCCGTGCACAAGTGGGCGCACCTGCAGAGCGATGTCGAGGCCCTGCGGGCGACGCTGCGGGCCCTGCGCGGCGAGCCTGCCGGCGGTCCGGCCGACTCCGCCTGGACGGCGGTCGGCCTGGAGGAGAACCGCGCGACCCACGCCCGCCTCCTGCGAGCCGCGGGTACCGCCGCCGCGGCGGCCGGCGACTTCGACGGCGCCTACCGGCACTTCCGGTCGCTGTTCGCCGAAGACGGCACTCCCCTGCACTACTTCCTGTCCCCCCGGTCGGTCGCGGACCTGGCCGCGGCCGCCCAGCGCACGGGCCGGGAGAAGGAGGCCGCACCCGTCGTCGAGGCCGTGCGCGCAGCGGTGGGACCGCAGCCGACGACGCGGATGACCCTCCTGCTGCACCACGCCGCGGCGTTGACCGGCGCCCCCAAGGACGCCGAGCACCATTTCCGGCTGGCCACGGTGAACCCCGTGGGCGACCAGTGGCCCCCGGCGCGGGCGCAGGCCAGGCTGCACTACGCGCAGTGGCTGCGCAGGCGACGGCGCCCCCTGGACGCACGCCCGCTCCTGGTCACGGCGCTGGAGTCGTTCACCCGGCTCGGCGCGGCGGGCCTGGCGGACGAGGCACGGGTGGAGTTGCGGGCCAGCGGCGTCACCACCGGCAGCGCCCCCGCCCAGGCCGACCGGCTCGCCGAACTGACCGCGCAGCAGCGGGAGATCGTGCGGCTGGCGGCGCGAGGGCTGCGCAACCGGGAGATCGCCGAGCGGCTGCGGCTGTCCCCCCGCACGGTCAGCTCCCATCTCTACAACGTGTATCCGAAGCTGGGCGTCAGCAGCCGCAACCAGCTCCGTGGTCTCTTCGAGGACCTGTGAGAGCGCCTTCAGGAGCAGTAGGGTGGCGGCACTTCCGCGGCGCGACCTCGCACGCCGCGGCCTCGCACGAGGAGGCGTCCCCCGCCGGGGCCCTCGGTGCGGGGCCATGGAGCGACCACCCGCGACCGTGCAGGGAGCCGCGTGAACCCCGAACCCCCCGCGGACGACGGTGGGCACGAGCCGCCCGCCGTCGTCCTCGACCCGCTCGTCCAGCGGCTCGTCGACGCCTCGGCGGCACCGCCGTCCCTGCACCAGCTCGGCCCGGCCGACGGGCGCCAGGCCCTGCTGGAGATGCAGGGCCAGGCCCTCGACGACTTCGTCGTGGACGCCGAGTTCGCGGTGGCACCCGTGGGCCCCTCCGGACTCGTCGGCTTCTGGCTGTTCCGGCCGGCGCGGCCACCCGGCCCCCTGCCCGTGGTCGTGTACCTCCACGGCGGCCGGTGGATGCTCGGCGACGCCCGGACCCACGCACGGACGATCAGCGAGCTGGCGGCCCTCAGCGGCGCCGCCTTCGTGGTGCCCGAGTACACCCGCACGCCGGAGGCCCGCTACCCGGTCGCGCTGGAGGAGTCGTACGCGGTGCTGACCTGGCTGGCCGGGCAGGCGGCCGAACTGGGCCTGGACGACCGCCGGATCGCGGTGGCCGGGGACTGCGCCGGCGCGACCATCGCCACAGCCCTGACCATGCTGGCCAAACAGCGCGGCGGCCCCCGCATCCGCGCGCAACTGCTCTATTACCCGCTGACCGACCCGGACTGCGACACCGCGTCGGCGGAACAGTTCGAGTCCGGCTACCTCCTGACGCGGCCGGCCGTCGAGTGGTACTGGCGGCAGTACACCGACGACGAGGGGGAACTGGCCGAACCGACGGCCGCGCCGCTGCGGGCCACCCCCGCGGACCTCGCGGGGCTGCCCCCGGCCCTCATCGTGTCGGCGGAGGCGGACGTCGTACGGGACGAGGGCGAACGGTACGCCCGTCTGCTGCGCGAGGCGGGCGTGGCGGCCACGGCCGTGCGCTACCTGGGCACGGTGCACGACTTCGTCTCCCTGAACCCCCTGTGGGACAGCCCGCCCACGCAGGCCGCGATCCGGCAGGGCGGCCACTTCCTCGCGGACGCTCTGGCCGGCCCTTCCTGAGCCCGGCTCCGCGCACGGCACAGGCCGGGCGGCGTCGGGCCCGCCCGGCCGCTTCGGAATGAACCGTCAACTTACTGATGCCCGCGCAGGAAGCGCTTGCCAGGCTGGAGGGCGCCCGCTGTCCGCCGCGCCGCTGTGGAGAAGCCCATATGACCAAGCCCACCCCGCCGTCCGGGGGCATCTCGCTCGTCCCCGCCGTGCCGGACGAGGGGGACGAGGGATTCCTCTACCTGGGAATGATCGCGCGTACCTCGTCGGCCACCACCCGGGACGGGAACAAGGTCGTGCTGGAACCGAGGGACCTCGTCTTCTGTGATCCGGCCCGGCGTGACGTCCCGCAGTTCGACGACGACTGCCGGATGACGGTCTTCCGCATTGCCCGGTGCCACCTCGGAGTGTCCGCTGCGGACCTGGACCGTGTCCTGGGGGCGACCGTGCCGGGCCGCGGACACCCGGGCGCGCTGGTGTCGGACCTCCTCTCGGCGTTCGCCACCGAGGCGCAGTCCCCGAGGCCGCTGATCGGCGACCGGCTCACCCGCAGCGCCCTGGATCTCGTCGCCGTCCTCGTCATGGAACTCCTGGAGACGGAGCCCGCGCGGGAGGCGTCGCGCGCGGAAAGGGCCGGCAGCGAGATGCTGTCCCGGATCCGGGCCTACATCGACCGGCGGCTGATGGAACCGGACCTGTCGCCGGGGTCGATCGCGCGCGCCCACCACATCTCCGTCCGCTACCTGCACAAGCTCTTCCGGAACGACGGCATCACGGTGGGCCAGTGGGTACGGCAGCGCAGGCTCGACTCCTGCCGGCGCGAACTGAGCCGGACCCGCAGCCGCGGCGTCACCGTGGCCGCCGTCGCGAACCGCTGGGGCTTCAGCAGCCCGGCCCACTTCAGCCGCACCTTCCGCGAGGCGTACGGCATGACCCCCAGCCAATGGCAGGCACTGGCCACGTCGGGCGCCCGCTCACCGGCCCTCCGCTGAGGAGATCACGGGCGTCGTGCATGGGATGGGCCTCGCGGTCGCCACCGCGTCCGGCTGCCGGCCCGCACGTCACCGCCCTTCGCGCCACGGCCACATCACCGTCTCGGTGCCGCGTCGGAGGAACGTCGGGGACTGTCGGACGGATGTCGGTGGCGTGTCGGCGGGAGCTGACACCTTTCCGGAGACGGCCGACCGGAGCTCACCGGGCGGCCCCCTCCCGAAGGAGCCACCATGCACACCCCCGTCACGATCATCGGCGCCGGACTCGGCGGACTCACGCTGGCCCGCGTCCTGCACGTGCACCACATCCCGGTCACGGTCTACGAGGCCGAATCCTCCCCCTCGGCACGCGCCCAGGGCGGACTGCTCGACATCCACGACTACAACGGGCAGCTCGCGCTCAAGGCGGCCGGGCTGATGGACGAGTTCCACACCATCGTCTTGGAGGGCCGCCAGGCGCTCCGGGTCCTCGACCGGGACGGAACCGTCCTGCTCGACCAGGCCGACGACGGCACGGGGGGACGCCCCGAGGTGCAGCGCGGCGACCTGCGGCAGGTGCTGCTCGACTCCCTCCCGGCAGGGACCGTGCGGTGGGGGCACAAGGCCGGCGGCGTCCGTGCCCTCGGTGAGGGACGCCACGAGGTGACGTTCGCCGACGGCGGCACCGTCGTCACCGGCCTGCTGGTCGGCGCGGACGGCGCGTAATCCCGGGTCCGGCCCCTGCTGTCCACCGCCACACCCGAGTACATCGGCAAGTCGGTCGTCGAGACCTACCTGTTCGACGCCGGCACACGCCACCGGGCCGCCGCCCGAGCGGTCGGCGGCGGCATGCTGATAGCCCCGTCACCGGGCAGGGAGATCTTCGCCCACCGGGAGAAGAACGACACCCTGCACGCCTACGTGGGGCTGGCCGAGCCCCGGGACTGGTTCGCCGCGATCGACTTCTCCGACACCGCCACGGCCACTGCGCGGATCGCGCGGGAGTTCGACGGCTGGGCACCGGAACTCACCGCACTGATCACCGGCACCAACGCCACGCCGGTCCTGCGCCCGCTCCACGCCCTGCCCGCCGGGCACCGCTGGGACCGCGTACCGGGAGTGACCATGCTCGGCGACGCCGCCCATCTCGCCGCCCCCGACGGCGAGGGCGCCAACCTGGCCATGCTCGACGGCGCCGAACTCGGCCAGGCCCTCGCCGCGTACCCCGGCGACATCGAGACGGCGCTCACCGAGTACGAGCAGGCCATGTTCGCCCGCGGCGCCGAGGCCGTCGAGGACGACATGCCCCGGTTCGACTCGCCCGACAACACAGCCCGTGGCCTGGCCGACCGGTTCGCCGGGAAGGAACAGTGAGCCCGCCCCGGGCGACTGAGGGGAAGGCCCTCGAAGCCGGTGACCGACCACGTCGTCCGGTACCGCTGTGCGAAAACGCGGCGACTTCAGGCGATGGACGCGGAGATGACGGCGGAGACGGCGAGATTGCAGGAGGCGGTGACCCAGACCGCGGGGTGGGGTTCCGTCTCGACCAGCGTCGCGCCCAGCCGTCCCGGCGTGATCAGGTCCACCACCAGGAACGCCACGGCCATCATCACCAGTCCGAGCAACCCGAAGGCCGCGGTGGAGACCAGCCCCTTGCCGAAGTCCTCGTACGTGGTCCAGATGGACGTGAACACGATGCCGCCGATGCCGAGCAGCGCGGAGCTGAGGACCATGGCGGCGTTGCGGTTCCGCTGTTCCCAGATCTGTCGGCCGAGCTTTCCGGGCGTCAGTACGTCGACCAGGACGATGCCGAGGACGAGCAGGACCAGTCCAAGGCCGCCGTAGGCGGCGGCCCGTCCGAGTCCGTTGACGATGTCGCTCATGGGGTTGCCGACTCCGTGGTGTGAGTGAGTGATCGTGAATGATCGCGGTCAAGGAGAGGTAAAAGGTAGCGCACGTGTTCAGCCTGCTGTCCCACGTGCCGGCACCGGAGCCGGCGAACCGGCCGGCCCGGATGCGGACATCACCTCGTGCGGCAGCCTTCACAGCTACGACGGGCCCCTTGTCCACACGGCGGAGGGCGGAGGGCGAAGGCGAGCGGGCCCCGTCGGCCGTTGTTGGCCTGACGGAACCCGCTCGGTCACGCTGATGAGAGCTCAGGCAGTGTGCAGGGTCAGCCCGTAGCGGTTGAGGATCTCGTTGACGGGCTGGTGCCAGGTCTCGCCGCCGCTGCTGCAGTTGCCCCAGCCGCCCGAGGTGACACCCTGTGCCTGGTCACCGCTGATGAAGGAACCACCGGAGTCACCGGGTTCGGCGCAGACGCTCGTCTTGGTCATCTGGTGAACCGCGCCCTCGCTGTAGTTGACCGTCTCGTTCTTCGCCAGGACGGTGCCGCAGTGCCAGTGGGTGGTGGAACCGGAGCGGCAGACGGAGGCTCCGACGGGGGCCTCGGCGGAACCGCGCACGAGCTGGTCGGGGACAGTTCCCCAGCCGAGGACGACCGGTACGGTCCACCAGCCGCTGCCGACGTTCACCCAGGCGTAGTCGTCGCCCGGGAAGGACGAGCCCTGGAAGTTGCCGATGTAGGACCGGTCCCAGCCGTAGACGGCCGCGCTCGGCCTGCCGCAGTGGCCGGCCGTGACGAAGCCGCCGTGCACGGAGAAGCCTATGGAGCAGCGGACGTTGCCGGTGTAGTAGGGGTCGCCGCCCACGGTGCCGGCGGCGAAGGTGCGCGGTGCGGCGGGGATCTGCCGCACCGTCACGGGCCCGGCCTCACGGGCCCGGTTGAGGAAGGCCTGGACATCGTTGTCGTCCCGGTGTGCGGTGACGACGTTCACGACGACGGTGTTGGCCTTCGCGTCGACGTGCCAGCTGCCGACACCGTCGGGCGCGGACAGGGCGTCGAGGCGCTTCTTCGTCGCGTCGAGCTGCGCGGCGCTGTGGCGTACCACGCGCACGCTCGCTCCGGTCGCGCGCACGGCGTCGGCCCGTGCGGCGGTGGTGACGGCGACGGTGAGTCGGCCGCGGTCGGCGTCGAACCAGGAGCCGGCGTAGGCCGAGCCGGCGGCGCCGCGCGCCTTGGGCTCGACTGCCGTGGCGGTCTTCTCCGCCGCCAGGCGCGTCTCCGCCTGCTGCCGGGTGAGCCCCAGGTCGCGCTGCATCGCGTCCAGGAGCGCTGGGGAGGCCGGGGCTTGGGTGGAGCGGGCGGGAGCGTCCGCGGCGGACGCCGGCAGGGCGCTCGCGGTCGCCCAGGTGCCGAGGAGGAGGGCGGCGGACAGTCCGGTGCGCAGAAGTGTGGTGCGTCTCAAGGGAATGACCCTTCGTTGTTCCAACAGGGTGGGGGTGGAACAGCAATGCCTGAGAGCGCTCTCTTGATTGCCGCAGAGCTTAGCCGCTGATCATGAAAGGGTCTACACCAACTGCGCCCGCCTGTGGCGACGTTGGCGACGGAGCTCCGATGTCGAATCGCCGCTGCCGCTGCCGCTGCCGCTGCCGCTGCCGACCGCGCCATGCCCCGGCACGGATCGCCGCCGACGACGGCCCGGCCGCCGCGCCCTCGAACGGCGTGCCATGGCACGGTGGTTGAGGCTTGGCGCGGACACCCGGCGGGTCCGACCGGCACGCCACGTGGTCCGCGCTGCCCACCCGCCCGGACCGCTCGGAACCGTCACCCGGCAGGCCAGTGCGCCGGAGACTCCTCGTCGTGCACGCGTCGACTCGGCGCCGAGAACACGCCAGACAACCGCGTTGCTTCTGCCCACGCGGCGTTCACTGCTTCCCCATGTGCCGCATGAGCCGTCGAGATTCCGGACATTCGGACAGTGGTGGGATCAAGGCGGTCGGTGAGCATTGGAGAGCAGGCGCGGCGCGGTGGGGGAGCGGACGGGGGAACCGGCCATGCCGGCCCGCGTCCCCGACGGTCACCGCGGCCTGCCTGGAACTGCACTGTGGGCACCGCTGCTCGGCCGGAAGTATCGCGGCCATGCATACATCTCGCAGAGTCGCCGCACTCGGAATGGCCTCGGCCGCCATGGTCGCCGCCGCGATCGCCACGGCGCCCGGCGCCGCCGCGGACAGCCACAACGGGTGTGCGTACCCCCGCGTGTGCTTCTATCCCACCGCAACCCAGTGGAACAACGGCGCGCCGACGGCCGCCTACCAGGACGTCACCAGCAGCTACCAGAACCTCGGCTCCAACAGCCGGGGCGCCGACTACGTCCACAACACGCGCAACGACGACCGGGTCTATCTCCGCTACACCTACAACCCGTCCGGCCAGACAGGGGCCCTGTGCGTCAACCCCAACACGACCGCGATCTTCAACTCGAACTACACGGTGACCGGCATCATGATCCAGACCGCCTCCAGCTGTCCGTAGCCTCGGAGATCCGCTGAACCGGCCGGGGCGGCGTAGCGGAGCAGCACGCCGCCCCGGTCAGCGGAACGGTCACTCACCGTGACTGAGTCGCAGTGTGAACGGAAGCCACCAGCCCGTTCGTCACGGTCAGCGACCACTGCCTGACCTCTCCGTGCTGCCACAGGTGGCCGAGCGTGCATTCCCCGGGACGGGGGACACGAGGCGGTATGGCAAGAGAAACCGGGAACAGGGCGTTGGCGGAGAGACAGGGCGGAGCACGGGAGGAGACGGCGCTCAAGCGCGCGCTGACGACCCCGCTGCTGTACTTCTTCATCCTGGGCGACGTGCTCGGCGCCGGCGTGTACGTGCTGGTCGGGCAGATCGCCGCCGACGCCGGCGGAGCGGTGTGGGTACCGCTGGTCGTCGCGCTGCTGCTGGCGCTGCTGACCGCCGCCTCCTACGCGGAGCTGGCGACGAAGTATCCGCGGGCGGGCGGAGCCTCCCACTACGCGACGCGCGCTTTCGGGCCCTTCGCCGGCTTCGTGGCGGGCTTCTGCATGCTGGCCGCCGGGATCGTCTCCGTGGCCGCGCTCGCCCGAGGCTTCGGCGGTGACTACCTGTCGGCCTTCGTGACCCTGCCCGTGGGGCTCGTGGCCGTGCTGTTCCTGGCCCTGCTCGCGCTGGTCAACGCACGAGGCATCAAGGAGTCGACCCGCGCCAACGTCGTCGCCACCGTCGTCGAGGTGGGCGGACTGGCCGTGATCGTCGTCCTCGGCGCGTGGCTGCTGCTGCGCGGTGACGGCGATGCCGGGCGGCTCACGCAGCTGGGCACGCCGGAGAAGGGAGCGGCCGCGGCCGTACTGAGCGGTTCGGTACTGGCGTACTACTCCTTCGTCGGGTTCGAGACCTCGGTGAACGTCGCCGAGGAGACCCGCGACCCGCGGCGCTCCTATCCACGCGCCTTGTTCGGCGCCCTCGCCACCGCCGGAGCCGTGTATCTGCTGGTGGGCCTGGCCGCCAGCGCGGCGGTGCCGACCGACCGGCTGGCCGGGTCGAGCGGGCCGCTGCTGGAGGTCGTCGAGGAGGCGGGCGGCGTGCCGCCCCGCCTGTTCAGCGCCATCGCGCTCGTCGCCGTGGCGAACGGCGCGCTGCTCACCGGCATCATGTCCTCCCGCCTGGCCTACGGCATGGCGAAGGACGGGCTGCTGCCCGCCGCGCTGACCAAGGTGCTGCCGGGCCGTCGCACGCCGTGGGCCGCGATCGCGGTCACCACCCTGCTGGCGATGTTCCTCGCGCTCACGGGCAGTGTCGCCACCCTGGCGTCCACCCTGGTCCTGCTCCTGCTGGTCGTCTTCCTCATGGTCAACACGGCGGTGCTGGTGCTGCGCCGGGACCCGGGCGAAACCGACCATTTCCGGAGCCCGACCGTACTGCCGGTGCTGGGCATCGCGTCCTGTGTCCTGCTCGCCACGCAGATCGAGGCGCAGGTGTGGCTGCGGGGGCTGGTGATCGTGGCCGTCGGCGTGGTGCTCGGCGCGGTCACCGCCGTGCGGCGAACCCGGCGGACGGACCAGGACACGCGGAGCACCGGCTGATCATCCGCAGAGGGCTGGCCAGGCATGCGCGCAAGACCTGCCGGCGGTCGTGGACGGACCGGGCGAAGCCGAACGATCGTGTGTCTGCTGTCTGCTGTCTGCTGTCTGCTGTCCGCCGGGTCGGCGTGCGGTCGGCGACGAGCGTCTACCGTGGCCACCCCGCCTCCGGCAGCCCACGGCGTCGGGGGAGGCCGGATCGGCGCCCGGTACGAGGGGCGGGGCAGGCTCCTCAAGGTGTGCCGGTACGAGTCGCCGTCGAAGCGGGCCGGGAGATCTCCCACTACGCGGGCGGTACGAGGTACGGGTTCTGGAGGCCCGTACCGGCCGTCTGCTCGGCACCCACCGCATGGCCGGACGCACCCCGGTCGCCTGCACACTGTTCGTCCCACCCGGCGCGGACACCGAGGAGGTCGACCCGTCCGGTGACGCCGTGCTCCGCACACTCCTCGACCCGTACGCGCGCGGCGAGCAGCCCTGAGCGCGTGCCGCCCCAGGTCCGCCTTGTCGTGACGGCAGCATGCGGAGCCCGGCTCCTTCCTCGGCCAGGGGCCGGAGTGTCGTCTCGTGGTCCGAGTAGAGACGCCGGACCAGGGGTACCCGGGCCGCCCCGTGGAGGGAGGCACTCGTGGGAAAAGGTCCTCGTCCCGTGCCCGCGGTGACGGTCGCCGCCGCGCACGGTGCGTTCAACGTCGTGGGCGGCCTGTGGCCGCTGGTGCACCTGCGCAGCTTCGAGTGGGTCTACGGACCGAAGGCCGACGACTGGCTGCAGATGACCACGGGCGGACTGCTGGCGGGCGCCGGCCTCACGCAACTGGCCGCCGTCGCGGATCCGGAGGGCCCGAAACACGCCCGCCGCATCGGCCTGGTCACCGCTGCCACGCTGCTGGCGGTCGATCTGGTCTACGTCCCCAAGGGGCGGCTCAGGCCCACCTACCTCCTGGACGCCGCGATGGAGGCGGCATGGATCGCGGCCTGGTTCCGGAGCGCCCCCGCCACCGCCCCCGGCGGCCGGTGGACCGGGAGGCGTGGACGATGAAGGCACCACTGCCGCTTTTCCCCCCGCCCGGGCGGACGTCAGACGGCCAGGGACTACAGGAGCCGGCCGCCACCGTCGTCGGGGCGGAGGCGCTGTGGACCGACCTGCCCGACCACCGCACCGACGGCCGCGACTGCGCGGAGCGTCGTGTCACGATCCACGCCTGCTCGCCGACGGAGCGGACCGGCCAGGACGGCGAGCCGGCGGACGGACCGCTGCGCCGCGTGCCCACCAGTTCCGGGGAGCGCCTTTCCCCCAGGGGCCGCCAGGGTACTTCCGACTCCTCCTCCGACCGCGAGGCCGAGGCCGATGGGCGCGGGGACGGGTGGCCGGAATCATGAGAGTGCCCGACGCGTCCGCCGACCCGGTCCGCGCAGCCGGCGGACAGCCGTCGTCCCCGTCCCGGCCGGCCGCACTGGTCGAGGCCGGCTTCCGAGCGCTGGCCCGGCTGCGCCACGCCCCGGCCCTCCACCCCCAGGGGCTGACCTGCACCGGCGAACTGGAGGTGGTGGAGGACGGGGCCGGACCATGGCACGTGCCGTGGCTGGACATACCCCGGCGGCTCACCGCCACGGTCCGCCTCTCGCGTGCGGGAGGTCTGCCCCGGCGCCTGCCCGACGGGCTGGGCCTGGCCGTGCGCGTGACGGACGCCGACGGCCCGGACCGCACCCTCGACCTGCTCATGACCAGCAGCGGCCGTGGCCGGGCCGGACGGCATGTGCCGCTTCCCCGTGCCGACGCGCTGCGCGGCCCGTACTCCAGCCTGCTCCCGTACCGGGTGGCCGGCCGGTCCCGGCTGCTGGCGGCCTTCCCCCGCCGGACCCGGCAGGCGCCGGTGCCCGGCGACCCGCAGAGCATGGCCGCCGCGCTGGCGGCCGGGCCGCTCGTCTACGACCTGTGCGCCGAGACCGCCGACCGGTCCTGGCGGCGGTTCGCCGTGCTGACGGTGCGGGCCGTGCTGCCGGTCGGGCAGGAGGACACCCTCGACTTCGACATCTACCGCAACAGCGTGCGCGCGTTCGCGCCTGGCGGCGCCCTGGCCGCTACCCGCCGCGCCGCCTACCGCGGTTCACGCTCGGGCCGGGGCGCCCCTCGCGAGGCTCCGCGACAGTGACCTCCCGCCATAACCGTCCGGGTACCTACATACCGATCGGGTTGAGGTAGGTGGCCGGGCGGGTGGCGGCGTCCTGCTTGAGGATCTGGCCGCCGAACGGCCACGCCAGTGTGAAGTGCTCCGTCTCGTTCGGAGGGGTGACCAGGAACTTCGCGGGCACGAACTTCTCCTGCTGCGGAGTGGACCCGGCCACGGGGAGCAGGGTGATGCTGAAGTCCACCGTGTCGCCCTGCTCCAGTGTCATCTTCACTGGCGTCTTGGAGGAGCGCGCCAGCGACCAGGTGCCGTCGGTCTTCTGAGCGCCGATCATGTCGACGCCGGCGAATCCGGACAGGGTGCAGGTGCGCTTGCTCCGGTTGGTGAACCAGATGTACGCCTGGGTCTGCTTCTCGCTCTGCCCCATCTCCGGCCTCGCGTCATCCCCCGTGGCGAAGCCGGCCTTGAGGTCGGCGGTGTGGCAGCGCGTCGGCTCCGCCTTGGCGGCGGCCGAGGCCGGGACGGCGGCAGCGGCACTGCCCCCGACGACAACGGCCGCAAGGACGACGGCAGTCAGCTTGCTCTTCATGATTCGGTTCCCCTCCATACGAATCGGCGCACGAGGTCAGCGCGCGCCTGCACACCTGAAGACGCGCGATGTGGGGAAGTGGTTCGGTGTGCCGCGGCACCAAATGGCCCTGCCTGGCGACGTCTTCCTGACACTTGTCAGGAAGACGCCGCGGGGCATCCCGAGTACGTTCCGCCACACATCACAAACCCCAGGGAAGGAATGGCGTGTCCATACTCAAGCGGTACGCATCCCTCGCAGTGGCCGCCCTGGCTCTGCTGTCCGTGAGCCTTGCCGGGCCGGCATCCGCGGGGACCACGCAGTCCCGTGCGGTCTTCGGGGAACAGGCCCGCGCTGCCGGCCTCAGCCGAGGCGACGCCGACGCTCTCCAGGCGAAGGTGGACCGCTACCTTGCCCGCCACGACGGTCGTCAGGTCGCGGCGAACGAGATCGTCCTGGCGGACGGCGCCACGCTGACGGTCACCGTTCCCGGTGAGAAGTCCGTGCGCGATTTGAGCACGACGACCGGAACCCGCGCGGCGGCCCAGTGGGAATGCGACTACGGCTACTTCTGCATGTTCCGTCAGCAACTCGGCCTGGGCGACCGGCTCGCGTTCTATCACTGCCAGGACTACGCGTTGCAGGGCTGGACCGGTGACGGCTCCTACTACAACCACCAGACCCCCGGCACCCGTGCCCTGTTCAAGGCCCAGAACCGCAACGTCATCTTCACCACGCCCGGTGCCACCTACAGCGAGCCCAGCTACAACTGGACCCCCGTCTGGTTCGTCAGGCCCTGCTAGACAGGTCGACCGCTGAGCACCGCGACACCAGGCCCGACACCAGCCGCCCGGTCGGCGCGGGGTCGACGGCCGGGGGCGCTGGTGCAGATTCGGATGAGCGTGAACATGTCCGGCGCGCGGTCGACGCTGACCATGGCTCTGTCGGACATCGGCGAGCCGGTGCGCGTGACGGTGCTGCGGGCGGCGGACACGGTCCCCGTCACCGAGGCCGGCGGCATCCTGAACGGCTGAGCCGGGGCAAGGCGTACCGGGGTGTTCCAGGGCGCACGGCCGCCACTGTTGACGGGTACATGCCCTGTCAGTTTAATCAGGCCTTAAGTTAAGCCAGTCGCATGCCGTGAAGGGTGAGGACCCCCCACAGAGAGGTCATGCCATGACCCTGCTACTCAGACTTCCGCTCATGCGTGGAACGCCCCCGGCCGTGCGACGGCCGGGCGCCGCGACAGCTGTCCTGCTCCTGGCCCTCGCCCTGGTCGCGGGCCTGGGCCCGGCCTCACCGGCCGCGGCCGCGGGGGAGCGTGTCGACGTCTGGCTCACCACGACATCGGACTCCGCCGGCCGCAACGTCACCCGCGGACTCGCGCAGCAGGCCGCCGTGAACTTCGGCCCCACCGGCGGCAGCGCGGACCAGACCATCAACGTCGACGAGGCCACGACGTACCAGCAGTTCGAAGGGGGCGGCGCGTCCATCACGGACACCACCGCCCACCTGCTGCGCGGCGGCGCCATCAGCGCGTCGACCCGTGACAGCGTGATGCGCCGCCTGTTCTCGCCCACCGAGGGCATAGGCCTCTCCTTCGTCCGCAACCCCATCGGCGCCTCGGACCTGTCCCGGCCCGGCCACGTCTCCCTCGACGACACCTGCTGCGACCTCGGCGACTTCGGCGCCAACGGCTACGACACCAACGTCCGCCTGCTGACCACCCAGGCCAAGCAGCTCAACCCGGCGCTGCGCGTCAAAGGCGTTCCGTGGAGCGCGCCGGGCTGGATGAAGGACAACGGCCGCATGGACCAGATGGGCTGGCTGAAGTGGGAGTACTACCCCATGTACGCCCAGTACCTGGTGAAGTACATCCAGAGCTACCAGGCAGCCGGCGTGGACATCGACTACATCTCGGTGCAGAACGAACCGAACTGCTGTCAGGCGAGCAACCCCACCGCCATGGACTACCCGGGCATGAACTGGAACGCCTCCGGTCTGATCGAGTTCACGAAGAACCACGTGTACCCGGCCTTCCGCGCGGCCGGCATCGACACCAAGATCCTGGTCCACGACTGGAACTACGGGGACTACCCCGCCATCGGAGCCCCCATCCTGGCGGACGCCGGCGTGCGCAACGACCCCCTCTTCGGCGGCATCGCATGGCACGGCTACTCCGGGGACCCCGCCGTGGGCAGCCAGGTGCACCAGCAGTACCCGAACGTACGGCAGTTCAGCACCGAGCACTCCGGCGGCACCTGGATCGGCAACCAGCACAACGAGGACCTGGCGGACATCATCAACTACGCCCGCAACTGGAGCGGCAGCCTGGTCAAGTGGAGTCTGGCCCTGAACCAGAACATGGGCCCGCACAACGGCGGGTGCGGCACCTGCACGGGCCTGATCACCGTCCAGGAGGGCGGGCCGCGCGCGGGGCAGGTGGACTACACGGTCGAGTACTACACCACCGGCCACCTGACCAAGTTCGTCAGGCCCGGTGCCCACCGGATCGCGTCCACCGCCGGCACCACCGTGCCCAACGTCGCCTGGCGCAACCCGGACGGCTCCAAGGCGCTGATCGCACACAACGGCAGCGCGTCGGCCCGGTCCGTCCGGGTCGACTGGGGCTCGCAGTCGTTCCACTACACGCTGCCCGCCCGCACGACCGCCACCTTCACCTGGTCCGGCACGCCGTCGGGCAACCCGGGCGGCGACACGGGCAGCCTCGTGGGACTCGCCGGAAAGTGCCTGGACGTCGCCGGCGGCAGCAACGCCGACGGCACGGCAGTGCAGCTGTACACGTGCAACGGCTCATCGGCCCAGCGCTGGACGGTCGGTTCGGACGGCAGTGTCCGCGCACTCGGCAAGTGCCTCGACGTCAGTGGAGCTTCGACGGCCGACGGGGCCAGGGTGCAGCTCTACACCTGCAACGGCACCTCGGCGCAACAGTGGTCGTACAACCCCGCCACCCACGACGTGGTCAACACCGGAGCGGACAAGTGCCTCGACGTGACGGGCAACAACTCCGCTGACGGTACTCCCGCCCAGATCTGGACGTGCACCGGCGGCGCGAATCAGAAGTGGACGCTGAACACGGGCTGACCCGGCTGACCCGGCCGGCCGGGCCCTCCGGGGCCCGGCCTTTCCGCGCACCCGCCGGTCGACCAGGTCGTGCCGCCCATCGTCACCCAGTGAGCGTGACGGGCGCGCTGGGCCTCGTGTCGCGCACCCCCGCTTCCCGTGGGCCGGCCGCGCGACCGGCCCAGGACCGCGGCTCGACAGGGTGATCGCCTGTACGACATCGGCAGTCACGGATGGCTGCCGTGAGGCAGGCGTGCCATCACTGCTCTTCCCGATGACGCCACGTGGCATTGCCAGGGGGAATCAGGCAGAGCGGGCCGGCGGCTCCAGGGGTTCGCCGAGCAGGGGTGCGCGCAGCGGCCGGAACTCGACGGCCACGACCCCGTCGACATCGCGGCACATGTCCTCCAGGACGGGGACCGTGGTCCGGGCCAGGTACCCGCTGAGCACGACGTGGCCGTGCGTCACGTCCACCTGGACGGCGGAGGGCGCCTCGCCCAGCGCCTTGACGAGGACCTCCTCGACGATCTCCCTGCGGATCGCTTGGTCCGCCCGCAGGAACACCCGCAGCAGATCGCTCCTGCTCACCACCCCGATCAGGCGACCGTCGTCACCGACGACAAGGAGCCGCTTGACCCGGTGCCGTGACATCACCCGGGCCGCGTCGACCACACTCCAGTCCTCCCGCGCGCACAGCGCCGGTGACGTCATCAGCCCCGCCGCGTCGGTGGCCCCCGCCTTGGCCGGCTGCGGCAGCCCGTCGACCCCGCCCGTCGGCCAGCCCTGCATCTTGTGCAGGAGGTCGGCCTCCGACACCACACCCATCGGACGTTCCTGGTCGTCGACCACGGGAACCGCGGTGATGTCGTACTCCTGCAACAGATGGGCGATCTCCTTGAACGGCGTACCGCCCTGGACCCGGACGACCGCGTCGCTCATCACGTCGCGCACCTTGTGGTGGTTCATCGAGTATTCCTTTCTCCCACCACTGTTGTAGGAGGCAGCGTCCACCGGCGCCTCGGTGATTCCCCCGACTCCATACACGAGCCGGCTCTCCTGCACCTTGGAAGCGCTTGTCATCCGCACCGCTTCTCGTCCTGGCGGACTCCGTGACTCTCGCCTCCTCCGCTGAACTGCCGCTGCTCGTGGTCGACAGGTGGGGTGAGCCCCGGGCGCTCTGTCCGTGTTGTGGCCGCCGAGCCGTGGAGCATCGAGAACACCCTCGGACGCCAACATGGACTTCCAAGAGTTCGCGGCAGCCGTAGACGACGACGGTGTGTTCCGAGGCTTTTGCGCCGCTGACCGGAACGATCCGGGTGCTCGTCGCGACAGGCACCCGCTGTCGGTCAGTCATGGGAACCTGTGGCGGCAGCGGTGATGCCGATGCGATCATGGCCGACGAACCGCGACCGTCCCCCGGAGCGGTTTGTCACTCCCCACGTCGGTCGCGCGGTGTCCGTCAGCATATTCGGCGGCTCGCCAAGAGCCCGGAGTGCCGTGCCGAGAGGTCTGTTCGAGCAACACCCGCGTTATTCACCGGGCTCGGCGATCAGTGCCGTGGCAACGGAGCGGAACCCGAGCCGGGCGTAGATGCGGGCTACGTCATCGGTGCCCGCGGACAGGAAGACGGTCTCGGCGCCTCGCGACCGGGCATCGGCGACCAGTACCGCCGTGACCGCTTGCGCGAGCCCTCGACGCCGCGCGGCCGGCAAGGTTCCCACTCCTACGATCTCGGTGACGGCGCCGACCGGCTGGTGCTGACCGGCGCACAGCGCGTCTCCGCCCTCAGCCGCGGCGGCAACGAACGTCAGTCCGGCCTCGATACGCGCCACAGCGCGTTCCACCGAGCCGTCACCGGCACTGCCAAGCACAGCCTCGCGCAGGTCCGCCGGACCGGCCGCACCGACGGCGGTGCCGGGTTCGCCGAACGCCAGCCGCGGAACGGCCAGTGCGCTCGGCAGGACGGGATCACCGGGTCCGAGCATCCGAACCACGACGCCGTCCGACATCTCGGGCACCTCGCGCACTGCGGGAGTCGGTGCGCCGGGGTCGAGCACCATCAGGGGGTGCTCGTGCACCGCCAGTCCTGCCTCCTCCACTGCGGCCCTGAGCGCCGGCGTCGTCTCCGCGACCCACTCGAAACTCTCCGGGACGCCCAGTTCCCGCTGTCTGGCGCGGACCCGGTTCACATCGGCGGCACTCACCGCTCCGGACCACCCCAGGGTCGGCCGTGCGTAGAAGGGCCAGCCCTGTCCCTCGCGTAGGAACAGGGTCAGTGGCCCGAAGTCCTCGGCCCGGGCACCCGAGCGGGGAACCGCGTCGTAGTACTGCTCGAGTCGGCCCAGCAGAGCACGACGATCACCATGATCAGCAAGATCCGCAGACGTCACGCCGGGCATCCAAGCAGGAACTCGAAACCCACTTCCACCGCATTACACCGGCGTCACCGGTCAAGCCCCCCTCCGTGCAACACGCGCGACCCAGGTCACGCGCCCTTGCCCCGCTGCGGGGGCCCGCCGACGCGCTGACGGAGACGGCCGGTGGGTCACCCGTTCATGTCGCCCGGCGCATCACCTGGACGCAGCGGGTGCGGGCTGTGGAGCGGGGAGAGGGAAGGACTTGTCGCCGAACAGGATGCGGCCGGCCGCGGCCCGGCCCGGGCGGGTGCGCAGCAGGGTGAATGCCGCTGTAGCCGCGGCCGGCGTGCGGACGTGGGCCAGCCCCCTGCGCAAGATGAGCCGCCCTTGGAAGCGAGCACGCAGCGCGGCTCCGTTGTAGGGGGACAGCGCGTCCGGCCGCCCGGTGCGCAGCGCGTCGTCGAGGACCTCGGCTGCGAACTCCGACAGCCGCAGGCACGGATCCAGGCCACCGGCGGTGAGGGGCGAGACGGCCCCCGCCGCGTCGCCCACCAGAATCCCGTCCGCGCAGCTGATACGGCGCAGCACCCCACCGACCGGAATCGGCCCTCCGCGTCGCTCGACCGCGTCGGGACGCTCGACGCCGGCCAGCCCGGGCGCGGACGCGCTGAACCGCCGCAGGGCTCCGCGGAGTCCTTCCGGGAAGCGGTCGCCATAGCCGGCGACGCCGACGTGGGCGTGCTGTCCGTCGTTGACCACCCAGGCCAGATAGCCGGGAGCGAGCGACGGGTCGAGCACGCAGTGGAAGGTCGGTGGTTCGTCGTGCCCGGCGAGTCGGAAGACCTCCTCGGCGCCGACCAGCAGGTGCCGGTTGCGGTCGAGCTCCAGGTCGCGGGCCACGCTGGAGCGTGCTCCGTCGGCGCCGACGACGAAGCGTGCCCGGATCGTCGCCGGCCCGTCGCGACCGATCAGGTGGAACATCCTGCCCTGACGGCCGGCGTAGCGCGTGCCCAGGGCGATCCGCACGCCCGCGGCCGTCGCCGCGGCCGCCGTCGTCGCGTAGAGCGGCCCCATGTCGCCCACCCGGTATTCGTCGCGGGCGCTGACCAGGCTGACGGGGCGTCGCAGATCAGGCGGGTAGAGCAGCACACGCCGAATGGGCGGGCCGAGGTGCTCGGGCGGCAGCGGGAAGTCGTCGAGCGTCTTGCGGACGAAGATCCCCGTGGTGCGGATCGCACGGGAGAGGCTGGTCCGCCGGTCGACCAGGAGCACGTCGTGGCCGTGCCGGGCGAGGAGCGTGGCGGTGTGCAGGCCGGCCAATCCCGCGCCGACGACCAGAACGTCGGTACTGGCAGTGGTTCCGAGGTCGCTGATGCCGTAGGAGTTCACGGTCGGCCTCCCGCATGCGTGACCCCGTCCACTGGCGCGGTCCCGTCTCCGTCCGCAGCCCCGTCCAAGGGATCCTCCGCCTCCCAGCGGAGCAGATCTCCGGGCTGGCAGTGGAGCGCCTCGCAGAGTGCGGCCAGCGTGGCGAAACGCACGGCCTTGGCGCGCCCGTTCTTGAGTACCGCCAGGTTGGCGGGTGTGATACCCACGCGTTCGGCCAGCTCGCCGACGGACATCTTCCGTCTGGCCAGCATCACGTCGATGTCGACGACGATCGGCATCAGATCACCTCCGCCAGCTCTGCCCGCATCCGCGCGGCCTCCACGTCGCGCGCGACCGCCTGGCCCAAGAGCATCCGCAGCACCCAGACGATCAGGGCGACTCCCAGGACCGCCAGGCAGACCCCGCCCAGCAGGAGCACGATGCCCGGGGCCACCGCCTCGCCCGGGGCCAGAACGACACCCAGCGCGAACACGAGCAGTGCTGCCGCGGCGAAGGCGCCGATCACGACGTGCACATAGCGGAAGGCGGCGTGGGAGAACACCGTTCCGCGTCGGACCATCGCCGCCAACTGCCATACGCAGACCAGCACCACCTGCGCCGCCACGATGCCCAGGACCACGATCAGCACGATCGGCACCCGTCGATCCGCCAGCACGCCGCCCTGCGAGCCATCGGCCAGCTGAGCGACCATCAGCGTCTGCACGAACAGTGTCCCGGCGAGCAGTACGACGACCACGGCACGCAGGGCGAGCACCGCAATGTTTCCCATCACTTCCCTCTCGATCGAAACGCATCGAAACGCGATAGGAACTTATCGAGATTCGATAGATCCGGCAAGGCGCCTGATGGACTGGGGGAGGGTGCCGGGGGTTGTTATGACCGCTGTCATGATGGATGCTGCCTCTCGGCGTCTGCCGCAGCCGACCAGGACGAGCCGGGAGGACCTGAATGATCGACAACGTCGCACGGTCGATGTGGGAGAGGTTCGAGCCGGTTCACCAACTGGTCTACTTCACCCCCGAGGTGCGCGAGGCCATGGAGGGTCTCGGGTTGCGCGGCTACTGGATGGGCTACTTCGCCCTGCGCGCGGCGCCTCTCGGACCGGTCCCCGCCTCCGTCGTCACCAGCTGCTTCTACGTCTTCCACCCCGACCGGGCGGCGAAGGCGCTGCCGGGCGCCTGGTCCGTCGCCTCCCCGCACCAGGTGATCGAGGCACGCGAGCGGGCCGTCGACGCCGCGATGACCAGCTTGTACGGTCCGGACGTCGTGGCCTCCGCCGAGCTGGCCGAGGCCGCCGACCTCGCCTGGGAGGCCGCCCGCGCCGCGGACACGGCCGGACGGGTGCTCGGTGCGGCCAACCAGGCCCTGCCTCGCCCGGCCCGGCCCCACGTGCGGCTCTGGCAGGCGGTGACCACTTTGCGCGAGCACCGCGGCGACGGCCATGTCGCCGTGCTGGTGGGCCGTGCACTGGGGCCGGTCGAGGCGCTGGTGCTCAAGAGCGCGACGGGGGAGACCGACGCCGAGTTCCAGCGACGCGTCCGTCAGTGGAATGACGACGAATGGCGTTCGGCGCAGGTGAAGTTGGGTGAGCGCGGCTGGATCGACGGGGCGGGGCGGCTCACAGCGGCCGGAGCGGCCGCTCACCAGCAGATGGAAGCGGACACGGACGCGGCGGCGCTCACACCGTGGCAGACGCTGGGCGCCGACGCCACCACTCGCCTCGCCCACCTGCTCGAACCGCTCGCACGCCGGGTCCTGGACTCCGGGATCGTGCCGGCCGGCAACCCGGTCGGACTGACGGACACCACGTGGAGTTCCACCGGCTGATACCCGCTGATCCCCCGGTCAGCGCGGACCGAGGAACCTCCAGGATGTTGGCCGGCAACCCGGCTCTTTACGGCCAAAGGGCGCGAGGCGGTCGTGCGGCCACGCTTGCAACTGCCGCATGGACACGGCCGGGAGGCGGACCGGTATCTCCTGGCCGCAGCTGAGCGGATCGCCCGACCTCTGTGCAAGAGTTGAACTTTCACTCGGGTGTCGGGCGTTGCTACGGAGGACCCGCACAGGCGTGAGCACGGTTGGCCTGCAAGCGCGCTTACGTCCGGAAGCCGCCGCCCTGTCTTGCCTGCGCTTCGGAGCGCTGGAACCTTCGGTTCTTGAACTCGGTTCGCGCCGCAACACGCAACGAACCGCGACTGCTTGAACATCACCAGCGTCATCCGAGGAGTGAAACCATGCTGAGAGGGATGCGGATACCGGCGTTGGCGGTGGCGCCCGGCGCAGCCCTGGGTCTCGTGTTCGCGGGGCCCGGGCCTGTCTCCGCCGCGCCGAGCCCTTCCGGGCCTGCCCCTTCCTGCGTCGTGATGTACGAGAGCTGGCGGTACACCGACGCTGCCAACGACTGCGCCGAGACGTTGAGCGTCTCGGTGCTCTACCAGGACGGCGCGACGAGCCGATGCTCCATCCTCCCGCCGGGCGCTCGTGCGACGGTCGGTGAGGGCTATCTCGGTCAACACGGTCGCGCCGACCATCTCGTCCGCTGCGAAACACCCTGACCGTGCGCTCCACCGAAGCGGCGTGCCCGCATCACCATGATGCCGATGTCGTTGTCATGCGTCGTCCACCACTACGTCCCGGACAACGGAGCGGGGACGTCCGGGAACGGCAACGTCGCATCCCACAAGTGGGTCGCGAACTGCTGAAACGGCCCGCGCTGAGCAGCGTCCCCCCTCACTGCTCCCGTTCCGCAGGCGTGAACGGGCCGGTCGCGCGGGCTACGCACATGTCGACGACGGTCCTCTTCGCGGCCGCCGAGCCGTCCAAGCAGAGTCGTCCGCCTCGGTCGCGCAGGTCGACAAGGAACCGCGTTGTCGTACCGGACTGCTTGAGGTCGTGAATGCGTCCGTCGATGTAGCCGAGGTCGTTCAGGACCCTCCTGACCTTGGCTGGGGTCGGCTCCGTCAGATCCCAGAGCACCTGGGCGATGCGCTGTTCATGGAGGATGCCCGCGCACCAGTCACGAGCGTTCAACTCCACCTCCGGCCCTGCTGTAGGAGCGATCGGCTCGACCGCGCCACTCGGCGGTGTGTTCACCGGACCAGTCGGCAGCGTCTGGGCCGGACCGGTAGGCAACGTCTGGGCCGGACCGGTAGGCAGGGTTTGGGCCGGACCCGTCGGCGGCGCCTCCGCCGGGCCGCTCGGCGGCGCCTCCGGCGACGCGCTCGCCGGACACTGCTGCGCGACCTGATCCAGCATCTCCGTGAACGCTACGTCGGGGGCGGTCCCCGCCGAGCGAGCGGAGCCGCTGTCAGGCCCGTCGACGCCTGCCTTCTCGGTGCCGCACGCGGCAAGTGCCAGCATGGTGACGGCCACTGTCGCGAGCAGGGGCCGTGGGCGGGGCAGAAGGCGGCCAACGGAGCGGGCGCGAACAGGGCTTGGTCTCATGCGCCAAGTCTCCGAGCCGGCCACGGTTTCCACGTGAGTACACGTACTCACCGGCGTAGGCGGACTCACTCGACTCGGGTCCACACGGGCCGCGTTCAGCTCGCTCAGCTGCCCTCGGCGCGGACGCGGTCGGCAATGCCCCGTGTCAGTCCCTCCGCCAGGTCCTCCAGTAGACCAGGACGCCGTCGGGCAGCGACCTCCCGGTGTTCGAGTAGTGGAACTTCTTGCCCTGTCGGGCCTCAGCCTCCGCCGACTGGAACGGAACGCGGCGGACACGGGCCACGGTCTGCCGTACTCCACGGCGGCCACCATGCTCGGCGGGGAACGGCTTCCCCGCGAGGAACTCGTCGCGGCGTTCGTCGCGGCCTGTGGGATCCGGGGCGACGAGGCGGAGGCATGGCTGGACGCCCGCACCGACATCGCGTGCCGGCCCGCACCGTCGGACGCCACACCCACGCGGGCGACCCCTGCGGACGCAACGCCCGTAGACGCCACGCCTGTCGACATCGCGCCGGCGGGCGCCGCACCGGCGCGCGCCAGGGCTTGGCTGAGGCGGTGGACATGCATCGGCGCGCCGGCGCTCGTCACCCCACTCCGCGGCGGGGCGACGGCGTCCGGCGTCTTCAACGACGACGAAGAGGTGGGCCGGGGGGCGTGGGCCCGCTGCTGACGCAGCACGAGCGCCGCGTGGTGGTCAGACCGCCACGAGCTCCTCGGTGAGGAACTTCTCCACGAACTCCCGTGCACGAGCGTCGAAAGCGGCGTACTGAGCCGCTCGCTCGGCGCCCGCGACCGCTTCGCCGATCAGGAGGTTGCCTTCGGCGTCGATGCGCTGCGGGCGCTCCTCCGCGTCGGTGAGCAGACCGACGGTGGAGTGGGAGAAGCCGCAGTAGTACGCGATGCCTTCGCTCAGGCTGGTCTCGAGGACGGTCCGCATCCCGGCCACGACGGGATCGTCCGAGGTGGCTCCGGCCAGCCCCAGCCACAGGATGCGCTTGCTGGCGAGGCGGGGCCTGCTGCGGCCGTAGGCGAACCCGTAGTTCCATACCCGGTCGATCCAGCCCTTCAGGATCGCGGGCACGCTCTGCCAGTACACCGGGAAGACGGCGACGACGACCTCGGCGTCGAGGATGCGCCGCATGTGCGCGTGCACTTCGTCGGAGTACCTCTTCTCCCTGTCGCCCCAGTCCGGCTGGTCCGCCACGTTCATGCGCGGGTCGAACCCCTCGGCGTGCAGGTCGAGCAGGTCGACGCGGTAGCCGGCGGCTTCGAGCCGGGTGGCGGCCCGGCGGGCGGTGTGCGCGGTGAGGGAATCGGAGCGGTGGTGTGCGACGACGACGAGGGCTGTCCTGCCCTGGCGGTCCTGCTGCGTCACGGTGTCTCCCAGCTGGTCTCGGTCAGTCCGACGAGTCCAGTACAGACCCGCCGGCCTAGATGATCCATGGGAGAAGCGCTCCAAAACATAGGAGATCGTCTACGGTGTCGTCCGTGGATCCTCTGAGTTCGTTGCTGAGCGGTATCCGGGCCGAGGGCTCGGTCGTCACCCATGCCGTACTGACCCGGCCCTGGTCCATCCGCTTCGCTGACGCCGCGCCGCTGACCATGATCAGCGTGCTGCGCGGCGGCGGCACCCTGCTGCTGCCCGACGGAACCGAACGCGTCGTCGGTGCGGGCGACACGGCCATCGTGCGCGGCCCCGAACCGTTCCACCTCGTGGACCGTCCCGCCACCGTGCACGGTCCTCACGCCGCGTACGAGATCGCCTGCTTCACGCCGAACGCCGAATGCACCGCGCAGGAACTGGGCGGTATCCACTGGGGCGCTGACTCGGAGGAGGCGACCGCGCTGATCGTGGGCGCCTACCGCGCCTCGGGCCACCGCCACGAGCGACTCCTGCGTGCCCTGCCGCCCGTCCTGGTGGTCGAGGAGGACGCCGAGGTCTGTGCCTGGCTGGAGACGGCCGCCGCCGACGCGGCCCAGCACACGGCCGGTTCGCAGGCGCTGATGGACCGGCTCCTCGACTGGGCCCTGGTGTGCACGCTGCGCAGCTGGTTCGACAAGGCGGGCGCCGACGCGCCCGGCTGGTACCGGGGCCTCGCCGACCCGATCCTCGCCCCCGCCCTGCAGTCCTTCCACGACCAGCCCGCCCAGGCGTGGACGGTGGCCTCACTGGCCGCACGATCCGGCGTCTCCCGGGCGCTGTTCGCCAAGCGCTTCACCCAGCTGATGGGCCGTCCGCCCCTCGCCTACCTCACCGAATGCCGCCTGGACGAGGCCGCTGCGCTTCTGACCGACACCGACCTCACCATCGCCCAGATCGCCAGGTCCGTCGGCTACGCCGACGCTTTCGGCTTCAGCGCCGCCTTCAAACGCCACAAGGGCCAGAGCCCCAGCAGGTTCCGCGCGGCGGCGGCTTCGCCGGTGTCGGGTTCTCTCCGGTCGGGGTAGCCGCCGGCACGGCGGAGGCTGCTCCGCGAGCCACAGGCCATGGTTTGCCGGCCGGCACCGCTGCTCGGCCGCCTGCGAAGCGGGGGGGGGGCAGCGGTTCGCCGCCGTGGCCGACCACCGAGCGATAGGTCACGCGGGCTCGCGCACTGGAACGAGGTGGCGGGCGGGATGGTGCGGGCCGAGGAAGACGACGATGTCTTTGCTGTCGGGGGAGGGGTGGGTGGCCTGTATCCAGCCCTGGCGGTGGTAGAACGCCATGGCCCGGGGTGCCCGAACGGAGGTGAGCAGCCAGGAGCGACCCTCGGGGACGCCCGCTGTGATCGCCTGAAGCAGTCGTCCGGCGAGTCCGCTGCCGTGCGCGCTGGGCCGGACGGCGAGTTCGTCCACCTCGAAGGCACCGCACAACCAGTCTTCGGTATGCCGGGCACCGAGGCCGGCGGCGGCCTGCGGGTAGCAGCGGTCCGTGGGGAAGGGCGAGAGAGTGGTCCGCCCGCTGGCGAAACCGAGCACATCCCCGCCTTCCAAGCCCACCGCGGCGGTGAAACCGGGACGCCGCGCGTCCAGGAGCAGACGCGCGGCGAACTCGGCAGCCTTCTCCTCGTCCTCGTCCCAGGGCGGTACGCAGTAGGCGTCGACGTAGACCGAGCACAGCGCGTCGACGTGGGCAAGGACGTCCTCGCCGTGCAGCACGCGCACGGTGAGGGCTGGCGGAACGGCCAAGGGATCCCTCTTCTTCCTGCGGATCATGCTTTGTTGCACTCATTGTGCAATAAAGCCTTGGTGTTCCACGAGGGGTACGCCGACAGTGCGGCGATCCCCCGCCGGTTGTTCAGGGATGCCGAGGTGAGGCAGGGCGTGGACCTCTTCGGGTTGCAGGACCTCACCGGCGGCCCGAAGGCTGACCGGTCTACACGGGATCGGGCCGTTCTCCTAGGAGCCGGTCACGCCGGTCACGGTGGGGTAGTCCGTGTATCCCTCGACGCCACCGGCGTAGTACGTGTCGCGGTCGCCGGCGGCAAGAGGATGACCGTGGGTGAACCGGTCGACGAGGTCGGGATTGGCGATGAAGGGGGCACCAAAGGAGACCGCGTCGGCCAGCTCTCGTTCGAGCAGCTCGTTGCCGCTCGCCTGCGTGAAGCCGAGGTTGGCGATGACGGCGCCGCGGTAGTGGGCGCGATAGCGGGCGAACGCGGTGAAGGTGTCGTCGGCGCCCGTGTCGGGTTCCGGCCCCACGAGGTGGAGATAGGCCAGGTCGCTGTCGCCGAGGCGCTTGAGGAGCAGGTCGTAGTCGGCCAGCGACTCCGCGTCGGCGGTGAAGGCGGGCCCGCGATCCCAGTAGGGGGAGAGTTTGATGCCGACGCGGTCGCTTCCCCACACGCTGCTGACGGCATCCACGACGTCGAAGAGGAACTGGGCACGCTTCTCACTGCTGCCGCCGTAGGCGTCGGTGCGCTGGTTGAGGCGGGGGTTGAGGAACTGGGCCACGAGGTGCGAGGCCTGGGCGTGGATCTCCAGGCCGTCGAAGCCGGCGCGCAGGGCGTTGGCGGCGGCCTGCCGGTAGGTGTCGATCGTGGTGGCGATCTCTGCTGCGGTCAGGGCGCGGGGCGTGACCGTGTCCTTCGGGCCGTCGGGGGTGAAGGACATCTCCTGGGGGTTGATCGCCGAGGGACCTGCGGGGAGCCGGCCACCGAGGTGGTCGGGGTGGGAGACGGCGCCGACGTGGCCGATCTGCGAGACGATCCGCCCGCCGGCGGCGTGCACGGACTCGGTGACCTCGGCCCAGCCGGCGGTCTGGGCGTCCGTGTAGATGCCGGGGACGTTGATGAAGCCGATCGCGTCCGGGCTGACCCAGGTTCCTTCGCTGATGATCAGGCCGGCACCGGCGCGCTGCGTGTAGTACGTGGCGTGCAGGGCGGTCGGGGCCAGTTGGGCGTTGGTGGCCCGGGAGCGCGTCATGGGAGCCATGACGACGCGGTTGGGCAGTTCGAGCGCCCCCAGGCGAACGGGCCGCAGGAGGGGCTGGGTGCCGGATGCCGGAGTCGGGTCGGACATGAGGGTCTCTTTCGTGAAGGAAGGTGCTCCTCGCGGACACGAGGAGGACGAGCAGATGGGTGGACTCAGTCCTGCTTGAGGACGTGGAGGCCGGACAAGGGCCCGCCGAGCTGGATGAGGCGGCCTCCCTCGCGCAGCGTGCCGAGGTCGACGGGCGCGAAGCCGAACTGGGAGGCCAGGCCTTTCACGGTGTTCTTGGCGTCCGCGTCGTCCCCGGCGAGGAACAGCACCTGACGTCCGGCCTCGTGGCGGGGATCGGGCGCGATGAACTGCGCGAAGAGGGCGTTGAAGGCCTTGACCACGCGCGCGCCGGGAAGCAGGGAGGCCACGTATTCGCTTCCGGTGACACCGCCCAGGTCGGCGATCTTCGCGTTCGGCGGAGGGGAGGCGAACTGATTGGTGGTGTCGATGACGACGGTCCCGTCCAGGGGTGGGAGTTGGGCGGCCACGTCGGGCACCTGCGGCCAGCCGACCGCGAGCACGACGAGGTCTGCGGCGGCAGCCTCGGCAGGAGTCGCGGCTGCCGCGCGTGTGCCGAGGTCCCTCACCAGCGGAGCCAGGGAGTCGGGTCCTCGGCTGTTGCTGAGCACGACCTCGTGGCCGTGGCGGATCGCGTGCCGGGCGATGGCCTGGGCGATGGTTCCGGCTCCGAGCGTTCCGATCTTCATCAGGCGGCCCCGTGCCCGGAGTCGGTCGCCCGTGGTGTGGTGAGCAGGACGGTTCCGCTCTTGGCCGGGCGGCGGGCGTGCTCGATGGCCGCCCTGAAGTCGGCGAGGTCGTAGCTGGCCGCGACTTCGAGCAGGTCCGGGGTGTTCCGCGCCAGGTCCACGGCGAAGGCGACGTCCTGGGCCCGCTCCTTCGGGCTGCGGCGCATCCAGTGCAACACGGTCACGCCCTGCACGGTCAGCGCCCGCTGGACGAGGGGCAGCCGCTCCAGCGGGGTGGTGCCGGAGCCCAACTGCCCGTAGGAGATCAACGTGCCGCCGTCGGTGAGCAGATCGGTGAGGTCCCGGGTCATGGCGCCGCCGACGCAGTCGAGGACGACCCGAATGCCCTGGTCGCCGGCCTGGTGGCGGACCTGTTCCGGCCAGTCGTCGTCGCAGGTCGCGATGACGGGCAGCGTGGGGTACAGCGATCGCACCTTCCGGGCACCGGTTTGGCTGCGTACGAGGTTGATCAGGGGCAGGCCGTGCCGGACCGCGGTCGCGCTGACCAGCCGGCCGACGGAGGAGCCGGCGGCCGTCTGCACGACGGAGCCCTTCTGCCCGCGCAGGGCACTTCCCAGCGCGCGGTACAGCATGAGCACCGTCAGCGGATTGACCAGCATCAGGGCCGCGGTCTCGTCGCTGACCTCATCCGGCACCGGCACGGCCCGGTCGGCTGCGACCACGACGAAGTCGGCCCATGTCCCCGGCGCCGGGAAGACGGCCACGCGTTGACCGGGACGCGGCGTGTGCACGTCCGCCCCGACGCTCTCGACGACGCCCATCCCCTCCACTCCGGGAGTCCGGACCTCCGGCTGCTGTTCGGTGGGCCCCGCCGGTGCCTCAACGCCGGCCAGGTCACCCGGATGGACGGGCCGGACCAGCACGCGGACCAGGACCTCCCCGACGCCGGGACGCGGCCGATCGGGCTCCTCCCGCAGCGTGAGTACCTGGGCGGGTTCCCCCCGCCGGGTGTGCACCACAGTGCGCATGGCTCCTCCACTCACCTTTTGATGATGGGCAACATTAAAACAATGATGAGGGGTAACCTTGAAACGGTCAATCACACTCGATGGCGGGGGGCGGGCATGCCGCGGATCACCAGGGAAGACAAGGCCAGGAATCGGCAGAACATCGTCGAGGCGGCCGGGCGCATGTTCCGCGCACAGGGCATCGACGCCGTCGGGATCGCAGAACTGATGAAGGAGGCCGGCCTGACCCACGGCGGCTTCTACAACCACTTCGCGTCCAAGGACGATCTCGCCGCCGAGGTGTGCAGCGCCTCGTTCGCGGCGTCTCTGGGCGTCCTGGAACAGGCCGTTGCGGAAGGGGACGACCCCGTCGGCTCCCCGCTGAGGCGAGTGGTGGTCGACTATCTCTCGGTCGCCCATCGCGACGCCCCGGACGGCGGCTGCCCCTCCGCCTCCCTGGTCACCGACGCCGGACGGCACAACGACACGATCCAGCGCTCGTACGCGGCCGGCGTGGAAGGGTACCTGGCGGGCTTCGCGGCGGAGCTCGCCCGCGAACAGGACGAGGAGATCACCCCGGACCAGGCCCGGGACCGGGCCGTGCTGCTGCTCAGCACGCTGGTCGGGGCGATGGTGCTCGCCCGAGCCGTGCGCCACGTCCAGCCCGAACTGTCCGAAGAGATTCTCCGGACCTGCCGCGCTCACGCCCTTGACTGATGCGTGGTGTCTCGACACCACCGGGCCGGACCATCTGAACCGCGAGGTGATCGACGTCTCCGTGCGTTTCGCCGCACCGATCCCGGTCCACCCCGTCCGGCTGATCGCTCAAGGCCGCGGCCTTCACGGGCCGAGGTCGGCAGACTGCTCACCGCGGGGAAACTCGTGTCGGCCGTCCGGCCGGACGGCACGCTCTCCGGTGACTTCACCTCCACGCTCAAACGCTGAGCCCTCACCGCGGTCAGGTCCTGTCCGGCGCGTGCCGCCCGGACAGGCCCTGGGGCCGTCCTGCCTGATGCTGGTCGTTGAAGCCTCAAGGGGATGCTCGCATCCTCCGCCCCGGAGCGGGCGAGCAGGCCGCGCAAGTAGTCATGGGCGCGCTCAGGACAGAACGGATCGGCCCCATCCGGGCGTCCGTGTCCACGAGTTCCGGAACACCCCCGTCGCCGCCACCGGCCCTCGGTAGCCTGAAGGCCGTGATGGCGGGCACTGAAGAGACCCGGCTGGTCGTGCTGCGCGGCAACAGCGCCTCGGGGAAGTCGTCCGTGGCGGCCGGCCTCCGCGAGAAGTTCGGCCGCGGCCTGGCCTTGGTCAGCCAGGACAATCTCCGCCGCGTCGTGCTCCGCGAGCGCGACCGGCCCGGCGCCGCGAACATCGGCCTGATCGACCTGACCGCCCGCTACGCATTGGACGCCGGGTTCCACGGCGTGATCGAGGGCATCCTGTACGCCGACCGCTACGGCGACATGCTCGCCCGGTTGCGCACCGACCATCGCGGTCCGACGCACGGCTACTACCTGGACGTGCCGTTCGACCAAACCCTCGCCCGGCATGCGACCAAGCCGATCGCTGACGAAGTCAACGAGACGCAGCTGCGCGACTGGTACCGGCCACGCGATCTGCTGCCCGACCGGCTCGAGACCATCATCGGCGCCGACAGCGCCCTGCACGAGACCGTCGCCCGGATCATGTCCGACACCGGCTTGGCCCACCTGCCCGCCACGGACCGCTGACCGGAGCAGTGCCGGCGCCCAGCACGTCGGGCTACGTTGAGCCACGTCCTCGTTGTCCAGATGTAGGCCAGGTGTAGGCCAGATGTGGGCCGGAGGTCGGACGGCCGGGCGCCCGGCCGGGAGGACTGAACAGCGCTTCGTGATGAGCGCGGGACCCTCCGGTACCGCGAACCGGGGCAGAGGAACGGACGAGGTGGACTGCTGCTGCCGGTCTACGGCCTTTCGCTCGTGGACGTACCTGCAGATGCATGCGGAAGAGTGCGGAACTGTCGTGCGAGCGAAGTCGGACAGTGATCGGCGTAAGCGTGGGCGAGCCGATGTCCTGAACAGGCACTCTGCGCCGCTTGAACCCTGATCGTTTGTCAGTGGTGCCCTCCAGCATGGCCCTCGTTGGGTTGGATGACTCAGGGGGAGGACCAGATGCCGATCGTGCGGCCCTACGTGCGTTCCGACGGGAGGCCGGTGCGCGGGCACCTTCGGTGGGCGCCGGGCGCCCGGCGCGAGCTCACCGTCTTCGCGTCGATCGCTGTGGCTGTCGTGGGCTTCGGCCACAGCAACGGGACAGCGGGTGGTACCACCAGCCCGGCGTGGAAGCCGGGGGAGGGGCCGGCGGCGACCTCTCCGCTCCGTTTCGATCAGAGCTCCGGCCGGGCGGCACCCGGCAGGAGTGTGCCGCGGCCGACGGTGTCGTACCCCATCGAGTTCCCCACCCCCACGAGCAGGCCGGCACCGCCCACGCCGACGGTGTCGTACCCGATCGACTTCTCCACCCTGGGTGGCGGGCGATGAGCCGACGTCCGCCCCGGCGCCGCAGCGCTGCCCGGCGCCCTCGTCGTAGCCGCCGGCGGCAGCGGGACGACGTACAGCTGCTGGCCCTGGCCATCGCCGCGCTGGCGGCCGTCAGTGTCATGGTCGCGGTGGTCAACTGGCTGATCGCCCACTGGTGGGTCCTCGTCGTCGCCGCCCTGGCTCTGCTGCTGGGTGGCCTGTGCTGGTGGCAGCACCGTGCTCGGCGCGCGCAGTGGCAGCAGGCCCGGGCACGCGCGCTGCGCTACGGGCTGGCTCAGCTGGACGCCCTGTCCCACCGCCAGTTCGAGCACGCGATCCGGGACCTGATGCACCGCGACGGATGCACGGACGCCGTCCAGGTCGGAGGCCAGGGCGACCTCGGCGCCGATGTGAAGGCCACCGATCCCTACGGCCGGCGCTGGGTCATCCAGTGCAAGCACCGCAGGAACGGCAGCCGGGGCGCGGCCGTCGGCACCCCCGACCTGCAGGTCCTCAACGGCACGGGCCGCCCCGTCCACAGGGCCGACATCGTCGTCATGGTCACCAACGGCCGCATCACCCAGCCCGGCCGCACCTTCGCCCGGCAGCAGCGCCTGCTCCTCGTCGATCGCCAGGTCCTCGCGCAGTGGGCGGCCGGTTCACGCCCTTTGTGGGACTTGCTGGGCGCGGTGCCACCACCGCGACGGTCGGCACCGCGCTCGTGACGTCCAGGCGGGTCTGTTCCGGGCCCTCGCGAAGATCCCCGGCGCCCGGGTGACGACCGGCGTGAAGGACCCGCTCGGCCGCGCGGCGATCGGCGTGAGCGTGACCTACGAGAGGACGCCTGCGGGCCGGCAGGGCAAGCAGGAGATCTTCTTCGACCCCGGGAGCTACGCCTACCTCGGACGGACCCGGGACGACGGACAGATGATCAGCGCTCGCGCCGCCTGGGGCGTCGTCAACAAACCTGGCGCCCGCTCCTGACCACCCGTGTGGGCCACCGCGTCCGCGGCCCGGGCCTGTTGGCGGTGCTGAGACCGTGGTGGTGGCGGGCTGACCGGCTGGAGTGCCGAAAACGGAGGTGGGCGGGCCATGTTGCCGGGAAGAATGGCCGCCATGAGGTACGAAGGCTCTTCCATCGACCCGGCCAAGCCGAGCATTGCCCGCGTCTACGACTATCTGCTCGGCGGCAAGGACAACTATGCCGTCGACCGTGAGGTCGGCGACGTGTTCAAGCGCGACCTCCCCGGCTCGGTGGCCATCGCCTTCGCCAACCGCGCGGCCCTGACCCGGGCGGTCAGCGAAATCGCCAGGACCACCGGTGTTGGGCAGTTCATCGACATGGGCAGTGGCCTGCCGACCGCGGACAACGTCCACCAGGTCGCCCAACGGCACGCTCCCGAGTCCCGGGTCGTCTACGTCGACATCGACGACCAGGTGTTGGTCCACGGCCGCGCACTGCTGGAGAACAACGACCGCACCCGCGTCGTCGCGGTCGATGTGCGCAACCCCGAGGGCATCCGCTCCCACCCTGCCACGCTCGAGCTCATCGACTTCTCTCGTCCCGTCGCCGTCATCCTCAGCGCCATCCTTCACCACGTCAACGACGACGAGGACCCGGCCGGCATCGTCCGCTACTGGCGCGACCAGGTCCCCTCCGGAAGCTACTTCTTCATCAGCCACTTCCGCTCCGGCAACAACCCGGAGACCGTGGAGGCCGAGAAGGTCCTGCAACAGACGTTCGGCCGCGGCCGGTGGCGCACGGACGCGGAGATCGCCTCCCTGCTGGACGGCTTGGAGATCCTCGACCCCGGGATCGTCCCGGCGCCCCTGTGGCGTCCCGACAAGTCCGACAATCCGTGGAACAGCGGCAAAGGACGAGAACTCACGGTCTGGGAGCACCTCATCGCCGCCGGCATGGCCCGGAAAGCCTAGGCGGGTGCCCGAGGCCGTCAGGCCCGGGGAGGTGAACCGACAGTGGGGCAACGGGAGTCGTGCATGGGGGGCTGCCTGTCCGTGATCTGACAGGGCTTCGCCAAGCTGTGGCGGAGGTGGCCGCGCTGCCGTCGGGCGTGACCTGAACGGACCCCCCGGGGGCTGATGACCGGCGGCATGGCCGACGTCAGCCTCGGGAACGCATCCAGGCCTGGCGGAGTGTGGGCCGGACCGCCGGAGCAACTCGACCGGATCACCGCTGCCCAGCGATGGCGAGCAATGCTCAACCACCCACGAGCGGTACTCCCGCCGCCATCCTCCATCGCCCCCTCAGACATTCTGCCGTGACGGGAAGTCACTCGCCGCGGAGGTTCAGCCCCTACCCGTTCACGCGGACATCACCAGGTTCGGCGGCCGGCCCCGGTAGAGGCCCGTTCTCTAAGTCCTGCTCGTGTCAGGACGGCTCGGCGTGCGCGTTCGCCGTGCGTCCAGCGCGGTCCGCCCGACGGTGGGCCCCGGCCTCCCGGAGGCACCAGGCCGACCACAGCAGCAGGACGAGGAAGACGGCGAGCAGCCCCAGCAGCAGCACCAACTGCCGTGCCGATCCATCACGTTGGACCAGATTCAGCAACAGGCAGAAGCTCCAGGCCACCACACCGCCCGCATACACGCCCCTGAGCAGTCGCAACTGACTGACCGAACCCATCGTCACCCCTCCGGGCCTTGTCCTCACGCCTTGCTCCCGCCTGTACCCCCGCCTCGCGAGTTCACCGCTTCCATGGGGCGCTGATTACTTGCCCACCGTCCTCGCCCTGCCTGGCCGGTCACTGATGCCGCAGGGCCTGGCGCATCCTGTGGAGGCGGTCCACGGAACGGCGGCGCATCCACAGGACCCAGGAGCACAGCACGGCCATGCCGAGCACGAAGAGGAGGGGGAAGACGAGGGATCCGCTGACGGCGCCCAGGACGAGCAAGCCGACCGCGACGAGGCCCATGGCGCCGAGCCAGTACGGCAGCCACTTGCCCGCCCGTTCCACCTGGCCGAGCTGTTCGGCGACCAGCCGTCGCATGGTCGCCTGCTCCTGTGGGTCCCCGGGTACCTCGTGGTGGCGGATCTTCCGGTTCAGGTCGGCGATTCCGCCCGCGTCGGTGCCCACGGCTCGGGCGGCCCGGCGACGCTGGACGGCCAGGACCGCGATGGCGACCCCGCTGTAGAGAGCGCTTTGGAGCACCCAGACAACAGGGTGTTCGTCCCTGCGGAGCAGGGCCGTGGTGCCCAGTGCCACCAGGAAGACCAGGATCGCCTGCGCGGTCAGACTGCGGTCGAGTAAGCGCTTGAGCGAGAGCACAGCGCAGACCTCCTTCAAGGGAAGTCGGGACAGAGTCGTTGCCTCCCGGATACCCCGCGTTCTGCCCCTGATCTGACCAAGCGGTGAAGCCGCAGATTCGAGCCGCAGCGGAGGCGAGGGCGGTGATCACCGGCGGCATCGCCATAGGGACCCGTGCCCGCCTCGGCGCATCGCGCTGATCGGGGTGGCGGAAAACTCCCGCATCCGGCACCCGACCGTCGCCCGGCTCCCGCGGCGTGCGTCGTGGGGTGTCCCAAGTGTCGAGCCTTGTGTCAAGAAGTCATCAAGTCGCTGGGACAGTCTCGATCTTGGTTGACCGCCCACCTAGCCCGACGGCAGGATTGGCCCTGGCCTCCCTGCGTCAACTGACCAAGGCGACAGGGGTTTTGACTTTCACTGGGGGAAGAATGCGTTCATTCATCCGTCGACGCCGCACTTCAGTCGCGACAATGATCGCCGCCGTGTGTATGTTCGGCGGCGCGACCACATCCGCACAGGCGGCGACCAACCCCAATCCCATCGACTGGACTGTGTACTCAACGCACATCGGTCCTGATGGGGAAGATGTGCCGTTGCGTGTGGGGCAGAAGGACGCCGGCGGAGTCGACGGTTTCGGCAAGCGTCACATCGAGTCCGGTCACGCCGACCAGATCTCGAGCTGGTCGAATATGAAGCAGGACATCGACAAGACGTTGGACCGAGGAAAGTGTTCGACCAGCGGCAGTAAGATCACTTGTAAGCTGGAGAGTCACACCTTCCGGAACCCTCACGCCAGCGGCATGAAGGTGGTGTTCACCGAGCGGGTGGACTCACGGTCCAAGGACCATCGACCCGTGGGCGTTATCACCGCGTACTACTATAATTGTGGATGCTAGGTACGAACGAATGGCTAAGATCACGGAGTACAAGGCGTATCTCGAGGAATTTCGCGCCGAGGTCGTTGAAGGGCTGAGTTCAACGCTCACTGAGCACGCCGCCACTCTAAATCAGCTTTCGTACTCGGAAGACGATGACGGGGTTTGGGCTGAGGTGGTTGTGCACCTCCCCGGCCGTAAGGATCCTTGGGTCCGTCGCCGCCTGATCATCCCGGCACAGGGCCCCGACAAGGACGCCTGGCTGGCGGGGACCATTTTCTCTTCGGCACTCATCGAGGATCTGGACACACGTCGTACCTGACGGCCCGAGAGCAAAAGGGGTCTCCATCTACAGCAAAGAGATGGAGACCCCTTTCCCCCATCAGGTCCCTGTCGTTGGCGCTGATCCCTCACCTCGGTTCGACGCAGGCGAAGGCGGTCGTACATGAACGCGTCACAGCCCGGAACCGCGGCGATGACCTCGGTGTTCATGGCTTTCCAGGAACTCACCGTCGAACACACCGCCTGCCTGTGCCAGTGACAGGCGCTGTGCCGCTGTCGGCCCCAGTCGGCGCGGAGCGCGGCGTTGCGCATCGCGGGCGAGACGGATCGCGGGCGAGTGGCGCTCGGCATGGACCGAACCCGAAAGGCGAACACGCGGTCAGGAACTCGTCGGCGTCAGGACCTGCAAGCCCACCACCCGCAGCAACTGCAAGCGATCGTACGACTCCGTGCCCGGGCGGGCCGTGTGGATGACGAGTTGCTGATTGTGGTCGGAGTTGACGAGGATTTCGCAGTCGAGTTCGAGGGTGCCGATCGCAGGGTGCCGGAAACGTTTCGTGGAGGCGCGACGTACGGCCACCTCATGTTCGTCCCAGAGGCGGGCGAACTCCTCGCTCGCGGCGCGCAGTTCGGTGACGAGGGCGGCGGGTTCGGGGTCCGTCGGGCGGGCTGAGGCCACCGCCCGCAGGCCGGCGACCTGTTCGCGGGCGCGCTCGGGGCGGTCCTCGGGCGGGAACAGCTCCTGGGCCGCCGGGTCCAGGAAGAAGCGGCGGATCATGTTGCGTCCTCGGGGCGGGCCGGCGAGGACGTCTCCGCTCAGCGCCCGCGACAGCGCGTTCTGAGCCAGGACCTCGCCGCAGTCGGTCGCCACCATCGCCGGAGTGTCGTGCAGCCGGTCCAGCACCAGGAGCAGACCCGGGCGCACGTGTGTGCTGGTCGCTTCCCGGCGCGGCGGCTCTTCACCGGTGAGGTGGAAGAGGTGGTCGCGTTCGTCCTCTGTCAGGCGCAGGGCACGGGCCAGCGCGGTGAGCATCTGGCGGGACGGGCGTGGGCCCCGGGACTGTTCCAGCCGCGTGTAGTAGTCCACGGACATGCCGGCCAGCTGGGCCACCTCCTCGCGGCGCAGCCCCGGTGTACGGCGGCGGGCTCCGGCCGTGAGTCCCACGTCGGTGGGGACCAGGCGGGCGCGTCCGCGGCGCAGGAAGTCGGCGAGTTCGGCTCGGTTCACCTCTCCAGGGTGCGGGAGGCCGGCCGACTTATCCAGGGACTCCCGATCCCCTGATCAAAAGGTCTCTCCCGCTCGTCCCCGCATCCGCCGAGGCTGGTCATCAACGACAGACGAGTGCGTGAGGAGCACATCATGCTGACATTGGTGACCGGGACGACAGGGCAGGTCGGACGCCGCTTCGCGCCGAGGCTGCTGGCCCAGCGGCAGCCGGGCCAGCAGGTGCGGGTTATGGTGCGGGACGCGACCCGTGGCGAGCGCTTCGCGGAGCTGGGTGCCCAGGTCGCCGTAGGGGATATGCGTGATGAGGGGACACTCGGCGAGGCGCTCGCCGGTGTGGACGCCGTCGTGAACATCGCTGCCTCCTTCCGCGGGGTGCCGGACGAGGAGGCGTGGGCCGTCAACCGGGACGCCGCGGTGGCCCTGGGCCGAGCGGCGCAGGCCTCCGGGGTGAAGCGATTCGTGCAGGTCAGTACGGGCAATGTGTACGGCGTCGGACGGGGCCGCCCATTGACCGAGGAGGACGAGAGCCGGCCGGGCGGCCAGATGTGGGGCGCCTACCCCGAGTCCAAGGCCGAGGCCGAACGCGAACTGCTCGCGCTCAGGGGCATGGACGTGCGCATCGGACGGCTGCCCTTCGTCTACGGCGAGGGAGACCCGCACCTCGCCAACGCCCTGCATTGGGCCGACCGCTGGGCGCCGCACCAGCGCCTGCAGATGGCCCACCACGCGGACGTCGCCCAGGGCCTGATGCGGCTGCTGTACGCGCCGGGCATCGCCGGCCGGATCTACAACATCGCCGATGACGCTCCCGTCACCACGATCGAGCTGTACCAGCTCAACGGCGTCGAGGTGCCCGCCGGGCTGCACGAGCTCACGGACCCCGACCCGTGGTTCGGGATCATGTCCAACCAGCGCATCCGCCGCGAGCTCGGTTTCCGGCCGATCTACCCGAGCGTCTGGACGGCCCGGGACGCCGGAGCCCTGTGACAGTCACCCCGCCGGGTCGGTCACCCCTCTGATCCGGCGGGGGGAGGAGGGCCAAGCGCCGCACTCGGCGCGCGAGCTGCGCGGGTATCGACCTCGGCGCCTCGGGTACTCCGCACGGGCATTCAATACGTCGAGCCGCGTGTGAAGGAGAGTTGTGGTGGAGGGGATCGAAAACGAGAGGGGCAACCGATTCTGTAAGGCGTGCGGTGTGCCGGCCGAAGACGGGAGGTTGTGCAATCGCTGCGGAGCGGTCCTGGATTTCCCCGACGAGGGTGGACTGATCGAGGACCAGGGTGCCGCGGTGCGGCGGGACTTCGAAGGGCGTGCTCCTCGCCCGGAGGCCTGAGTACGTCGTGGGGCAGGCGGTTGCATCCTGGGCTCGCGAACGGCTGCCGGGAAGTACGGGCAGAACGTGACACGGACAAGAGCCCCCTGGGCAGCCCCGGCCCGGTCCAGGCCACGGAACCGCGGGTCGCGAGGCGTCCCGGGTGGTCGGGGTGCCCGTGCCGTCACGATTCCTCAGGCGGATCGCCGAGGGTGTCACCGTAGAGCCGGAACAGGCGCAGTTCCTCCGGCCCGTCGGTGGGGTCGGGCGCAGGCGTTGCCAGCAGTCGGCGGTGAGGCGGCGCGCGGCCGGGGGCCGGGCCATGGCTGCGCCGGCAGCTCCGGGGGAAGCAGCGGGTCGGGTTCCACGGCCCGGGTGAACTCGGCCGCCAGCCGGACGGCCATGGCGAGCCGCCCGGTCGCCACCTGCTCGGTGCGGTCGGCCGCGGCCAGCGCGATGATGCCGCCAAGGCGCCCAGCTCGGCGGCGCTCAGCTCGGTCAGGCAGTACCGCGCGAAGGCGGTGAGCCGTTCGTAGCGGGTGGCGATCTCCCGCACGGGCCACAGTGCGGCGGCCAGGGCGGCGGGGTGCCGGAAGTGACGGTGATGAACGTTCCTGCGCCGCGTCCGACCAGGTGCGGGGTGAAGGCGTCGACGACCCGGATGGTGCCCAGCAGGTTGGTGTCGATCGTCGTCTGTGCCGTCTCAGAAGTGCGCGGGATCGCGCAGGTCCTCCAAGAGCATGACGCCCGACATCGTCACCACGGTGTCCAGCTCGGGGTACTGCGCGAGCACGCTGTCACGGGCGGAGGCGACGGAGGCACTGTCGGTGACGTCGACGCGGACGGTCCCGAAACCCTCTCCGGCCAGTTCTAGCCCTGGCCAGTCAGCGGTTCCGCACCCTGTGGGCCCGGCACGACGTCCGCAACCTCGACGGAGGCACCACCACCGTCCACCACCCGGTCGTCGGTGAGCTACGCCTGCACCGCGACAAACTGCCCGTCGACGACGTCATCCTCGTCGTCTACTACCCCGACAGGCACAGCGACAGCGACGAGAAGCTGCAACTCCTCGCCGCACTGCCCCGGACGGACCCCGACGACGAGGTACACGGCAGGGGGTCGAACACGCGGCAGACGAGAACGTCATGACGAACACCGGCCGTGCAGCCGGATCAGGCGGCAAGGAGCGGCGCCGGCCGTCGTCACGTCAGGTGGCCGTGGGCACGGGGACGACCACCTGACACGGTGCGGCTTCGCCGACCAGATCAGCACGGTGGTGAGCGCGGTAGGCGTCACCCACGGCAAACAGCACCGCTGGGGCTACCTGCTCGCCTGCCGGCGGCTGCGCGTCACACCCGACGAAGCGGTGGTCTTCGAGGACTCCGAGGCGGGCCTGCAGGCGGAGCGGCGCGCAGGCGGCCGATGCTTCGCCGTGGGCCGGGCGGCCGGGACACCCGCCTTGAGGTGACTGGCCGGCCGTGTGGCCGAGACCTGGCTCGGGCACGGGTCATCGACCCCGCCGGCCCCGGACCGCGCCGGTGCCGCACCGAACCTACACGGCCGAACAGCCGACGGCCGTTACGTCGACCGGCCACCACACGCCCGCACCAGCCTCTGAGGTCTGTCAATCAGTGACCTGCGTGTGGGGCCGCTCCGTCAGCTCTCGGCCCTGGTCCTGGTCGCACGGGGCGCGGGCCCGGAGCGCGGTCACCTTGTCGGCGGATGCCGGCCCGGCCAGGACGAGGTACCACTCAACGACCCCGTCGGAGGCCTCTCGGCCGGTTCCCGCCGTCTTGCCCGTCGTATCCTGCGGGTGTGGAGCTGCGCTTCGACATACGTCAGTCGGACTCACCGTGGGCCGACAGCGTATGGACCTGTACCAGCGAGCAGGTCACGACGATGACGTCCGTCGCGGGGGTGCGCTGGGGCCTGGTGTTCTATGAGCAGGACGGCCGGTCCCACGCGACCGTCACCGGCCCGGAGACCCGGACGAGCACGGCACCGGTCCCGGAAGGCGCTGCCTTCACCGGCATCGAGTTCGCCGTGGGCACCTCGCTGCGGGTCCTGCCCACCCCGGAGCTGGTCGACGGCGGCGTGGAGCTCCCCGACACCACACGCCGGACGTTCCGACTGGACGGCGCCCGCTGGCAGACCCCGACAGCCGATGACGCCGAGGCCCTGGTGGAGCGGCTGGTCGATGCCGGGATCGTGGTGCGCGACCCGCTCGTCGCCGAGGTGTTGCGCGGTCACGATCCGGCGGTGTCGGGGCGGACCGTGGAGCGCCGCTTCCGGGCCGCCACCGGTCTGACGCGGGGGGCGGTACGGCAGATCGAGCGGGCCCGCACCGCGGCGGAACTGCTGGCGGCCGGTGTCACGGGCGCCGACGTGGTCGCCAAGCTCGACTACTTCGACGAGCCGCACCTCGCCCGGGCGCTGCGCACCTACGTGGGCCGCACCGCCGGGCAACTGCGCGACGGCGCGGGCGGCGCGATCGCACTCGACCTGGTCAGCGTTTGACGTCGTAGATCAGCTTCAGGATTCCGTTGGAGTAGCTCTGCGACTCCCGCAGCGACAGCATCTGCTTGTCACGGTCGGCCCGGTGGAACAGGCTCTTTCCGGCGCCGAGCAGGACGGGGAAGACGAGCAGGTTGTACTGGTCGATCAGGCCGGCCTCCGACAGCCGCCGCGCCAGTTCGGCGCTTCCGTGGATGTAGACGGAGCCGCCCTCGCTCTCCTTGAGCTTGGCGACGTCCTCCGTCGTGCGCAGGATCGTCGACGGACCCCACCCGCCGACGAGGGCGTCGTCCGGCAGCGTGCTCGACACCACGTACTTGGGCAGTTCCTGGTAGGCGGCGTGGTCCTCCGAGGCGGGCCAGACGGATGCGAAGGCCTCGTAACTGCGGCGGCCGAACATCAGCGCCGTCGTGTCGGCGAGTTCCTCGGCCTTCAGTGACCAGGCCTCCGGGACGAACTCCAGGTCCTTCACCACCCAGCCACCGTTGCGGTGCCCCTCCTCGGGCCCGCCGGGCGAGTCCAGGACACCGTCGAGCGACATGAAACCGGTGTAGACCAACTTACGCATCTGCGTCTCCTCCTCAGGGCTGAGCTCCTGGGACGAGCCTAGGTCGCGGCCGGGACAGGCGTCTTGGACGGAAACGACATCGAGGTGGTCACCGCAGGGGAGCGCCATCTCCGCGACGCAGGGGTGGGGCTGAAGCCACCGGCTGTGGCCCCACCTCCTGCTGCGGTCCTGCTGCGGCCCATGCGGGGTCAGTCGCTGGAGATGACTTCCAGCAGGTCGCCGACGGCTCGGTCGGGCAGGGCGCGGGCGATGTCGGCCAGGGCGACGATGCCGACCAGGCGGTGGCCGTCGATGACGGGCAGGCGGCGCACCTTGTGGGAGGCCATGGTGCGCAGGAGTTCCTCGACGTCGTCGTCCGCGCCGATGGTGACGGCTTCTCCCTGGGCGAGGTCTGCGGCCTTGACCTGCGCCGGATCCTTGCCGGCGCCGAGGACCTTGACGACGATGTCCCGGTCGGTGAGCACACCCTTGAGGCGGTCGTCGGTGCCGCAGATGGGCAGTGCGCCGACGCCGAGTTCAGTCATCTTGCGGGCCGCGTCCAGGACGGTGTCCTCGGCGCCCACGCATTCCGCGCCCTCGGTCATGATCTCCCGGGCTGTGGTCATGAATCCTCCTGAAAGGCGGCGATCATCGTTGAAGCTGTTGGTTAACCGTCCGAGGGACGGTGAAACCTGTTGAGTGTTGAACGGACATGCCGCAGCGGGTTGCCCGGTCGGCCGCTTCTCCATCGGCCGTCAGCTGTCAGTTGCGCAAGGTGAGCGTCACGTCGGCCTTGTCGTCGGGCTGCCCCTCGTTCCAGTTCTGGACGTGGATGTTCCTGGAACCACTCGCCAGCGGGAAGAGGATCATATTCGCGAAGGCTGACCGGCCGTCCAAGTCGCCGGTATTCTCACTGGCGCCCTCGAAGACATCGACGAATCCTCCGGTCGCGCGGACGACGCCGTTTCGAATTCCGGCCGCTCACATCCCCCTTTTTCGTCACAAGCTGCTCCATACGCCATACGTGCGCCTTTTCGCTCGAAGCGACCAGTGGCTTTTGCAGACATGGTCAGTGCCGGTGCCTGGAATCGCCGGCAGCGAGGGCGCACCGCGCCCCGGAGTGCGTGACGCCCTCGGTGGCCTCCCCCAGCGTGATGACCGCTCAGGAGCACGACGCGGCCCGGAGAGCAGGCCGCCCGACTCCGGCCTCCCTGGACTGGCCCCCTCACGTACCCAACTTCGGCCAGGAAGGGACTGTTTGAGCCACGGAAAGATCCATAACCTGTGGTCGCTGACACTCTGTCCAACGCAAGGAGTTCCGTGTCCACTGCCCAGCAGGTGCCCGACATTCTCTCGCCCGAGTTCGCCGCGAACCCCTACCCCGCCTACGCGGCGATGCGCGAGAAAGAACCCCTGATCTGGCACGAACCCACCCAGAGTTACATCATTTCCCGCTACACCGACGTCGAGCGCGTCTTCAAGGACAAGGAGTCGGAGTTCACCACCGACAACTACGACTGGCAACTGGAACCGGTCCACGGCAAGACGATCCTCCAGCTCAGCGGGCGTGAGCACGCGGTCCGGCGGGCTCTGGTCGCGCCCGCCTTCCGGGGCAGTGACCTGCGGGAGAAGTTCCTGCCGGTCATCGAGCGCAACTCGCGCGAACTGATCGACGTCTTCCGGCACACCGGCTCCGCCGACATCGTCCAGGACTACGCGACCCGCTTCCCGGTGAACGTCATCGCGGACATGCTCGGCCTGAACAAGGCCGACCACGCCCGCTTCCACGGCTGGTACACGGCCGTCATCGCCTTCCTCGGCAACCTCTCGGGGGATCCCGAGGTGACCGCGGCGGGTGAGCGCACCCGGGTGGAGTTCGCCGAGTACATGATCCCGATCATCCGCGAGCGGCGCGAGAACCCGGGCGACGACCTGTTGTCGACGCTCTGCGCCGCCGAAGTCGACGGCGTGCGGATGAGCGACGAGGACATCAAGGCGTTCTGCAGCCTGCTGCTCGCCGCGGGCGGGGAGACCACGGACAAGGCGATCGCCGGCATCCTGGCCAACCTGCTGCGGCACCCCGACCAACTCGCGGCGGTCCAGGCCGACCGGAGCCTGATCCCGGCCGCGTTCGCCGAGACGCTGCGCTACACCCCACCGGTCCACATGATCATGCGGCAGTCAGCCACCGAAGTGCAGGTCAGCGGCGGCACCATCCCGGCGGGAGCGACGGTCACCTGTCTCATCGGCGCCGCCAACCGGGACGAACGCCGATTCCGCGACCCCGACACGTTCGACATCTTCCGCGACGACCTGAACACGACGTCGGCGTTCTCGGCCGCCGCCGACCACCTCGCCTTCGCCCTCGGGCGGCACTTCTGCGTCGGCGCGCTGCTGGCCAAGGCGGAGGTCGAGATCGGCGTGAACCAACTGCTCGACGCCATGCCCGACCTCCGGCTGGCCGACGGCTTCGACCCGGTCGAGCAGGGTGTGTTCACCCGTGGTCCGCAGTCGTTGCCGGTGCGCTTCACGCCGGTCACCGGCTGAGCACCCTCCCCACGCCGCCCCGGGTCCGGCCGTCGCCCGGGGTGGCGTACCGGCGCCGCGCCCGCGCAGGACCCGGCGGTGCGGGGTCGCCGGACCCGGAACGCGGGCGCCCCGGGCCGAGCGCGCTAGCGAACCGAGGGCGTGAACCGCACCGGAAGAGAGGTCAGACCACGCATCCAGATGGACGGTCGCCAGGTCAGCTCGTCGGTCTCCACGCCCAACACGAGGTCGGGGAGGTGCTCCAGCAGCGTCTCCACGGCCGTACGCGCCATGACGTCCGCCAGGAGCGGCGCGGGATACGGGCAGCGGTGCTCGCCGTTGCTGAAGGACAGGTGCGCGGAGTTCTCGGCGCCGACATGCGACTCGGGCCAGATCTGCGGGTCGGTGTTGGCCGCGGCCAGACCCAGGATCAGGCAGTCGCCCTCCCGGATGAGCCGCCCGCCGAGCTGGGTGTCACGCACCGCCCAGCGGCCGATGAAGTTCTGGGTCGGCGTGTCCAGCCACAGCACCTCGTTCAGAGCTTCCCCGACACTGACCCGGCCGCCGGAGACGTTGACCGCGAAGCGCTCGTCGGTCAGCAACAGCCGCAGGGTGTTCCCGATCCAGTTGCCGGTGGGCTGCTGTGCGGCGGCGATCACCGAGATCAGGTCCTGCACGATCTCGTCGTCGCTGAGCCCGGCCGGATCGAGCAGCATCCGCGAGGTGACGTCGGGGCCGGGGCGATCCCGCTTCTCCTTCACGAGCCGCATGATGCGCTCCCCGACGCGCGCGTACGCCGCCACCGGGTCGTCGCCCTCGCCGGCGTCCAGGGAGATGCGCAGGTCGTCGACGAGCCGCTCGGTGTCCGCGCTGCCCTGCGGCATACCGCACATCCACAGCACGGCCCGGGCCGGCAGGGCGTGCGCGTACATGCTCATCAGTTCGGCCTCGCCACTGCCGGAGAACGAGGCGATCAGCTGTTCGGCGATGAGCTGGCACTCACGGGTGAGCTCGAACTGGTCGACGCCCTCCAGCGCCTGCGTGATCACGCCCGCGCGACGCTGGTGCTCCTGCCCCTCGGTGAAGAGCACCGACGGCTGGTAACCGACGAACGGCAGCAGCGGCCAGTCCGGCGGAATGTTCGGCCACTGGTTCCACCGCCGGGAGTCCCGCGCGAACAGCTCGTCGTGGCCGGTCACGTAGGAGACCTCGGGATAGCCGAGCACGAGCCAGGCGGGGATGTCGCCGTCGAGCAGCACCGGCGCGACGGACCCTTGCTCCCGGCGGATCGTGCGGTACAGCTGCGAGGGTGTCCGTTGGTACTCGAGTCCGCCCAGACGTACGGCACCGGGGTGCGCGGGACAGCCGGACGGAGGCATCCCGACGGACGAGGTGGTGTCGCTCACGGTGTCCTCTCCTGGATCAGTGCCAACGCGTAGAGGTGCTCCACCAGAGCGATGAGGACCTCCTTGCCGGACGACCTGAGCCGGGCGTCGCAGTCGATCATGGGTATGTGCTCACCCAGGGCCAGCGCCTGGCGGATCTCCTCCAGGGAGAACCGGTTCTCGTCGTCGTCGAAACGGTTGACGGCGACCACGAACGGGGTCTTGTGATGCTCGAGCCGGTCGATCGCATACCAGGAGTCCTCCATCCGGCGGGTGTCCACGAGGACGACCGCACCGAGCGTGCCGGAGAACAACCGGTCCCACAGGAACCAGAAGCGCTCCTGGCCCGGGGCGCCGAACAGATACAGCACCATCTGCTCGTTGAGGCTGATGCGTCCGAAGTCGAACGCGACGGTGGTGGTGGTCTTGCGTTCCACACCGGCCGTCTCGTCGACGCCCTGCCCGGCCTGCGTCATCACCTCTTCGGTGTTCAGCGGCCGGATCTCGCTCACCGCGCGCACCAGTGTGGTCTTGCCGACACCGAAACCGCCCACCACGACGATCTTCAGGCCGGTCTCGGCGGCATCGGCCAGCGGCGTGCGCTGGTAGGGCAGCTCAGAGGTTGCGGAGCCCATGGAGCACCTCCTGGAGCAGGGCGGTTTCGGGGAGGTCCGCGACGGATGCGGCCGCGCGGGGGTGACGGGCGCTCACCTTGCCCATGGCATGGAGGTCACCGAGGAGGATCCGGACGACGGTGATGGGCAGCTTCAGCTCGGCGGCGATCTCGACCAGGGCCGTGGGGTGGCGGCACATCTCGAGGATCCGTACGTGCTCCGACTGCATGCCGGTGGCGGGCTCGCACTCACTGACGATCAGCGTCACCAGGTCGAACGAGTCGTCCGCTTCGCTGCGCCCGCCCGTGACGGTGTAGAGCCGGTCGGGATCACCGACGTCCACGGGTTTGTGGATCACGCGGTGGCACCCCGGGTGGCGGTTGTGCGCGGTTCGGCCCGCAGGTGTTCGCCGATCTGCTCGACCATCTCCGTCATCTGGTGGCCCACGACGCCCGGGTCGGCGCTCTCCTCGGCGACGACCGCGAGGTGGGCGCCCTGACCGGCCTCGACTATGAACAGAAGACCGCCGTGGAACTCGGTCATGGAGTGCCGGACACCGCCCGACCCGTCGCCGAACTCCACGGACGCGCCTTGTGCGAGTGCCTGGATGCCCGAGCAGATCGCCGCGAGCTGGTCGGCCTGGTCGAGGGTCATGTGCTCGGTCCAGCACAGTTTCAGGCCGTCCCTGGACAGGACGAGGGCGTGCCGCGTACCCGGCGTGCGCTCCAAGAGGTTCGTCAAGAGCCAGGTGAGGCTGTTGTCAGTGGTCTCCATGGTGGGTGGGCCGGTGCTGACCTCGGAGGTCGTCCGGCCCGTTCCTCCAATCCAACGAGGTGCGGGGGTGGTGCGGGAGTGGTGCGGCCGGTGCGGCCGCGAGGGGTGAGGGCGCGGGGCCTAGCTCTCGGTGTCGGGCCCGGTCTCGCCACCGGATCCGGTGCCTGTTCCGGTTGCGCTTCCGGTGCCGGATCCGGTGGCGGTTCCCATACCCGTTTCGGTGCCAGCGCCGGGACCTGTTCCGGTTTCGGCGTCGGTGGAGCCACCGGCCTGCCGGCCGCGGTGGAAGGCGCCGAACCGGCTTCCGGCGTCACGTGCCGGACCCGACTCGTGCCGAGCCGCGCGGGACGGCTCGGCCGCCTGCTTCGGCCGGCTCCGCTCCGCTTCGGCCATCGTGCGGCCGGGGGCGCGGACGGGCAGCCCGTTGGGAGTGGCCGGGGTGCGCCTGCGGGGCATCCGGTCGGCGGGCGCCACGTCGTCGGCCGGAGCTGCCTGAGGCCGCACGGGAGAGGGGTACTCCTCGACCGCGGCGGTGTGGGTGGCCGGCACCTCCGCCGCGGCGCGGGGCTTCTCGGCGGGCGCCGTCTCGCGCTGCTGTGCGATGAGCTCGGGCGGGAGGAGCACCACGACGCCGGTGCCGCCCCGGGAGGAGGGACGGTAGTTGACGCTGATGCCGTACTTGACGGCGAGGCGCCCCACCACACCCAGGCCGAGACGGGTGCCCTGCAACGAGGCGAGGTCGGTGACCTTGCCCGACACGGACTCCTTCGCCCGGCGCAGCGCGGCGTCGGACATCTTCAGACCGCTGTCCTCGATGGTGACGACGAGCCCGGCGCTGCCCTCCTCGACGTACACGTGGACCTCGTCGATCGGCGGGGAGAAGTTGGCAGCGTTGTCCATGAGTTCGGCCAGCAGGTGCATCACGCCCTCGGCGGCGAAGCCCGCAATGGCGGCCCGGCTGGCGTTGTGCAGCCGCACCCGCCGGTAGGCGGCGATCCGGCCGACGGCGCCGCGGAGGATGCTCTCCATCACGATCGGCTTGTTCCAGACACGGCTGGAGCGGCCGCCCATCAGCAGCGCCAGCCGGTCGGTCATCAGACCCAGCTGGGAGGTGCTGTGGTCCAGACGCAGCAGATCACCGAAGACCTCCTGGCCGTGCCGTTCCTGCATCTCCCGCAGCTCAGCGAGCATGCTGACCGTCTTGGCCTGGACCCGGCTGAGCGCCTTCGCGGAGGCGGCCTGAGCCGCTGAGGAGCGGCGTTCGCTGTAGGCGAGGTCGCGGACGAACGATTCAGCCGTGGCGCGCAGCAACGGGCCGCGCGGCCAGTCGAACGCGGCGAGGACCGTGTCGGCGGAACTGCCCTCCCGCAGCATGGCCACCGCCGCGGGCAGCGTGTGCTGGGTCAGCCGTTCCAGTTCCTCGCCCGCTGCGGTCAGTTCGCTCCTGGTCGCGTCGAGTTCGCGCCGCACCTCGCCCGCGCGCCGTACCGCTCCGCTCACCTCGGTGGCGAAGACGTGCAACACCCTGCGCAGGTGCGGGTCGGCGGGGGAGCGGACGCCGGCCAGGGCGTCGTCCGCGTCGGCGCCGTTCTTCAACTGCGACACCAGGGCGGGCAGGACCGTGTTGACCAACTGCGCCGCCTCGGCTCCCTGCTGCGCCCAGTTGTTCTTGGTCATCTCCAGTTCCTCGCCCCGTGCCGCCGCCTGCTGACGCGCCCGGCGCAGCAGGACCGAGGAGCCGACGGTGACGGCGGTGAGGAAGATCCAGGCGACGGCCGCGGTGCCGAGAACCCACGGACGGGCGCTCGCGGGAGCGAGGACGCTCGCCGCACCGGCGCCGAGCGCCGCGCCGACCGGCAACACGGGAAACAGGACCGGGGAGGAGCGTGCCGCTTTGGAGGATCGACGCTGACGGGTTGGGGCAGGCACTGGCATTCCGCGGTCCCTCGGTCCGTGAGAGCAGGAGGTGCGTGGACGACTGAAGCATCGCCGGACCCGGAAGATGATGACCGGCCTCCGGATCGAACACGTGGCTCATGCTAGCCATCAGGCCGCCCTGGAATATGCCTGGGGGCAGGGGAGTTGCGGCGGAAAGCTCATTTCGTCGAGAAAAGGCGGCGGCAGACACGCCGTGTGCTAAGCGCACCGTGCTTTGCCGTCTGGTTCAGGCGTGTGGCGCACGGCGGTTCTCGGTATCGCGTAATGGTGCACGGCGGTTCTCGGCGTCGCGTAACGGCCGCGTCGCGTTCGACGGGTGCGGGCAGCCGCATCAAGGGGTGTACTTTCGGCCAAAGTTCGACGGGCTGTCCTCTCAGTCGTGCTCCTGCCGACGCCCGCGAGCACGGCGGGCGGACCGGTCACCGTTGCTGCGCCGTCCCCGGCCCGCCGGTGTACCGGGCGAGGACGTCCTCGGCTGCAGGGACGGTGCCGAAGAGCTGCCGCCGGCGGGTGTCGGCGGAAGGGACGGCCCGCACCTTGATCTTCCTCCCGGCCCGGTGGCCCATGAGGTCGGCCATCTCGCGCATGCTGACCGGACGGTCCCAGCCGATGTCGACGCGCTCACCGTTGCCGGCCCCGGCGTCGACGGCGGCCGCCAGTTATGCCGCGAGATCGGAGGGGTGGACGAAGGCCTGCGGGACAGTGGTCTTGCCGATCCACAACAGGCGGCCCTCGTCGAGCGGGTTACCCGCCATGGTCGCGATCTGGTCGAGGAACGCCCCCTGGTTCCGTTCGGCACGGCCTGTGGTGCCGAGTGTTACCCGGACTCTTCCGGCGGCACGGCGCGGCTGTTGATCGCGTCGGTGATGGTGTAGGCGGTGCGGACGAAGGACTTCGCCTGCTGCGCCGAGAGGTTCTGCGCGGAGATCTCCTCCAGCGCTCGCCACATGGCCGCGAGGGGCTCGCGCAGGGCACGGCCCTTGTCGGTCAGGTGGACGACCATGACGCGCCGGTCGTGCTCGGCCGGCTCGCGGACGAGCAGGCCGGCGTCCTGCATACGGCGCAGGGACTTGGAGACCGTGGAGTGGTCCAGGCCGACGCTTTCGAGCAGCTCGGACTGGGTCTGACCGTCCCGGTCCAGCAGTTGCATCAGCAGCAGTTCCTGTCCGGGATGCAGGTCCATCTCGCGGAGCATGACGGCGGCGCGGGCACGATGGGCACGAGCGAGCTGGAAGATCGCGTAGCTCATCGGCCCCTCGTCGGCCGTGCTGGGGATGCGGGGTGTGGGGACGGACATGCGGTTCCTCAGACGGTGTAGGTGGGGTAGTCGGTGTAGCCGGCCGCTCCGCCGCCGTAGAAGGTGGCCGGGTCGGGGGTGTTCAGCGGCGCGTCAGAGCGTAGCCGTTCGACGAGGTCCGGGTTGGCGAGCGCGAGGGCGCCGACGGAGACGAGGTCGGCCGTGCCGTTCTCGATGTCCTTGGCGCGGGTGGGCAGGTCGGTGCCGGCCCGGTTGAGGATCAGCGTGGTCGGCCAGAGCCGGCGCAGGATGCCCAGCAGTTCCTCGTCGCCCGAGTGGAGGACGTGGAGGTAGGCGAGGCCGAGCGGGCTGAGGGCGCGCACGAGCGCCGGGTACAGCTCGGCGGTGTCGGACTCGGCCATGTCGTTGTAGGAGTTGCCTGGGGAGATGCGCAGGCCGGTGCGCTCGGCGCCGATCTCGTCGGCCACGGCGGCGGCCACCTCGACGGCGAAGCGGATACGGCCCTCGAGGGAACCGCCGTAGCGGTCGGTGCGCTGGTTGGTGTTGCCGGACAGGAACTGGTGCACGAGGTAGCCGTTGGCGCCGTGGATCTCCACGCCGTCGGCGCCCGCCGCGACGGCAGCCGCAGCGGCGCGGCGGAAGTCGTCGACGGTCGCCGCGACCTCCTGCGTCGACAACGCACGGGGTGTTGGCATTTCCTGCGGCCCGGACGCGGTGAACATCGTTCCCCGGGGCTTGATCGCGGAGGGGGCGACCGGCCGGCGCCCGTGAGGGGTGTTGTCGGGGTGGGCGATGCGTCCGGTGTGCATCAGCTGGATGACGATCCGGCCGTCGGCCGTGTGCACGGCGTCGGTGACCTTGCGCCAGCCCGCGATCTGGTCGTCGTTGTGGATGCCGGGGGTGAGGAGATAGCCCTGGCCGTCGGCGTTCGGCTGGGTTCCCTCGGTGATGATCAGCGCGTGCGACGCCCGCTGGGCGTAGTACTCGGCGTTCAGCTCGGTCGGCACCCCTTCGGGGGTGGAGCGGTCACGGGTCATGGGGGCCATGACCAGGCGGTGCGGGAGGGACAGGGCACCGACGGTGGTCGGTGTCCACAGCGAATTCAGCATGGAGGGTCCTTCGGTTCCGTGATCAACAGGGTGGCGTCGGCAAAGGGGGGAGTGAGGAAGGAGGCGAGTCCGGTCAGTCGACGGTGAGGACGAGCTTGCCCCGGACGTGTCCGGCATCGCTGACCTGCTGGGCCGTGGCGGCCCGCGCGAGCGGGTAGGCGGTGACGGTCGTGACGACCTTGCCGGTCGCGGCGTCCTGCGCCAGAGCGGCCAGGCGGGCGCTCGAGCGCCGCTGGGGGCCGTTGGCGAAGGTGATGCCGAGCTGGTGGGCGCGGAAGTCGGCGATGGTGACGATGCGTTCGGTACCGCCGCGCAGGGTGATGGAGTCCTCCAGGGCTCCCTTCCCGGCCAGGTCGAACACCGCGTCCACGCCCTCGGGGGCCAGTGCCCTCACTCGCTCGACCAGGCCCTCGCCGTAGCGGGTCGCCGTGGCGCCGAGCGAGGCGAGGTAGTCCTGGTTCGTGGGGCCGGCAGTGCCGATGACCCGCGCTCCGCGGGCCGTGGCGAGCTGGACCGCCAGGGTTCCGACCGCGCCGGCCGCGCCGTGCATCAGCACGGTCTCCCCGGCGCTGACACCGAGCAGGTTCAGGACCCGCTCGGCGGTCTCGCCGGCCACCGGCAGGGCGGCCGCGTGCTGCCAGTCGAGGCCCGGGGGCTTGGGGGCAACCGTGGTGGCCAGCGCGTACTCGGCGTACGAGCCGGTGTCCGACCAGCCCAGCACCTCGTCACCCACGTGCACGTCCTGCACGCCTTCACCGAGGGCGTCCACCACGCCGGCGAGCTCGCCGCCGGGGACGGCCGGCAGCGGCGTGGGGAACACCGTCTCCAGCGCCCCGGAACGGATCTTGCCGTCCAGGGCGTTCAGTCCGGCGGCCTCGACGCGGACGCGGAGCTGCCCGGGCCCGGGCTTCGGGACCTCGATGTCCGCCTCACGTAGTACTTCTGGGCCGCCGAAGCGGTCGAACAGCATGGCTCTCATGACGACTCCTCTCGCGTCACCACCCATTTAGGTGGCTGGACACATAATCAACGTAGCAGGGATAATGTGGCTAGCCAAGTATTTGTTTCCGTCCTGGCTCCGCGAGATCCGCCGCGGTCTGGAGGTCCGGTCGCCCCGCTTCCGGCCGAGGTGTTCCTTGACCGCGCGAGACGCGGCGGGTGGTCACCGGCCGTCGTCCGCGCCGGCGCCTGTTCGGGACAGGCGATCCTCCGCTCGCGCGTACGGATCACCCGATTCTGCGATCCGAACAACGCCCGCAGCGCTCTGCTCTCCATGGCCGTCGCCGCCAGGTGCGGCATGACGGTCTCAGTCGGCCGGGCCGCCGGACCCTGCGCGAGGGGCCATAGCAGGACGGCCGACAGTACGGCGTCCTCACCACCTCGGGGTGGCGTTCGGCGAAGTCGCCGGTCACGAAGAACGTGGCGGGCGCGCTGCGACGGGCGAGTTCACCGGCCGCGTTGAACATCCAGGCTCGCGGCGGCCGGCCACGGACCGGGCAACCACTCCTTCAGCCACCCCACTTCAGGGACGTGGGCGAGGCCGGACGACGGCACGAAGTGACGGCGGCAGACAGGGCTCTACACGCGGCCGGGGCTGGCCACGCGCTGACGCCGTTCTTCCGGTTCCCGTACGGCGAGACCAGTCCCGCTCACATCAGGGAGGTCAACGCCCTCGGCTTCGCGGACATCGAGTACACCACCGACACCAACGGCTGGAAGGGGACCGAAGGCGGGATGACGGTGAACCGCGCAATGGAGCGGGCCGTGGACGCCCTGCGCCCGGGCGCGATCCTGCGGATGCATGCCGGGGCGTCACGGGGACGCACGGAGGTGATCGACGCCCAGGCCCTGCCCCGCATCCTCGACGCGTTCGCAGCCGGCGGCTATCGAGTCATCGACCCGCGCACACTGCTCACCCCTGACACCGCGCGACACCGCGTGAGTGTCGTATCGCGCCCTACGGCAAGAGCCGGCCCCGCGACACCAGTGGACGCGACGAGACGAGGGGGACCGGCTCCGCCGGGCCGGCGTGGCCGCCTGCGTGTTGCCCGTCGACTGCCGCGTGGACGCCACGATCGTCCTTTCGGCCGTCCTTTCGGTGATGGTCGCCGTCCGTCGCCCTGCCCGGCGGTCAGGCCTCGGCGAGCAGGGGGTCGTAGGGGGTGGTGCGGCGACGTGCCGACATGAAGGACAGGAAGTCGTTGATGAACGCGCTGCGACTGTAGGTTCCGTCGGCGTCCGGGGTGTCCCGGCGGAACCCGGTCCGGAACAGCGCACGGTACTCATCGGCGTCGATGTGCTGGTTGCCGTCCTCGTCGGTCACGTCGAAGAGGACCTCGGCGACCCTGATCAGCGCGGGACCGGCGAGCGAGGGAACGGCCGCGGCGTACTCGTGCGCGCTGACGCGGCCGTCTCCGTCGGTGTCCAGGGCTGCCTGCAGTTCGCGCCACCAGTCGGCGTAGGCGTTGTAGAGCCGGGTCTCCTCGGGTTCGTCCAGATCGAGGCGGCTGGACATCTCACGGGCCATGGCGGCGAGGTCCGGCCAGTCCAGGTAACCGTCCCCGGTCTGGTCGAGGACGTCCGTGAAGAACTCCTCCGCGCTGCGCTGTGCCGTGGTGGCCGCGGCGGGTTCGGGTTCCGGGGGGAGGGGAGTGATGAGACGGATGAGGGCGCCGGCCCGTTTCATCTGCTCACGCAGGGCGGCGACCGTCCTCGCGCGGGGATCGTCGCTGTCGGGGGACAGCATCACCGTCTCGGCGATCCTGTCGGCCTGGATCCACCCCTCGGGCAGGAACCGGGCCAGACCGGCCACCAGGTAGGCACCCTGCATCACGGTCTGGACTCCCGCGATCTCGGGCAGACCGGCTCGCCGCCGGAAGGGCTCGGGAAGGGACGCCACGGTGATCGCTCCGATGACGGGGCCGGCGACGGCCCGGCCGGTCGCCCACAGGGCCGGAAAGCCGTTCAGCAGCGGCGGAGCGGGGAGGTGGTCGAAGAGCCTGTAGAGGATGATCCGCATCGCCTCGGTGTTCTCCAGCTCCTCAGCGACCACCCGGTCGAAGTAGGGCCAGAACTCGTCCAGGGTGGGCGGCAGATGGTCGGCATCGTCTCCCATCGCGGCGAGATACGCCTGGAATTCGGCGTACAGCTGCTCCATGCTCTGCTGCTCCAGGGGCTGTCCGCCGAGCCGGCACATCGTGACGGTGCTTTCGAACAAGGTGGCCACGACCCAGGCACGCACCCGCGGATCCATCGCGTCGTACGGACGATCGCGGGCATCGGTGCCGTGCAGGCGCGCGTGCATGCGGTTGAGCCGTGTCGCCTCCCGCTGCCGCACCTGGTCGTCGGGGCCGAACATGCGCCGCAGGCTCGTGAAGGTGTTGCCCAGTCGCCGCCAGGGATGCACGACGAAGGTGGAGTTCTCGATCAGGGCGGCGCCGATCTGAGGGTGCGCGGCCTCGAGCACGGTGGCCCGGATCATCGCCAAAGCCCAGCGCGGGTCGTTGAAGAGCGTGTGGAACTGTGATCCGGGGCCGAACAGAGGCTCTCCTGCCGAGTGGGGATCCCCGGTTCGCGGATCCCCCGTGCCGGTGTCGGCGGTGGGGGAGTGAGGGCTGTCCGCTGTGGTCACGATCGTGATTCTCCGTTCTGGTTGGGCAGTACGCCGCCGAAGCGGCGCGAGCGCTGCCGGTAGGCGTCGAGGCACTCGAGGAAGTCCGGTGCGCGGAAGTCGGGCCACAGCTCCGGCGGGAAGATCCACTCGGCGTAGGCGACCTGCCAGAGCATGAAGTTGGAGATGCGCTGTTCACCGGAGGTGCGGATGACCAGGTCCACATCGGGGGTGTCGGGAAAGGGGAGGTGAGCGGCGAAGCCGTCCTCGGTCACGGACTCGGCCGGCACGCCGCTGCGGATCAGCGACCGTGCGGCCTCGACGATGTCCCTGCGCCCGCCGTGGTCGAAGGCGACGGTCAGCGTCATCCGCCGGTTGTCACCGGTCAGTGTCATCAGGTCGGCGATGTCCCGTCCCAGCGCCGGAGGGATGCGGGGGTCGGTCATGCCGAGGAACCGGCAGCGGATGCCCCGCGCGTGCAGCAGCGGGGCATGCTTGCGCACCACCCGGCGCACCAGGTGCATCAGAAAGGCGATCTCGGTGTCCGGGCGACGCCAGTTCTCGGTGGAGAACGCGAACAGGCTCAGCCAGCCCACTCCGGCCGCGCGCGCTGCTTCGATGACGTCGATCACCGTGGTCTCGGCGGCACGGTGCCCCGCTGTGCGCGGGAGGGAGCGCTGCGCCGCCCACCGGCCGTTGCCGTCCATCACGCACGCGACGTGCCGTGGCACCTCGCGCGGACCCGGCCGAGCTGTGCCCTCGGTGGCAAGGGGAGAGGCAGGCCCGTCGTCCATGCACCACTCCGCTGTCATGCCCGCCCCCTCGGCTCCCCCAACGGACGCCGTCCGCAGCGCCGGAGACACCTCCGGCGGCGCCGCCACCGTCTCGCGATCACCCGCAGCCAGCCTGACAGCGCCCACGGCCGCACAGTCCGCACATCCCGCCGATTCACGCTTGGTGCGTGTGTGCGAGCCGGAAGGAGGCAGTGTGAGTCGGCTTCACAAGGCCGACAGCCGTGTGCCGAACCCGCGCTTGTGGTAGGGCGCGATGGGGAGGGGGGCGGCTGCGACGTCGTGAGCGCACCGGCCATGCCAGGATCGCCGAAAATCATGGCCAAAGGTCATGCGGCAGCGCGTAGGGTGCGCAGCATGACGCTGCGACTTGTTCAGGTGAATTTCAAGGCCAGGGACGAAGTGGCGCTCGGCCGGTTCTGGGCGGAGGTGCTCGGCTGGGGTGTCTCCAGTGAAGGCCCCGGGGTGACCAACCTGGAGCCGGTGGGTTTCGACTGGCCGGACCCGTCCGCCGTCTGCGTCGACCTCGTCCGCGTACCGGATCCGGAGACGGTGAGGTACCGCGTGCACCTGGAGCTGTCCACCGCCTCCGCCGCCCACCAGGCGGAGTTGGCCGCCCGTCTGAAAGACCTCGGAGCGACGCCCGTCGACGTGGGCCAGGGCGATGTGCCGTGCACGATGTGGGCCGATCCGGAAGGCAACGTGTTCAGCGTTCTGGAGCCCAGGGAGCTCTACCGGGACACCGGGCCCATCGCCGCCGTGGTCGTCGCCTGCGCCGATCCACGCGCGATGGTGCGGTTCTGGGGCGAGGCGATCGACTGGACCGTGCTTGAGCTGACCGACGACCGTGCCCTGCTGCGCTCGGCCGAGGGCGTCGGCCCGTACCTGGAGTTCCGCCGCACGCCGGAGGACAAGGTCGTGCGGAGCCGCGTCCATCTCGACGTCAGGCCCGACCCGGTCGAGGACCAGGCCAAGGAGGTCGCCCGGCTCGAAGGTCTGGGTGCGCAGCGGGCCGACGTGGGGCAGGGTGACGTCCCCTGGATCGTCCTGACCGACCCGGAGGGCAACGAGTTCTGCGTCCTCGGCCGGGGCTGACGAGCAGCTCCGCCGGCTCCCGCGAGGCGGTGGGCCGTGCGCGCCGCCTCGCCGGCCGCCCGGCCTCCCCACCCCTCAGGCCGGACGACTTGCGGGGGAGGAGCACCTGGCAGACCCGTCCGGCAGGGACGGACACCGGGCCGCAGCGGTGACGCCGGGCCTGGTCGCGCGGGGCCGAGCTGCGTCGGCTGCGCCAGGCCAGCGGGCTGAAGGGTTTTGAGGTGGCGGAGCGGCTCACAGCTGGAGCACCTGAAAGCCCTCGGAGCAGAGCCCCACATCACGGTGCAGCCCCTCCCTTACGCGGTGGGTGCCCATCCGGGCCTGCCGGGGCAGTTCTCCGTCCTGCGGTCCGCCGACGGTCCCGGAGGCGGGGTGGTGTATCTGGAACGGTTCACCGGCGATCTCTTTCTGGAGAAGCCCTCCGATGCGCAGCACTACGGCGTGCTGTACGACCACCTTCAGGCCGAGGCCCTCGACCCCGACAGCAGCCGCGATCTCATCAACGACGTCACCAAGACCTACATCAGCGCGGCGAGTCACCCCTGAAACGCGCGGGCTGGTTCGCGGTGGTGGAGAGCATCGGCACGGGCAGCGTCCGGGACGTGCCCGGATGCTGCCCGCGGCCCGTGCGTCACGCGGGTCGGGCGCCGGGGGAGGGGAGCGGGGAGGTGTGGCCCCGTCGGTCTCAGTGGTGCCAGGCTCGCCCGCCGGTGTTGTGGATGAACCGCTGGAGCACCTTGAGGGTGGTCAGGTACTCCGCGTCGGAGATGCCCGCGTGCCGTTCCGCCCACAGCTCGTCCTGGAGGGCCGCGGCCTCGTCGTAGAACGCCCTGCCTTCCGGCGTGATACCGAGACGTCCCTCGGCGTCCTCGGTGATCCAGCCTCGTTCGATGGTCGTGTCGATCTCCGACTCCATGGCTTGCGGACCCGTGTCGAGGTAGTCGCGCAGGAGGCGGGACACCTCGTCGCGGGTCTTGACGGTCCCGGCGCGTGCGACCTGCGCCAGAACCCACCACTGCGGCTGGGTGGTGCCGATCCGGGCGAGCGCTTCCCGGGTGCGGCTGACGACGGCCTTGTAGGCCGCCCAACTCCAGTAGCCGATGGGCTGCTTGATCAGTTCGGCATCGCTGTGTGAGTACTCCATTGCCTGCCTCTCCGCCTTCGCGTGAGCTGGTTTCAGCGGAGCGACCGTAGAAAGTCAACCTGACTTGAGGTCAAGGCGCCACGACATGCCGGTCCCGTCGAACGCACCACGACCCGCCCGCGTTCGGTGCACCACACCAGGTCTGGGAGTATGGCCGCAGGCGTGCGTGCCGGGTTCGGGGACCCGCGGGCGGCGCGAGACGGGCGGGTACGGGCGGCGGCCCGGCGGGCGGGAGAGCGGAGCGGTGCGGCACATGCCTCAGTACCCGGAGTACCTCGCGGCGGTCGTGTTCGCCGCGGGTGGCGTCGTCAACGCCTGGCTGGCACCGCACCGGTTCTCCGCCGCCGTCCTGTTCTGCCTCGCGGTGACCTCTGCCGGAGTCGGTGTGGCCGCGCGCAGTGCGGCGGCCCACCCGGGCATCGCCACTGTCCTCGCAGTTGCCGCCCTGCTCCTGGGGCTCGCGGTGGGCTTGCTGCTGCTGGCCGACGGCGTCCTGCTGATTCGGCGCTACGGGCCGCAGGCAGCACTGCTGGCGACGGGAGCCGCCGGCTGCGCGGTGCTGGCGGTGCTCGGTCTCAACGCGGTCTTCCTGGCGGTCGGCGGCGGCGCCCTCGGTGCCCCCCTGGTCGCGGTGAACGCGGCCGCGGGATACCTCACGCTGCTCTTCCTGGTCTTCGCCGGCTATGTGTTCGTCCGGGGCCGTAGCACCCCTCTGCCGGAGACCACCCATGTCGTCGTCCTGGGCGCCGGGCTCGACGGCGACCGGCCCGGCCCGCTGCTGAGCCGCAGGCTGGAGCGCGCCCTCGCGATCGACGCCGCCCGCGCACCGGACGCGCCTGGGGTGGTGTTCGTCGTCTCCGGCGGCCAGGGCGACGACGAGGTCCGCTCCGAGGCGGAGGCGATGGCCGACTATCTGCGCGGACGCGGAGTGCCCGCCGACCGGATCGTGCGGGAGGACCGCTCCGTCAACACCGGGCAGAACCTCCGCTTCAGCGCGGCCCTCGTGGACGGCACCGCTGCCGGTCACCGCGCCACGGTGGTCACCAGCGGCTTCCACGTCTACCGCACGACTTTGCTGGCCCGCCGCGTGGGCGTGCCCGTGCACGTCGTGGGCGCGCCGACCTCCCCCGCCTACTGGCTGGCCGCGACGCTGCGCGAGTTCGCCGCGATCCTGTGGCTGGAGCGCTTCCTCCTGATCGGACTCAGCCTGCTGCTGGCGGTGCCGGTGGCGACGGCGCTCTTCGAGGGCTGAAGCGCCTGGCCGGGGACCTCGCAAGAGGGACGGGCAGGCCGTGCGTCGGGCAGGATCGCCCGGGCCAGGGCGCCACGCCGGCGCTGACCCACGGACAGACTCCGGCCGCTCCCGCGCGTGTTGCCGTCGCGGTAGCCGCGGGCCTGCGTAGAACATGAGTCCACCGTCTGACGGCACCGCGCCGAGATACGACCGCAGGAGGAGCCCGCCACCTCCTGCGGTCGCACAGCGGCCGTTCGCCTGGGGTACTCGATTGCGACCCTGGTCGCATGCGATCGCGACCCGGGGCCGATGTGGCAGCGTGTGCCCCGCCCTGAGGATGGCCGGGTGACCGAGATCATCGGGGGGGCTGTACATGTCCCCACTGGAATTCCTCGCCTTGCTCAGTGCCGTGACGCTGGTGGCGGCGCGCTGGCTTCCCCCCGCGGCCCGCCCAGGCGTCACGATCGCGGCGGTGGCGGTTCTCGCACTGTCCGCGATCGTGCTGAGCGCGGTGGGGATCCGCTGGCAGATGCTGCCGGTACTGGCAGGCGCTGGCGTCACGCTGCCGTTCGCTGTCTCCCCCCTGTTGCGACGCCGTACCGGCCGGCCGGCGCGGCGGGCCCGGTGGTGGCTGGCGTTGCCGGGCTCGGTGGCCTGCCTCGGCTTGACGGCCACGGGTCCGGTCGCCGCCTGGGCCTTTCCCGTACCCGCGTTCCCCGAGCCGTCGGGCCGTTTCGCGGTCGGCACCCGGGTGACGCAGTGGACCGACCCACACCGCCCCGAGACGTTCACCGCCGATCCGCACGACCGGCGCACGGTCGTGGTCCAGCTCTGGTATCCCGCACAGAGGACTCCCGCAGGCGCGCGGCGGGCCCAGTACCTCGGACGCACGGAGCACGAGGCACGTACCGTCTCCGACGCCCTCGCCCGCCAGGTCGGCCTGCCCGGCTTCCTGGTGGACGGCGTCCCGCGTGCCCACACCCATGCGGTCTTCGACGCCCCGCCGGCCGATGGGGGCGAAGGGTTCCCGGTCGTGCTGTTCTCTCCCGGGTCGGGCGGAGTGCGCACTCAGAACACCGCCTGGGCGGAGGAGCTGGCCAGCCACGGCTATGTGGTCGCCGGCCTCGACCACCCGTACGACTCCGCCGCCGTCGTCCTCGCCGACGGCCGGACGGTTCACACCAGGACCGACTCCACCGGAGACCGGGCCAAGGACGACGAACTGGCGGTCGACTGGACGGCCGTTCGGGCCGCCGACCTCAGCTTCGTCCTCACCCGGCTGGATCATCTGGACCGAGGTGAGATGGCCGGATCGCTGACCGGACGCCTGGACACCAGCCGGGCCGCGGTCACCGGCCACTCCATGGGCGGTGCCGCCGCTCTCCAGGCAGCCCGGCGGGACCGCCGTTTCGACGCCGTCATCGATCTGGACGGCTACCCCCACGGCCCCACCTCCCCCTCACTCCGCCAGCCGACACTCGCGCTCACCCAGGCCGTCACCCCGGGAACCGACCCGCACTACATCCCCCGCCTCACCAACGCCCTCAAGCGCAACACCGCGACCAGCTAACGGCTCACCATCCCCGGCGCCGCACACCTCACCTTCATGGACGGCCCCCTGTACCTGCCGCCTGTGCCCTCGATCGTCGGCTCCCTGGGCCGCACCGACAGCCCGCACGTCGTCGCCGCGACCACGCTCGCCTTCCTGGACACCACCCTCCGGCGCGGACCCGGTGACGTGGCAGGCGTGCTGTCGGCCTACGGCAGCCTCAGCGTCCACCGCCCGGACCTTCCGGACGACAACCGCTGATCAGCCGCGTCACGGCAGCCGACGGCAGGGCAAGCCGCCCTGGGCTCGTCCCGGGCCGACCCGACCGGACTTCTGCGTTTTTCGCCCCCCGGCACCCGCCCGGCAGGCAGGCAGTGGATCACCCCATCCCCGTCTCGGGTAGCGTCAGGGTATGAGTCATCCGCACCCCGAGCTGAAAACCGCCCCGCCCCTGCCAAAAGGAGGGCTGCGGGTCATCGCCCTGGGCGGCCTGGGGGAGATCGGCCGCAACATGACCGTCTTCGAGCACGCCGGCAAGCTGCTCATCGTCGACTGCGGCGTGCTCTTCCCCGAAGAGACCCAGCCCGGCGTGGACGTGATCCTGCCGGACTTCACCTCGATCCGGGACCGCCTGGACGACATCGTGGCCGTGGTGCTGACCCACGGCCACGAGGACCACATCGGCGGTGTGCCGTACCTGCTGCGCGAGCGGTCCGACATCCCCCTCGTCGGTTCCAAGCTGACGCTGGCGTTCCTGGAGGCCAAGCTCAAGGAACACGGCATCCGGCCGCGCACCGTGCGGGTGCGCGAAGGTGACCGGCGCGGCTTCGGCCCCTTCGACTGCGAGTTCGTGGCGGTCAACCACTCCATCCCGGACAGCCTCGCGGTCGCGATCCGCACCGGCGCGGGGATGGTGCTGCACACCGGTGACTTCAAGATGGACCAGTTCCCTCTCGACGATCGCATCACCGATCTGCGCGCCTTCGCCCGTCTCGGTGAGGAGGGCGTGGACCTGTTCCTCACCGACTCCACCAACGCCGAGGTACCCGGTTTCACCACCTCCGAGCGTGAGCTGAACCCGGCGATCGAGCAGGTGATGCGGACCGCGCCGCGGCGGGTCATCGTCTCCAGCTTCGCCAGCCATGTGCACCGCATCCAGCAGGTGCTGGACGCCGCCCACGAGCACGGCCGCAAGGTCGCCTTCGTGGGCCGGTCCATGGTCCGCAACATGGGCATCGCCCGTGACCTGGGCTATCTGAAGGTCCCGTCCGGTCTGGTCGTGAGCACGAAGGAGCTGGAGAAGCTCCCGGATCACAAGATCACCCTGGTGTGCACCGGTTCCCAGGGCGAACCGATGGCCGCACTGTCACGCATGGCCAACCGCGACCACATGATCCGCATCGGCAAAGGCGACACCGTCCTGCTCGCCAGCTCCCTCATCCCCGGCAACGAGAACGCCATCTACCGGGTGATCAACGGACTCACCAGGTGGGGCGCCCACGTGGTCCACAAGGGCAATGCCAAGGTGCACGTCTCCGGGCACGCGAGCGCCGGCGAACTCGTCTACTGCTACAACATCGTCAAACCGCGCAACGTCATGCCGGTGCACGGCGAGTTCCGCCACCTGCGCGCCAACGCCGACCTCGCCATCCGTACCGGGGTCGACCCCGAGCGAGTCGTCATCGCCGAGGACGGTGTCGTCGTCGACCTCGTCGACGGACGCGCCTCCATCACCGGCAAGGTCCCCGCCGGCAACGTCTACGTGGACGGCATGGAAGTCGGCGGTGCCACCGAAGCGTCCCTCAAGGACCGACTCACCCTCGCAGAGGAAGGTGTCGTCACCGTGGTGGCCATCGTGGACGCGGACACCGGAGCCCTTGCCGAGGCGCCCGACTTCCTGGCCCGCGGCTTCGTCCATGACGACACCACCTTCGAGCCGGTCATCCCGGTGATCGAGAAAACGCTGGCCACCGCGGCCGAGGAAGGCGTCGGGGACGCACGCCAACTCGAACAGCTCATCGCTCGCGCCGTCGCCAACTGGGCCTTCCGCACCCACCGCCGCAAGCCCCTCATCATCCCCGTCATCATCGACGCCTGAGCAGGCCGCGCCCCGGGCGACGTCTGCGGCCCGGGAAGGACGGTGGGCGCGAAGGTCTGATGCCGACCGTCTTCTTCCTGGTCGCAGGCAGAGCAGCGGGCGTCCACGACGACCGGCACCGCCGTGACCGAGGGCGGTGTCGGCCGGGACCGTGAAGGTGAGGGGCCGGCCGGCGGCCGGCAGAGCCGGCTTGGCGTGACAGTGCCGGTCGGCGCCCTCAGCGCCTTCCTCGTGGGTCGGCGTGGGTCGGCGTGGGTCGGCCCCTGAACCGTGCAGCCGGACGCCGAAGCGGATGGTGCGGTCCGTCGGCCGCGCCTCTTCCCTCCCGCCGCCTGGTGCGCCGGCATCGGGTCGATGGCCGGGGACGCCGGCCCAAGGGGTGGCACCTGCCCGTGACGAGGCATCAAAGGGCCATCGGCACGCCATACTTCATCGAGCGGGAGAGTCGGGCAGCAGCCGGGGAGGCACGGGTGAGCATCGTGAGCAGGGGACTGACGAAGGTCGAGGTGAGGCTTCGGTGGAATCCGAGTCCGCTGGGCCAGGTGCCTCGTCACCTCGACATCATTGCCGGGACCTATGCCGAGGCTGATTCCTGGGGGCAGCCCGTGTACGTCACCCATTCCGACAGCCGGTCGCCGGACGGCACCATCACGATGACCCGCCACAGCCAGACCGGCCAGGGCTTCGGCTTCGTCGAGGCGATGGTCCTGGAACTCGATCGGTTGGCGACGGATTACAGTCGCGTCGTCGTCGGGGTGGCGATCCACCAGAAGGGCGTCTCGCGCACCTTCGCCGACATGTCCAACGTGGGTGTCGTGGTGGTCGAGGGCTATCGGGAGCTGTTCTCGGACGACTTCGGGGCCGTCGCCGGCTCTACCGCGGCAACGGTGGCGGAGTTCGTCCGTGACGAGTCCGGAGCCTGGGAGATGCGTGCCATGATCCGGGGCTTCGACAGTGATCCGGCGGCCTTCGCCACGGAGATGGGCCGTACGCAGCAGTAGGGGTGGTCGAAGGGCCCCACCGAACCGAGCCCATCGGCCAGGGACGCGGACCACGCGCGGATGAGCCACCGTCCTTGCCCGAGTCCGGCGCCGGGGCCGAGCACGATCGGCTGGACGGCGCCTCGGCCGGCGGTGGAGTTGAGGAAGCCGCGGCGGCTGATGAAGCGAGGGTTCATGACGGCTCGCTTCCTCGGCCGATCGAGTCCTGCCTCGCGCGGCGGGCGCCCGTCCGGCTTTCGCCCGAAGCCGAGGCGAGGGCGGACCAGAGGGAGTCCGGGCGCAGGGGCAGGGTGTGCACGCGGATGCCGAGGGCGTCCCGCACGGCGTTGGCGAGCGCCGGGGCGATGGGGTTGATGGCCAGTTCGGCGAGGGGCCTGGGGGCCGTTGTGGGGTCGTGGTCGATCAGCTGGACCTGGGTGGGAGGGAAGTCGCCGAAGTGAGGGATGGTGTAGGTGCGCAGGTCAGGCGTGGTGATGTGGCCGTCGGGGTCCGTGGTCAGTTCTTCGCGGAGGGTGCAGCCGAGGCCTTGGACGACGGCTCCTTCGATCTGGGAGCGGCTTTGTTCGGTGTGGACGATGTGCCCGGCGTCGGCGATGTGCACGCTGTCGAGGACGCTGATGATGCCGGTGTCGGTGTCCACTCGGATGCGGAACCACTGGGCGCTGACGGACAGGGACAGCTCCGCGTCGTCCGCCGCGGCCGTGGCGTCGGCTTGCAGACACAGGCCGGCCGACTGGGCGTAGCGGTGAAGGTCGGTGAAGGGCACGCTCGCCCCGGCGCAGTGAACGGTGTCTTCGGCCAGGCGGCAGTCCTTGGACGGGGTGGTGGTGAAGGCGGCTGCGGTGGTGATGAGGAGCCTGGTGAGTTCTCGGCAGGCGCGGGTGACGGCCTGTCCGGTGAGCGCCATGGCGGTCGAGGCGAAGCCTCCACTGTCGTGCTCGAGGAGGTCGGTGTCGGCCTGGTGCAAGCGGATGCGTGCCGGGCTGGTTCCCAGGATCCCGGCGGCGATCTTGCGCAGGGCGGTGCCGGCGCAGGATCCGAACTCCGGAGCTCCGGTCGTCAGGTCGTAGCAGCCGTCGGCGGCCAGTGATGCCTTGGCCTGGGCGAGGTGGCCGTCGGCCGGCACGCTGTGGTGGGCGGCGATCGCCAGGCCCTCACCGACGCGGTACCCGTGCGCGGCAGGCCGCTCGTGATCGAGGTGTCGGTCCGCCCGTGCCTGCCGCAGGGCGTGAAGTACGTCGTGCAGGGCGCTTCCCATGAGGGCGTGCTGTCCGCCCGCGCCGGGAAAAGCCGCTGTGTCCGCGGGGCGCAGGCAGACCTGTTCCCGCATGGTCAGCGGGTCCAGGCCGAGACGGTGGGCGATGTCGTCCAGAGCGGATTCCACGGCGAAGACGACCTGTGCGGCGCCGTACCCGCGGAACGCCCCGGAGGGGACGTTGTGGGTGCGCACGCTGAAGGCCTCCACCGCCGTGTTCTCGCACCGGTAGGGAGCCAGTCCCTCCGCGCAGCCGGTCTCCAGCACGCCGGGGCCGTGATTGCCGTAGGCGCCGGTGTCGGCGGTCACGCGGATCCGCATCGCTGTGAGCGTGCCGTCACGGCGGGCACCGAGCGTGACCCTGGTGGTGAAGGGATGCCGTGTGGTGGTGGCGGTGAGTTCCTCGGTACGCGACAGTTCCAGCTGCACCGGGCGCCCGGTGTGGAGGCAGGCCAGGGCGGTGATGTCTTCGGTCAGGACTTCCTGCTTGCCGCCGAACGCACCACCGACGCGGCCTGCGGTGACCCGCACGTGCTGCGGGTCGAGGCCGAAGATGTCGCACAGGCGTCTGCGCACCAGATGCGGGGCTTGGGTGGAGGTGTGGACTCGCAGCCGTCCCTCGCCATCCGTCCATGCCCGGGAGGCGTGGCATTCCAGAGCGGTGTGCTGGACTCGCTGGGTCGTGAAGGTGTGGTCGTAAACGACGTCGGCTTCGGCCAGCCCGCGGTCGACGTCCCCCGTGGACCGGTGCAGGCGGGCGATCACGTTCGGTCCGTCACCCACCCGCACGGCACCGGGGCGCATCGCTTCCTCGGCAGTGCCGACGGCGGGAAGCACCTGGTAGGTGACGCGGACCAGACGGCCGGCTTCCTCGGCCGGTGCGGGGTGGTCGGCGATGACGGCGGCGACACGCTGACCGACGTGGCGCACCACATCGTCAAGGACCCGCAGGTCGGGCGGGTCGTCCTCGGTCCGCTCGTGCAGTGCCGTGGAGAAACGGGTCACCGGAGCGTCCCGGTGGGTGAGGACGGCGCGCACGCCGGGCACGGCGAGCGCCGCACGCGTGTCGATGTCCAGGATGCGGGCGTGCCGGTGCGGGGAGCGCACCAGCGCCAGATGCAGCGTTCCCTCCGGCTCGGGTTCGTCGAGGGTGAAACGCGCGGCGCCGGTCACGACATCGCGCGTCGCCCGATCCGTGGATCCGGGATGACCCGGAGGGACGGACGAGGCCGATCCCAGCGGGCATGTGGCTCTCACCGCGCGGCTGATCGACTGGTAGCCGGTGCAGCGGCACAGGTTCCCTTTCAGCGCCTGCGGCAGGTCGTCCAGCTGAAACCCGCTCAGCGCGACGGTGGTCATGATGAATCCCGGTGTGCAGTAACCGCACTGAAACCCCTGGGCCCTCGCGAATGCCTCCTGAACAGGATGCAGGGAGCCGTCCGTGCTCAGGCCCTCGACGGTGGTCACCGTGCGGCCGTCGGCGCGGTGGGCGGGATACAGACAGCTGTGCACGGCCATGCCGTCCACATGCACGGTGCACGCCCCGCAGTCACCGCTGTCGCAGCCTTTCTTCACCCCCGTCCAACCCTGCTCACGCAGGTAGGTGCGCAGACACTGTCCCGCCCGGGGTGGCCGCTCGCTGGCCCGGCCGTTGATACACACCGTGAACGGCATCCGGGTCACCTTCCCTCCGCCAGGGTGCTGCGGACCTCTTCAGCCAACTGCACGACCAGGTGCCGACGCCAACGGGGCCACCCGTGGGCATCGTCCAAAAGGAGGGAGCGGGGGAGCGCCGACGCCAGGCGGCCCCGCAGCTCGCCGGGGGAGGGTGTGCCTGTGAACGAGACGGTCACCGGCCGGGTCGTGGCGGCGGTGACCGTGACAGTCAGTCGCCCCTCCGGCCAGCCTCGGACACCGGTGACCAGGGCCACCGACCTGCCCCACTCATGGGTGGCGACTCTGTGCATCACACTGGACGCGGCGAGGGCGCCTGCGGGCAGCATGAGCGAACGCAGCAGGTCACCCGGCCGCAGCAGTGTGGACCCGTTCCCTGTGATGAAGTCCCGGACTGGAACGGCACGTTCTGTCCCGTCCAGGCCGCGCACCCGGCAGGTGCCGTCCAACGCTGCAGCCATGGAGATCATGGGGCCGGCCGGCAGGGCGGCGCAGAGGTTGCCGCCCACCGTCGCGGTGTTCCACACCTTGAAGGACGATGAGAACGCCCGGCAGCAGTCGGTGATGAGGGCTCGCCCCGACGGCCACGGCGCGCCGGGCGTCTCGCCGAAGGACAACAGCTCGGTGATGGTGCAGGTGGCCGCCACCTCGAGCCCGGCCTCCGTCACGGTCAACGGCGGCCAGTCAAGGGTGGTCAGGTCGCGCAGCCGCCGCAGCCCGGGCTGGGGTGCGCCGAACAGGGCCGTACCGCCGGCGAGCCATGCGTCTCCCTGCCGCCAGGGCAAGGCACTCCGCCCGTCGACCACCTCACGTACTGCCGTCAGGTCCATGGCACGCTCCCTTCGCCCGCGCCGTCAGGCCGGTGGCGGGCGGACCCCCCGCTGACAGGCAGTCCGCCGACCTGGCCCGGCGTGACGGTGGCGGGCCCGCAGACGTGGCGTCCACCAGGCAGCCGCTGACCACCGGCCGTCGTCTGCGTGCCGGCGGTGAGTACGCGGCAGCACAGCCGCGCGGCGGTGACGCGACCACCCACGGCGACCCGTGATCCGGCCGGACCCCGCCCGGCCGGATCCGGCTTCCGCCACGTCGTGGTGAGGGCCGACGGCCACCCGGGGGACATCGGCTGACCTGAACGGGGTGGATGGACAACGGTCAGCCACACGGTGGCACGGCGTTGCCGATCGGCACGTGACTCGCTCATCCTGCTCCCTGCACAATCTTCCGGCCGGCGCTCGATCCCGGTGCGCAGCTAGGCTCCCCCGCAGCGCTCCCCGGCAAAGGGGGCCGGACGGGTGGCGCGGGTGAACGTCCGGCGGCGACACGAACGCAGACGGCCGTGGCCCGTCATCATCGCGTCCATGGAGACGCCCTACGCCTGTTACCTGCGACTTCCCGATCTCCTCGACCTGCAGCAGCCCCGCACCCCGAGTGAGCAGCGCTCACAGTGGGCGGACGAGCACTTCTTCATCACCGTGCATCAGTCCGCTGAAGTCCTCGCCAGTCAGGCACTGGTGGACCTGAAACGCGCAACCGAACACGCGGACGCGGGCAAGGACATCAAAGCCGCCACGGCGTTGCGCCGGGTCACCGCTGTCGTGGACATCCTCGAGCACCATCTGGCACTGCTGGACCACCTCCATCCCGACAGCTTCGCTTCTTTCCGCCCTCTGCTCGACAACGCCAGCGGAGCCCAGTCCAGCCAGTTCGCCCAACTGTTCCACCACATCACCGCGCCGGACCTCCCCGGCCCGCCGGCTGATGCCGTTCACGCCCACGAGTCGCCATTGGCTGACGCGGTGTGGGCGCTGCGGTCGGCCGTGATCCGCTGGCAGACCCGACACCTGCTTCTGGTCGAACGGATGATCGGCGACCAGCCCGGCACCGGGGGAACCTCCGGACTGGCCCATCTGCGCGACCAGATCGACCTGCCGCCCCACGACTGATCCGGCTCTGCGGGCGGCCCGGTCTGCCGGGCAGGCTGGCGCCCGGGGCGAAAGAGAGCGACGTCGGGCAGGGACGCGGCCGAGTTCGGGCCACACCGGGCCTTTATACCGCCTTGTGTACTCTGAAGTCTGGATACCCAGGCTCATGGCTGCACTTCCCGGTCCTTCCGGGCAAGTACTGGTGTCCGCGCCAGATTTGTACGCGCGCTGAACCAAGTGCTGCCAGCACCGTGTGGAACCGATCCGCTGGATGCGTCCCCGCAGTGGCGTGACAGATCCAATCCCCCCTACCGCCCCGACCCGATTCCGTGTGCGACGTGCCGTTGTGACGTCGTCCGTGGTGCGGGCCGGCACCGGGAAATGAGGCATCATGCCGACCCCCCGTCGTCCCTTCGACGACGTCCTGTCCCCGCTCCGTTCGCGAACGACAGGATCGACGATGACCGCAGACACGACGCAGCGCGCGAGCGACACCGCCGCACCGACTCGGGAACGCCGCGCAGGCAGTGACTTCTCGCGTCTGTCCAAGCAGGTCATGGACGCCGGACTGATGCGGCGTCGCCCCTTCTACTACGGCCTGCGCATGACGCTGGTGACCGCGGCCTACGCGGTGGGCTGGCTGACCTTCGTGACGATCGGCGACAGTTGGTGGACGCTGCTCACCGCCGTGTTCCTCGCTGCGGTGTTCGGACAGGTCGCGCTCGTTGCGCACGACATCGGTCACCGTCAGGTGTTCCGGCGCAGCCGCTCAAGCGCGCTGATGGGGCGGCTCGCCGCCAACGTGGGGATCGGGATGGGGTACGGCTGGTGGCAGGACAAGCACTCCCGCCACCACGCCAACCCCAACCACGAGGAACTCGACCCCGACGTGGCCCCCGACATCCTGGTCTGGAGTCAGGCCCAGGCCCGCAAGGCCACCGGCCTGCCCCGCCTGCTCGGCAGGGTGCAGGCGTATCTGTTCTTCCCGCTGCTGACCCTGGAGGGCTTCAACCTGCACGTCGCGGGGATGCGTGCGCTGGCGGACCGCTCCCTCAAGCAGCGCCGGATCGAGGGAACCCTCCTCGTCGCCCACTTCGTCCTGTACCTCGGCGCGCTGTTCCTCGTGTTGTCCCCGGGAAAGGCCGTGGTGTTCCTCCTCGTGCACCAGTGCCTGTTCGGCGTCTACCTGGGAGCCATCTTCGCCCCGAACCACAAGGGAATGCCGACGCTCACCGGCGCTGACCGGCCCGACTTCCTGCGCCGGCAGGTCCTCACTTCCCGCAACGTGCGCGGAAACTGGTGCACAGACGTAGTGCTGGGCGGACTGAACTATCAGATCGAGCACCACCTGTTCCCGAGCATGCCGTCGCCGAATCTGCGCAAGGCACAGCTCCTCGTGCACCGTTACTGCGACGAACTGGGTGTGGCCTACCTTCAGACCTCGCTCCTCGCCTCCTACGGACAAGCACTCCGAAGCCTGCACCGGGCAAGCAGCCCGCTGCGGCAGCAATCACGGATCGTCTGACAACGTGGGTCACGCGTGGCGCGGTCAGCGGTAGCGCTACGGCGCCAGCTCGGTCCGCACCGTGCTGTACGAGCAGTTCGGGCTCACCGCCGACGCGGTCGCCGCCGCGGCCCGTGAGAGCCTTGCCGCCGTGGAGGCACCGCCGATGGCCACCACGCTGCGGAGCGAGGGGTTCGTCAAAGGAACGGTGCAACCGAGGTGGCGGGGTCACCGGCGGGTGCCTGAGAGCCGGTCGTCGAAGGCGATGCCGAGGGCGTTCAGCGCGGTCTTGCAGCGCATGGTCCAGCGGGCCTGGCCCGTGCCGGCGGGGTCGAGGGACATGATCGTCCTGTAGGCGCACTTCAATTCGGTCGGCGCCGTGCAGACGGGCTGAGGCTTGACGATCTTGTGAGCACTCAGGTTGGCCCCGCTTCCTGGCAGAGCCGGACTGCCGGCCCCTGGTCCGGAGCGACCCCTTACCCTGGGGGGTCCGGAGCACCATCGAGTAGCAGGGAGCCGGAGTGAGCGGAGGTGACTCACCCCCCGACGGCAAGCCGGTGAGCCGTCCTGCCGGGAGCGGGAGGGTGCGGGAGCCGATGACCCTGGCGGAGGTGCTGGCAGCCGCGGAGACTGCGGCCCCTGTGGAATCGCTGGACGTCGTTGCGCGCATGCTGAAGGAGCGTCTCGGGGCCGTCTCGGTTTCCTTCCTGCTCACCGACTTCACCGGCGGCTCAGTGGTGCGGCTGGGGTCTGCGGGAAGCGTCGTAACCGATGACCCCGCCCGGCGAATCAAGCTGGGGGGCACCCTGTATGACGACGTGATCCGCACCCAGCAGCCGCGGGTGGAAGAGAGGGGGGATGCCAGGTGGGTGCGGGTGGTCGCCCCGGTGACGAACCGGGGGGACGCCATCGGGCTCCTGGAGCTGTTCCTGCCCGCGCAGCCGGACGCAGCGGTGATGCGGGAGATCGGCGAGAGCGCGCACGCTCTTGCCTACATCGTCATCGCGAACCGGTCCTTCACCGACGTGTACCAGTGGGGCCGCCGCACCAGCCCGCTGAGTCTGGCGGCGGAGATCCAGCACCGACTGCTGCCGGCGTCCCTGGCGTGCGAGGCGGCGCAGTTCGCCGTGGCCGGGGCGCTGGAGCCCGCCGACCACGTCGGGGGCGACACCTTCGACTACACGATCGACCGGGACACGGTTCAGCTCTCCGTCACCGACGCCATGGGACACGACGTCGACGCCGCGCTCCTGGCCACCCTCGCCGTAGGCGCTCTCCGCCGGGCCAGGCGGGCGGGGGCCGACCTCGCCGAGCAGGCGCGCCAGGCCGACGAGGCCATGCGCGAGCACAACCAGGGCTACGTGACCGGGCAGATGCTGCGCATCAACCTGGTCGACGGCGGGACCGAGTTCATCAACGCCGGGCACCCGTGGCCGCTGGTGCTGCGGAACGGGAGAGTGCGGCAGGTCACCCTGAAGATCGACATGCCCTTCGGCTTCCAGGTACCGCACACCTACCGGGTCCAGCGATTGGGCCTGCAACCGGGTGACCGGTTCGTGATGCTGACGGACGGCATGCTGGAGCGCAGCGCCGGAACCGTCGACCTGCACGGGCTGATCGTCAGCACCCGCACGCTCCACCCCCGCGAAGCCGCCCGCACCCTCATCGCGGCAGTGGTCGATGCCAATCTAGGCCACCTGGAGGACGATGCCACCGTCATGTGCCTGGACTGGCACGGCCTCGACAGACCCGTTCGGGACGCCGATACCGGCGCTGACCTCGCGGAGGCCTCTGCGGCGACATGAGGGGAGCGAACCTTCCCGGATGATGACCCGGACCGTACGGCCGACGCCTATGGCCTGAGCGCTGTCCCTGATGGGGTCCATGGGCGTAGGCAACACCGGCGAGACGGCCTTGCCGGTACGGGGCTGCAGGATGGATGTCCGTCAGATGGCAGGTTCCCGCATGCTGTCTGCGGCCCCAGGGCTGTGCCCCGTGCGGCTGAGGGTCCTCGTCTTCTGGGCCGCATCCGTTCAGCCGGCAGTTCGAAGGCCGGTGGCTTGAACGGTAGGCCCCGTCTCCTGGAGGTGTTCCGCGCCTCCCCCCCAGCCGATCGAGGCGTACTGGTGGCGCGTACGCCGGTGCGGGCGATGGACGGTGGGCACCGGTCCATGGCCGACGGCTCTGGGAACTGCGTGTGGGGACACTGAGGGCGCTGTCGCCCCATTCGCCTACCGGCCGGGGAATGCGGCACGGTCCGTCCGGCGCACACCAGACGGGCTCTCACCGCTGTTGCGCTGTCGGCGCGCGCCGGTCAGACCAGGGGAGTGCCGAGCAGTGCGGAAGCCCGCTGCAACGGGCTTTCGACGGGTGCGGGCACGGCCGCGGGGAGGGAGCGGCAGGTGAAGCCGAGTTGTGCCATGGCCCTCAGGACCTCGCCGGTGCTGAAGTCGCGGCGGTCCTGGCGGGTGATGACCTGGCCGACCTGCTTGACGGGGTAGTGGCGCCGTCCGATGATCACAAATTCGCCGGTGACCGGCTCGGGCTTGATGCCCTTCATCGATTCCAGCACGCCGCTCTTGGTCAGGTCGAACGGGAAGCGGGCGATGACACAGCGCATGATGCCTCACAGGCGGAAGAGGTGGCGGGGCCGACCGTTGTGCAGCGGTTCAGCAGGAGAACGCCCAAGGCGCTGCCGTGTTCGTCGACGACGGGCACGGGTCCGAGCTGCGCGTAGGCCATTGCGTTTTCGGCTTCGGCCCTCGTGGCCAAGGGTGAGACCAAGGGCCGGTTGCCGTCGGTGATGTCACCCAGGCGGATCCGGTCGGTGTATCCGGAGCCGTCCCGGACGGCGGTGAGCTGGACCTGGGTGACCAGGCCCAAGCAGCGGGCATCTTCGTCGCAGACGACCAGGTGCTCCGCCCGGGCAGCGGCCATGACGGACAGTGCCACCTCGATGGTCATGTCGTACCAGACCTGCGGCCCGGCCGCGTCCATGATGTCGGCCACCGTGCTGTGTGCGGGGTAGTCGGCACTCGCGGTGCGGGTCGGTAACTGGACCGGTGTCAAAGGGTGCCTCCTGTGCAGATGGGCGGGATCCCGATCACGAGGGTTCTATGCGGACGCACCGGCGGTGGATCGGCGTGCGAGGGCGGGCCGGGTCGCCGATGTGGGGCGGCGCCGGCCGCGGTAGGCGGCGCCGCGCTTCTTGGGACCTTCGACCACCGGTGTGGTGATGACGACCGGGATGCCGGTCGGGGTCTGGGCGCCGGTGATGTGGTGCAGGGCCTCTTCGCCGGTGCGGATCCGGGTGGTCTGCGGGACGATGCCGACCGTTGCCATGAGGCGGGCCATGCCGCGGCGCTGGTTTGGGGTGACCAGGGTGACGACGCTGCCGGACTCGCCGGCCCGGGCCGTGCGGCCGCCGCGGTGGAGGTAGTCCTTGTGGTCGGCCGGCGGGTCGACGTCGTATGGCGCGAGCGCGTCGGTGACCTGCTGCGCCAGCTCGCGCGTCGGTACGAGGATCAGCCCGAGCTGCCGGGGCTCGGCGCGCTGACCGGCTGTGCGGGCCAGCAGCGCCAGCCCGAGAGCGAGGGTCTTGCCGGAGCCGGTACGCCCGCGACCGAGCACGTCACGGCCGGCGAGGGAGTTCGGCAGGGTCGCCGCCTGGATCGGGAACGGTGCGGTCATGTCCCGGTTGCTGAGTTCGGCCAGCAGTTCCCGGGGCATGTCGAGATCGGCGAAACCCGCCACGACGGGAAGCGCGGGGGCGATCGTCTCGGGAAGGGCGAACTCCCCCTGAGCCGCGGCGGGTCGACGGCCGTGGCCACCGGAACGGCTCGGAGCGCCGGACCGGCTCGGGGCCGACGAACCGAATCGGCCGCCGCCCTTTGCGGATTCGGCACTGCCGTTACGGGAACGGTTGAAGCGGTCGTTCGCGCGTGTGCGATCCATGCGGAACCTTCCTCGATGCGGCACATATCAAGGAACCCTCGCGCCAATGAGCGGCACGGAGAATCGCAAAAATGAGCCGGTGAAACGCGGCAGCGAAACTGGCCGACGGAAATACGCGCAGGCGCATGGGCTGAAACGAGTGGCGCGAGGCGGGCTCAGTGTTCGAAATGCGTCCACTGCGATGTGGCTATGAAGGGTGTGCGTCTGCACCCTGCAAAGTGTTCTGTGTGCGATAAGTCCAGGGATTTCCTGGTAGCCCTGCCCAGGTGAAACGCATGCAGCTGGGGCCCGCACCCCGAGGGATGCGGGCCCCAGCTGCAAGTAAGCGACAGTCAGCGTCAGGCGAGAACGATGTTCTCGGCCGTCGGGCCCTTCTGGCCCTGTGCGATGTCGAAGGTCACCTTCTGGCCCTCCAGCAGCTCGCGAAAGCCCTGGGCGGCGATGTTCGAGTAGTGGGCGAAAACATCGGCGCCGCCACCGTCCTGCTCGATGAAGCCGAAGCCCTTTTCCGCGTTGAACCACTTCACGGTACCAGCAGCCATGTCAAATCTTTTTTGGGGCAGTGCATCGGGATCCGCACCGTGCGGACCCCGTGTCGCCGCGTTGATCACCCCGCCCGGAAAAAGACCGGAAATACAAAAGTGCTCCCGGCGACAAAGTCGCTGGACAGCACTTGAAGTTTCGGGAACCACAACTGCAACTGAGATCGACAGTAGCACGCCGCAGCGGCTCGTGTGCGGTGAAGAACCGTACCTTGCTCATTGCGGCAAAGAATCTCTCTGCATGTTCCTTTGAAATCTCATCTCGCGGGCGCACATTTGACCCATCCACGCTTTGGCGACTGGCGGCGGTAGCGGGCAGACCCAGCTCGCCCAGAAGCAGGGCCGGCGGCGAGAGCACCGGCGGGCCAGGACGCTACGGCTGTCGGGGACTTCCGTCCAGCAGACCGGGTCGGGGATGAACTCGATGCGGTCAGGGCGGCGCCGGTCGCGCAGGTGCGACTCTACGAATAGCCGGAGGCTTGGCCGAGCCTGTTCTGCGTCCGCCTGGCTCGTGGTGGTCAGGGGCAGGGTGCTCCGTCGAGGTGACGAGGCACCCGTTGCCATGTCTCGGGCTACCACGGTCACTCGGCACCTCGGCCCGACGTGCCGACAGATCGGGTGGCCCGACGGTGTTGCGAGCACCATCAATGCCCCTCAACCGGCCCACTGACATGCTCCGCCCAGCGTCTGGTCCAGCCGGAAGCCCGCCGTGCGTCTTTCGCGCCTCGCCCAGCTGCGTGAACCCGGCCGGTCCGCGTCGTTCGGCCGACCGTGTGGGCCGTGCCTGACAGGGAGTGTGGACGACGAACGAAGAACTCCGGATCAGTGGCTGTGCGGTGTGGGCCATCGCCACCCTCACCCGGCGCCTTGGGCTGCTGCCCCAGCCGTCGGTTCGGGCCGATCTGATGAGCTCCGGTCCGGCCGGGCGGTGTGACGGCTGGTGCCGGCTCGTGGGCTGTCGCCATGACCGAGACGCAGACCCCGACGCCCCGAGACGCCTTCGAGCTGCTCATGGCCGGTGACCAGCGTTTCGTTGTCGGCGCCCCTGAGCACCCGAACCAGGACGCAACGCGCCGCACCGAAGCCGCACCGTCCCAGCAGCCCTTCGCCGTGCTGTTCGGGTGCTCCGACTCCCGGCTGGCCGCCGAAATCATCTTCGACCGCGGTCTGGGTGACCTGTTCGTGGTGCGCACCGCGGGACATGTCGCCGGCGCAGAGGTCCTCGGGTCCATCGAGTACGGCGTAAGCGTGCTCGACGCCCCGCTCGTCGTCGTGCTCGGCCACGACTCCTGCGGAGCCATCGCAGCCGCCTGCGCCGCAACCGATGGTGGCGTGCTTCCCGGCGGCTTCGTCCGTGACGTGGCCGAACGGGTGACCCCCAGCGTGCTCACTGCCCGCGCAGCCGGGCGCAACCAGGCCGAGGAGATCCTGGCCGCCCATGTCGAGCACACCGTGCACCTGCTGCCGGAACGCTCCCGCGTCCTGGCCGAGCGGGTGGCCTCCGGCCGTCTCGGTGTGGTGGGACTGTCCTACCGGCCGGCCGACGGCAGTGCACAGCTCGTCGCCTCTCGCGGCCGCGAGGCGGAAACCTGCGCCGCGTCCTGACGTCCCCGACGTGATGTCCTCGGCCCTGAGAAGAGCCCGTCACGCCGGGCTTCCGCGTCCGGGAGCAGTGAGGGCACGGTACCGGTGCTGGTCATAGGGTGGGCCGGGGCCCTGCGGCGCGGCGGAGCCGGTTCGCGATCGCCAGTCCCAGCCCGTCTTCCACCGGCAGTGAGGCGATGATGAGATCGCAGCCCTGTTCGTCGAACTCGCGCAGAAATCCGTAGAGCCCACGCGCGTAGGCGGCCATCGAGCCGGGCACCGCCACCACCGCCTGCGCCTTCACCGCGGCGTCGGCGAAGGCGGCGGGCAGAAACACGCCCACCCGGTGTCCCGCCTCCTGGGCCGTCTCTGCTTCGGAAACGACCTTCTCCGGCTCGACGAGGACGACCTGTGCACGCGGGGCGTAGTGCGATGGATGCTGGCCCGGCACCCGGATCCGGCTGGTCGCCGGAACCGCGAGGGAGCCTCCGAGGACCGCTTCGAGGTCCTCACGCGTCACCCCGCCAGGACGCAGGATGCTCGGCATCCCGCCGGTGACGTCGACGATGGTCGACTCGACGCCGACCTCACATGGCCCGCCGTCCAGCACGAAGTCGACAGCATCACCCAGCTCGGCACGGACATGGTCCGCCGTGGTGGGGCTGACCGAGCCGAAGCGGTTGGCGGACGGGGCCGTGACACCGCCGCCGAAAGCGGACAGCAGCGCCAGTGCCACGGGGTGGTCGGGCACACGCACGGCCACCGTCTCCAGGCCACCGGTCGCTTCCCGAGGCACGCGAGGACCGCGCCGCAGGACCAGAGTGAGCGGCCCCGGCCAGAAGTGTTCCGCCAGCAGGCGCGCCGTCACCGGCACATCTTCGACCCAGGTGTCCAGCTGCTCCGCGCCGCCGATATGGACGATCAGAGGGTGGGAGGGTGGACGTCCCTTGACCTGGAAAATACGCGAGACGGCGGTAGGGTCCTCGGCGTTGGCGCCCAGTCCGTAGACGGTTTCGGTCGGCAGGGCCACCAGGCCGCCGGCAACCAGCACGCCGGCCGCCTTCTCGATGTCAGTGGTTGTTGCCGTCACTCGCGCAATCCTAGCCGGGGCAGGGAACCGCGGCGGTCGTGGTCACCATGGCCTGACCGGCGGCGGGGTCCAGCCGCTCGCCGCTGCCTCCCGCTCCTGCTGCGCGGCCATCCCTGGTCGATGGAGTGCCGTCCCTGCCGGATCGGGCGCCAAGTCCGGAGCGACCTGTGAGGCCGCAACGGTGACGGCATTCCCTTGCCCGATCGTCCGGCCCTCCGGGATACAGGCCCGGCACCGACCACACCGCGGCGCTCATCACCGTCGTCGCGAAACCATGGCGGCCTCGGCGCAGGGGCACAGGCGCACCACCAGTCGCTACCACCGTCTGCCCGTCCCGCTCGACGCCCCCGGCCCGCCCGCCCGCCCGGTCCGCGCCGCGGCAGTCCAGCCTGCTGTCACCCGGTTTCGAACAGGACCCCTACGCGCACTACACACGAGTGCGTGATCAATTCCCGCTCGCCTACGACGAGCCCGTCGACGCCTGGCTCGTCAGCCGGTACCGCGGCGTGCGCGCCGCCCCAACCGATGCCCGGTTCACCTCCGCCAGCTACGGCTGGCAGTCGGCGCCGATCTTCGGCAGACGGTAATCCAGATGGACGGCCGCGAACATGCCGCTCACCGGTCGTCTTTGCCCCCCGCCTTCCGCGGGCGTGTACTTGAACGGCTTACCGCCACCGTCGAAACGATGGCCTGATATCGCCGTGCCTCTCCTGCTACGTACCCTGCCCATGGATGCCCGTGCGGCTGGAACACACCGAACGGGTGGCCGGGCCCATGACAACGTGACACGAGCATGCGGCTGGCCGGACCAGCTCGACCGGCAGTCGGGCGGTCAGGCCGGTCGGCACCCTGGTGGTCCACGGCTCGTTTCTGGCCATGGCACGGAATCGATCGTCCCGGTGCGAGGCCCGGCGGTCGTGCGCATGATCCTGGAGACGCACGCAAGAGCGCCATCCCGTGGTGCTCCGGCCGAAACCGCACCTGGCGGGGGTCCGTTACTCCCTCGTCGCATGCGGGTGATCGAGAGCGGCACCCCTGTTCCCGCCTGGGAGTTCCCGGCTGATCGGACCGTGGATCGGCCGGCGGACGGCCGCCGGCCACCACCTGAGCAGCACGGGACTCGCAGCATCGTCGAGCGCTGCTTCAGCAGGTCTTGAGCAGTTCCGGGGGGTGTGTCGCTGGCATCGGAAGAGATGGCTCAAAAAGGAGGGCGAGGGCTGGGACAGGGCGGCGCCGCAGTTCCGGGCTCTCGAAGGCCGCCTTGTCGCACTTCTCGGGAACGTTGCGGCAACGCCCCCACCGACGGCCCACTTGACGAATCGGCAGGCGGGTGGCCGTGCGGCCGGGACGACGGCCGCGGCGGTCCCCCGGGGCGCCCGCTTTCCCGTTCAGATCCTGGGTTTGAGTGTGAAACGGCGGGATACACGCCCTCTTTGGTGGGCTGCCGAACGGTCATCTCCCCTTTGATCTCAGGGGGTTGCCATCCTGTGACCCAACGTGAAAACTGTGAGCGCACTCGGCCGGGATGAATCGTGTCGGAGCGCGTTCTTGGCACGTGAATCGTAGGAACAGGGGAGTTCCGCGCAGGGTTGCTGGGCGGAGAAGCAACGGGGGGGACGTGGTGGTGTCTGCTAGGTGCCCTGGGCGCGTATTGCCAGGCTGCGCACGTGCGGGCCTGTCCGCCGCTCGGCGGGCGTCCGGACCGCTCGGAACCGCCGCCCCACCGCCCCTGTTCCGCCCTCAGTTCCGCTGACACCCGGGCCGGCATTCCCCGAGCGGTGGACAAACCGGTCCCCCTCGGAGGGGCGGCCCGGCTGAGCCGCGCACCGGCCACCGGTGCGGAGGGACCGCCCCGCAGCGCCGCACCCCGATGGCCGACTCCGTGACGGCCACCGCTGCCCGCGGTCCGCCACCGCGCACCGTCCGTGGTCCACCGCCGGGCACGCGCGTCCTCATCCAAGGAGAAACGGTGACAAGCACACAACTGACCGGGGCCGAATCGCCTCTTGACGCGTTACCCGAGCGATGGCGGTCCTTACGTGACGCGGGCCCCGTGACGTACGACGAAGAGCGGCGACAGTGGCACATCGTGGACCACCAGGGCGTCTCGTCGGTCCTGTCCGACCCGGCGACGTACTCCTCCGACATGACGCCCATCGCCCCCACCCAGGAGGACTTCGAGGTCTTCACGCAGGGCAACTTCGTCGGCATGGACCCGCCGGAACACCGCAAGCTCCGCACCCTGGTGAGCCAGGCCTTCACTCCGCGCGTGGTCCACGGCCTCGCACCGCGCATCGAGGCCATCTGCACGCGGCTGTTCGACGGTGTCGCCGACCGCGACCGCTTCGACCTGGTCGACACCCTCGCCTACCCCCTGCCGATCATCGTGATCGCCGAACTCCTCGGTATCCCCGCCGAGGACCACCGGCTGTTCCAGAATTGGGCCGCGACCCTCTTCGGCGGTGACCAGCTCGGCGACAGCCTGGACATGGCCGACCTGGAACGTGCGCTGGAGGCCATCGCCCCGACCGTGCGCGAGATGAACGGCTACGTACTGGACCACATCCGGCACCGCCGCGCCCACCCCGGTGACGACCTGACGAGCAGTCTCCTCGCGGCCGAGGTGGACGGAGCGCGACTGGCGGACCAGGAGATCGTCGGGTTCGTCGCCCTGTTGCTGGTCGCCGGGCACATCACCACCACCGCGCTGCTCGGCAACGCCATCGTCACCTTCGACCGGCACCCCGGCACACTCACCGCACTGCGGAAGGATCCGGACCGGGTGCCGGACGCCGTCGAGGAAGTCCTGCGCTGGCTGCCGCCCTTCCCCGAACTGGGCCGGCGCACCACCCGGCCGGTGGCGCTCGGCGGTCACGAGATCCCGGCCGACACGCTGGTGATGGTGCACCTGGGGGCCGCCAACCGTGACCCCTCCCGCTTCACCTCGCCGGATGACTTCGACGTGGCCCGCGACCCCAACCCCCACCTGACGTTCGGCCATGGCATCCACTTCTGTTTCGGCGCCCCACTGGCCCGGCTGGAAGCCCGCATCGCCCTGCAGATGATGATGGAACGTTTCCCCTCCGTCGCGGTGCCCTCGTACGACGACGTCACGTACCAGAACCCGGCCGTCATCGTCGGCGTACGTCACCTGCCGATCGCCGTCACCCGGCCGTAGCGCGTCGACGCGCACGCCCCGCACCGCTCACCCGCGGGCCGGCCGCGCCCCCTTCTGCACACCCGCTCTCACCAGGAGTCACCTCCCCATGCCCTACCCGACCGCCGCTCCGGCCGCACACCGGCCGTCGACCTCCTTGCACCAGGAGTTGAGCAGCCGCCTCGACTCCCTCGCGCGCGTCCACCGTGTGCCCGGCGCCCAACTGGCCGTGCACACAGGCAGCGATGTCCTCAGCGCGCACACCGGCACGGCCGACGCCCTGGCGAACACCCCGTTCACCGCGGAGACGGCCGTCCCTCTGGGATCGGTCACCAAAGCCGCCACGGCCGCGGCCGTCCTGCTCCTCGCCGACGACGGAGACCTGGACCTGGACGATCCCGTCAGCGACTTGCTGCCCGAGTTATCGGGGGAGATACCCGAAGTGACGATGCGTCACCTGCTGAGTCACACCGCCGGTCTGCCCACCGGACCCGACTCCGACAGCGCCGTCGGCACCACCGCCTCCCGGTACCTCTCCGAGCTCTGCACCGCCCGCAACACCCTGTTCCCGCCGGGCACCGGCTTCTCGTACTCCAACGCCGGCTACGTCGCCGCCGGCCGCGTCCTGTCCGAGGTGACGGGCATGACCTGGCAGGAAGCAGTGGCAGCGCTCGTCCTGGAGCCCCTGGGCGTCGTCCCCGCCTTCCTCGGCGACGCCACCCCCGCGCGGCCGGTCGCCAGCGGGCACGCCCTCAACACGGCCACCGGCCTGGTACGCCCGGCCCACCAGAACCTCGCCCCGGTGGAGGCCCCGGCCGGGGCGCTGCTGGCGAGCGCCGAGGACCTGGTCACCCTGGGCAGGGCCGTGATCGGCAGGTCGGCCGGGCTGCCGGCCGCCGTCGCCGACCTGATGCGGCGCCCCGAACCGGCCGCCGACCCCGGTGCCCTCGCCGACTGCTGGGGCCTGGGCCTCGCCCTCTTCCGGCAGGACGGCCGGGTGTGGTGCGGCCACGACGGGAACGCCCAGGGCACCTCGTGCCACCTGCGGGCGGACCCCGACAGCGGCGTCGTCGTCGCCTTCACCGGCAACGCCGGCGCGGCCACCGCCCTGTGGCGTGACATGGCCGTGGAAGTCGCCCGGCTGACCGGCGTTCGCGTGCCCACCGCCGCGGCCGCCGACACCCGCCGCGGACCCGCCGTGGCGCTCCCGGAGTGCGCCGGGTCGTACCGCAACGGTGGTATCGAGTACGTCGTCAAGCTCGACGGGGACGGCGCGCCGACCCTGTCCGTCGACGGTGACTACCCCATCCCGCTGGTGTGCTATTCGGACCTGTCCTGCGACCTGGTGGATCCGGTCACCGGCCGGGTCGAACCGGGCGGCCGTTTCCACCGGGATCCCGTCACCGGGGCCATCGATCGCCTGCAGGTCTCCGGACGCACCGCACGCCGCACCGGCACCGACTGACCGCGCGCCGGATCGGCACCGTCCTGCCATGCACCGGACCGGAATGCCCGACGGCGCACCCAACCGGATGCGTCCGACCGCCCGCCGGACCGGCACCGTCCGACCGCGCGTCCGATCGGCACCGTCCGGCCGCGCCGCACCCGCCCCGTACGCAAGGACCCCGCACCGCTCCGGTGTGCCCTCGGGCCGCCCGACAGCGGCGCGCCGGGTCCGTGCGCCGCCCCCGCCCGAAGGACTGCACCCCGATGACGGACCCGCACGCCCAGCGCCCCGCCATGCCCGTCCCCCCAGCGGCCGGCACCGTCCCGCCGGCCCGCGTCCGCGACGTCACCCGCCACGTCCCGCTCGGTGAGCTGTTCACCGCGCGGGTGACGCGTGACCCGGACGCCCCCGCGGTCACCGACGGCCGGAGCACCTGGTCGTACGGGGAACTCGCCCGGCGGGCCGGCCGGCTCGCGGCCCACCTCGTCGCGAGCGGCGCCGGACCCGAGCGGACGGTGGCCCTGGTCCTGCCGCGCTCGATGGATCTGATCGCCGCCGAGCTGGCCGTGACTCTCAGCGGTGCGGCCTTCCTCCCCGTGGACCCCGACTACCCGGCCGAACGACGGGCGTTGATGCTCGCCGACGCCGCTCCCGCCGTCGTCCTGGACGACCTCGACCGGGTTCGCGCACTGTCGGACGGCGAAGAGCCGGAGACGCACCCGGCCCCGAGCCGGACGCTTCCCGACCACGCGGCGTACGTCATCTTCACCTCCGGCTCCACCGGCACCCCCAAGGGCGTCACCGTCACCCACCGCGGCATCGCCGGTTTCGCCGCGGCGGCCGCCGAGCGCTACGCCGTCGGCCCGGGCGACCGGGTGCTGCAGTTCTCCTCGCCCAGCTTCGACGCCTCCGTACTGGAGCTGTTCATCTCCGTGCTGTCCGGGGCCCTGCTGGTCGTCCCGCCGAACGGACCCTGGCTGGGCGACGAACTCGCCACCGTCCTGGGCGAACACCGCATCACCCACGCCCTCATACCGCCGGCCGCCCTGGCCACGCTGCCTGACCCGGCGGACATCGGGGGCCTGCCGTCGCTGCGCACCCTGATCGTCGGGGCCGAGGCGTGCCCGGCCGCCCTCGTCGACCGGTGGGCGCCCGGCCGCCGCATGATCAATTCCTACGGGCCGACCGAGACCACCATCGTCGCCACCTGGACCGGCCCGCTGACCGCCGGCACCGGCACACCCGCCATCGGCGGTCCGCTGCCCGGCACCGGGACACACGTCCTGGACGCGTCGCTGCGCCCGGTGCCGCCCGGTTCCGAGGGCGAGCTGTACGTGGGCGGCGACGGGCTGGCCCGCGGCTACCTCGGCCGCCCCGGCCTGACCGCGACACGGTTCGTCGCCCACCCCTCCGGGCCGCCCGGTGCCCGTCTCTACCGCACCGGTGACCGGGTGCGCCGACGCGCCGACGGCGAGCTGGAGTTCCTCGGCCGGGTGGACCGGCAGGTCAAGGTCCGCGGCTTCCGCATCGAGCCCGGCGAGATCGAGGCCGCCCTGATGCGGGACCCACAGATCCGTGAGGCCGTCGTCGTGGTCCGCGACGAGGAACCCGCCCGCGGCCGGCTCATCGGCTACGTCACCCCCGCCGACCCCGCCCGCAGGCCCGAGCCGGCCCGGCTGCGCGCCGCCCTCACCACCGCCCTGCCGGCCCACATGGTGCCCTCCGCCGTCGTCGTGCTGGACGCGCTGCCGCTCACCCCGCAGCACAAGATCGACCTGCGGGCTCTGCCCGCCCCCGGCGGCGCGCCGGCCGAGCGGCATGTCGCACCGCGCACCGACGACGAACGGACCCTGGCGGCGATCTGGGCCGACGTCCTCGGCGTCGACACCGTCGGCGTCACCGACGACTTCTTCGACCTGGGCGGCGACTCGATCCTCGCGGCCCGCACCCTGACCCGCGTCCGGGAAGCGTTCGGCGCCCGGCTCACCCTGCGCGACGTGTTCACCGCGCGGACCGTCGGCGCGCTCGCCCCGCTGACCGCCGATCCCTCCGCCGCCCCGCCGGAGCCGATCCCCTGCGCCCCGCGCTCGGAGCCCGTCCCGCTCTCCAGCGCCCAGCGGCGCCTGTGGTTCCTCGACGACCTCGCCGACGGCGGCACCGAGTACAACACCGGCGTGGCGCTGCGGCTGCGCGGCCCCCTCGACACGCCGGCCCTCGAACGCGCCCTGCACCGGCTCGCCGTCCGCCACGACTCCCTGCGCACCACCTTCGCCACCGTCGACGGACAGGGTGTCCAGCTCGTCGCCGCCGAGGCGGAGCTGCCGCTGCGCACCACCGACATCGGCCACGTGCCCGCCGACCGGCGGGACCAGGCCGTCGAGCGCCTGCTGACCGAGGAGCTGCGCCGGCCCCACGACCTGATGAACGGGCCCCTGACCCGGGCGCTGCTCATCCGCCGGGCGCCCGAGGACCACGTGCTGCTGCTGGCCCAGCACCACATCGTCACCGACGGCTGGTCGGTGGGCGTCCTGACCCGGGACCTGGCGGCGCTCTACCGGGCGGAGGCCACCGGCGAACCCGACGGCCTGCCCCGGCCGGAAGTGCGGTACCCGGACTTCGCGCTGTGGGAGCGCGAGCGGCACACCGCCGACGCCCACGCGGACGACCTCGCGTACTGGAAACGCCACCTCGCCGGCCTCCAGCAGCTCGAACTGCCCACCGACCGGCCGCGCCCCGCGGTGCGCACCACCGCGGGCGCGGCACACCGCCAGGAGATACCGCGCCACCTGGTGGACCGGCTGCGGCAGCTGGCAGCGGGCCGCGACACCACCGTCTTCACGGTGTTCGCCGCGGCGGCGGCCGTGCTGTTCGCCCGCTACTCCGGGCAGCGGGACGTGGCGTTCGGCACCGTCACCAACGGGCGGGACCGCCGCGAACTGGAGGACGTGACGGGCTTCTTCGCCAACACGGTGGTGCTGCGCGGCGAGGTCGACGACGCCGTCACGGTGGACCGGTTCGTGCAGACCGTGCGCGCGACCGTGCTGGACGCCTTCGCCCATGAGGGTGTGCCCTTCGACCGGGTGGTCGAGGAACTCGCCCCGCCGAGAGACCCCAGCCGCACGCCGCTGGTGCAGGCGCTCGTGGTCCAGCAGGCGGCGCCCGCCCGGCCGCCGGCCGCCGCCGGGGTACGCATCGAGGACCACCCGCTGCCCCGCCCGGCCGCCCGCTTCGACCTCGTGCTGGAGTTCGCGCCGCGAGCCGACGGCGGCCACGAGCTGACGGTGGAGTACAACACCGACCTGTTCGAGGCGGCGACCGTGGCCCGGATGGGCCGTCAGCTGCACCACCTGCTCGAAGGCATGGCGGACGGCCCGCAGCGGACGCTGGCCGAACTCCCGCTGCTGTCCGACGACGAGCGGCGCGTGCTCCTGGACTCCTGGAACCCGCCCGCACCGGCCGGCAACCGGGCCGACGGCGCCACACTCCCCGCGCTCTTCGAGGAGCAGGTGGCCCGCACTCCCGACCGGACCGCCGTGACCTGCGGCGAGACCCGGCTGGACTACGCCGGGCTGAACCGGCGTGCCAACCGTCTCGCCCGGCTACTGGCGGCACGCGGCGCGGGCCCGGAGTCCCTGGTGGCGCTGTGCCTGCCGCGCACCGCCGATCTGCTGCCCGTGTTGTGGGCCGTACTGAAGTCGGGCGCCGGGTACCTGCCCGTCGACCCCGGCTACCCGGCCGAACGCATCCGCTTCATGCTGGCCGACGCCGACCCCGCCCTCGTCCTCGCCACCCGGGACACGGCGCACGCGCTTCCCGGGGACTGCGAGCCGCTGCTGCTGGAGGACCTGGCGCCCTTCATCGCCGATGCCGCGGACCCGGCTCAGGCCCGCACCGACGGCTCGGACCTGACCGACGCCGACCGCGCGGCACCGCTCCACCCGTCCCATCCCGCCTACGTCATCTACACCTCCGGCTCCACCGGCCGGCCCAAGGGCGTGGTCGTCACCCACGGCAGTGTGGCCGCGCTGGCCGCCTGGGCGGGGGACACGTTCGGTTCGCGCGGTTTCTCCCACGTCGTCGCCTCCACCTCCCTCAACTTCGACGTGTCCGTCTTCGAGCTGCTGTGCCCCCTGATGGCCGGCGGCAGCGTCGAAGTGGTCGCCGACCTCACCGCCCTGGCCGACCTCCCCGCCCCCACCGACGGTCCTCGGCCGCGCCGGGTCGGACTGCTCAGCGGTGTGCCGTCCGCACTGTCCCGGGTGCTCGGCGACGGTGCCATCGTGGCGGAAACCGTCGTCCTGGCCGGCGAGGCCCTGCCCGCCCGCACCGTCCGCGACATCAAGGGCGGCATGCCGACCGCCGAGGTGGCGAACATCTACGGCCCCACCGAGGCCACCGTCTACGCCACCGCCTGGTTCGCCGGCTCCACCGTCCCCGCCCAGGCGCCTCCCATCGGCCGTCCCGTCGCCCGCACCCGCGCCTACGTGCTGGACCGTCTGCTGCGCCCCCAGCCGCCGGGCGTCACCGGCGAGCTGTATCTGGGCGGCGGCGGACTCGCGCGCGGTTACCTGCGCCGCCCCGGCCTGACCGCCGCACGCTTCGTCGCCGACCCGTTCGGCGCTCCCGGGGACCGCATGTACCGCACCGGCGACCTGGTGCGCTGGAGCGCCGACGGCCGGCTCGAGTACCTCGGCCGTGTCGACCAGCAGGTCAAGGTGCGTGGCTTCCGCATCGAACTCGGCGAGGTCGAAGAGGCCCTGCGCGGCTGCGCGGGCGTCGCCGAGGCCGCCGCCACCGTCCGCGACGGCGACGGTCACCGCCGCCTTGCCGGATACGTGGTCCCCGCCCCCGGCGCCCGGGTGGAGCCCGAGGCGGTACGGCGTGAACTCGGGCGCACCCTGCCCGACTACATGGTCCCCGCGGCCGTCGTGGTACTGCCCGCCCTGCCGCTCAACCCCAACGGCAAACTGGACCGAGGCAAGCTTCCCGACCCGGCGCCGGCCGAACCCGCAGCCCGCCACGTCGCGCCCCGCACCCCCACCGAACGCACGCTCGCCGCCATCTGGGCCGGCGTCCTGCACGTGGAGCGCGTCGGAGCGGACGACAACTTCTTCGCGCTGGGCGGCGACTCCATCCTCAGCATCCAGGTCGTGGCCCAGGCCCGGCAGGCGGGTCTGACGATCACCTCGCGCGACGTCTACCAGCACCAGACGGTCGCCGCCCTGGCCCGCCGCGCCGACGAGACGTGCCGCCACCGGACCGCCGTCCCGTCCGCGCCTTTCGAGGCCACCGGCGCCGCGCCTCTGACACCCATCCAGCACTGGCTGTTCGGCAGCGCCGCCGAGCGCGCCGGCCACTTCGCCCAGACGCTCTCGGTGGAACTGCCCGCCGACGTCGACGCGGGCGCGCTGCAAGCCGCCCTCGACGACGTGGTCACCCACCATGACGCGCTGCGCTCCCGCTTCCTCGCCGACGACACGGGCGTGCGGTGGCTGATCGACGGCCCGGCCGCGCGGTGCCGCCTCACCCACCACACCGGCCCGGACACCGACACCCCGCACCTCGGCCCGTTCGACCTGGGCCACGGCCCGCTGCTGCGCGCCGTCCTGCACGACCGGGGCGATCGACGGCCGCCCGTCCTGCATCTGGCCGTCCACCACCTCGTCGTGGACGGAGTCTCCTGGCGCCTGCTCCTCGAAGACCTCGAACGCGCCTACCTCGCCCGCCGTGAGGGCCGCGACGGCGCTGCCGCGCTGCCCGCCAAGTCCTCCCCCCTGCGGCAGTGGGCCGAGCGCCTGGCCGCGCACACCGCCGCCGGCGGTTTCGACGACGAGCAGGCGTACTGGAGCCGGCAGACCGGAGGCGCCCGGGCGGCTCTGCCCGCTGACCAGGAGGGCACCGGCACCTACGCCTCCCAGCGCTCGGTGACGGTGCGGCTCGGTCCCGAGGTCACCGAAGCGCTGCTGCGGACTCTGCCCGAGACGTACCGCACCCAGGCCAACGACGTCCTGCTCGCCGCCCTCGGCCGGGTGCTGTGCGGCTGGAGCGGACACGACCGGGTGCTCGTCGACGTCGAAGGACACGGCCGCCAGGAGCTCTTCGCCGACATCGACACCAGCCGGACCATCGGCTGGTTCACCACCCGCCACCCCGTCGCCCTGGCCGTCCCGCCCGGGGCGGGCTGGGACGGCGTGATCAAGCAGGTCAAGGAACACCTGCGGGCGGTGCCCCGGCACGGCATCGGCCACGGCGCCCTGACCCTGCCGGGCCGCGACGGCACACCCCTCCCGGCGACCAGCGCGCAGATCAGCTTCAACTACCTGGGCCGGTTCGGTCTGTCCGAGCCCTCCGAGGGCCTGTACCGCGGCCTGGTCCGCCCGCTGGAACTGGACGCCGACCCGTCGGGGGCGCGCCCGCACGCCCTGGAGGTCGTGGGGCGGCTGGACGGCGACAGCCTGGAGTTCACCTGGTTCCACTCCGACCGGGTGCACCGGCCGGAAACCGTCGCCGACCTCGCGGAACGCTACGCCGACGCGCTGGCCGGCCTCGCCCGGTACGCGTCCCGGCCCGGCGCCGCCGGACGCACTCCCTCGGACTTCCCGCTGGCCCGGCTCGACCAGACCCACATCGACCGCGTCGTGGGGGAGGACCCCGCCGGCGTGGAGGACGTCCACCCCCTGACGCCCACCCAGGCCGGCATGCTCTTCCACCGGCTCTCCCAGGACGACCGCGGTGTGTACTTCCAGCAGCTGACGTTCGTCCTCGACGGCGTGCCCGATCCCGGTGTGCTGGCGGACGCCTGGCAGCGGGTCACCGACCGGACCCCGGTGCTGCGCTCGCGGGTGGTGTGGCAGGACGTGCCCGAGCCACTGCTCGTGGTGCAGCGCCGGGCGGCCGTGCCGGTGGAACTGCCCGACTGGCGCGGTCTGACCGCCGCCGACCGGGACGAGCGGCTGCGCGACCTGCTCGACCGCGACCGCGCCCGGGGCGTCGACCTGACCCGCGCGCCGCTCCAGCGCTTGGTGCTGGCCCGGGTCTCCGACCGCGCGGTCCGCGTCGTGTGGTCGTTCGACCACCTGATCCTGGACGGCTGGAGCCTGTTCCAGGTGCTCTCCGACGTCTTCGCCTGCCACGCGGGCCTGTCCGGCACGGCACAGGCCGCGCTGCCCGAGCGCCGCCCCTTCCGTGACTACGTCGCGTGGCTGGGTGAGCGCGCCGACGGGGCCGAGGCCGAACGGCACTGGCGTTCCCGACTGAACGGCCTGAGCGAGACCACCGCGCTCCCCTTCGACCGCGAGCCCCGCGAGAGCCACCGCGCGGAGTCGACGGCGGCCGTGCGCGTCACCCTGCCCGAGCCCGCCACGAAAGCGCTGCAGGACCTGGCCAGGACGGCGGGTCTCACGATGAACACCCTCGTTCAGGGTGCCTGGGCGGTGCTGCTGAGCCGTCAGGCGGGCCGCACCGAGGCGGTCTTCGGCACCACCGTCTCCGGGCGGCCCGACGAACTGCCCGGGGCCGACGCCATCACCGGCCTGTTCATCGCGACCCTGCCCACCCGGGTGACCGTGCCGCGCGACGAGCCGCTGCTCACCTGGCTGGCCCGGCTCCAGCAGGAACAGAGCGAGGACCGGCGCCACGACCACGTGCCGCTGCACCGGATGACCGCGTACACCGACCTGCCCGAGCGTGCCGCCCTCTTCGACAGCATCGTCGTGTTCGAGAACTACCCGGTCGACGACGACCTCGCCGCCGCGCACGGCCTGCGGCTGACCGGTCTGGAGGGCTTCGAGACCACCAACTACCCGCTCAGCCTGGTCGCCTACCCCGGCACGGAACTCGCCCTGCGCCTCGGCTACGACCCGGACCTCTTCGACGCCGACACCGTCGAGCGGATGGCCGAGTACCTCACCGTCCTGCTGGAGGGCTTCGCCGCCAGCCCGCAGCAGGCCCCCGCGCGCCTGCCGCTGCTGACGGCCGCCCGCCGTGAACAGGTGCTCCGCACGTGGAACGACACCGCCACCGGCGCCCCCGCCGCGACCACCGCGGCCCTCTTCGCCGCGCAGGTGGCACGCACCCCCGACGCCCTCGCACTGCTGGCCGGCGCGGAGCGGCTGACCTACCGCGAACTCGACGCCCGGGCGGCGGCGCTTGCCGGCCGGCTGGCCGCTTGCGGGGTGCGCCCGGAGGCCGCGGTCGGTGTGCTGATGGACCGCTCGACCACCCTCGTCGTCGCCCAGCTCGCCCTCGCCCGCCTCGGCGGCGTGTACGTCCCGCTCGACGGCCGGGCACCCCGGGAACGGCTGCGGGCCATGCTCGCGGAGGCCGGCGCCGGCCTGCTGCTCACGGACGCGGAGTGGCACGAGACGGCCGCGGACCTGCTTCCGGAAGGACGCGTGCTGCGCCCGGACCCGGACGCCGAGGCGGTGACCACTGACCTCACCACTTCGCCGCGCGTGCACCCGGACAACGTCCAGTACCTCATGTTCACCTCCGGCTCCACCGGCACCCCCAAGGGCGTGGCCGCACGGCAGCGGGACGTCGCGGCCCTCGCCCGCGACCGTGCCTTCGCCGGACACGACCGCGTGCTCGTGCACTCCCCGCACGCCTTCGACGCCTCCACCTACGAGCTGTGGGTGCCCATGCTGCGCGGCGGCACGGCCGTGCTCGCCCCACCGGGCGACCTGGACGCCGCCGCCGTACGCCGTGCGATCACCGAAGAGGGCGTGAGCTGCCTGTTCCTGACGGTCGGCCTGTTCCGCCTGCTCGCCCAGGAGGACCCGGCCTGCCTGCGCGGCGCCCGCGAGGTGTGGACGGGCGGCGAGGCCGTGCCCGGCGCCGCCGTACGGCGCGTGCTGGACGCCTGCCCCGGCCTCACCGTCGTCGACGTGTACGGCCCGACCGAGACCACCACCTTCGCCACCCGCCAGGCCTTCCACGCCGGTGACACGCTGCCGGCGGCACTGCCCATCGGCCGTCCCCTCGACGACACCCGCGTCTACGTCCTGGACGGCGCGCTCCAGCCGCAGCCGCCCGGCGTGCCGGGAGAGCTGTACCTCGCCGGCGCCGGACTGGCCCGTGGTTACGCCGGGCGCCCCGGCGCCACCGCGGCCCGCTACCTGGCCGACCCCTACGGACCGCCCGGCGGGCGGATGTACCGCACCGGCGACATCGTGCGCTGGAGCGCCGACGGCGCACTGCGCTTCGTGGGACGCGTCGACGACCAGATCAAGATCCGCGGTTTCCGCGTCGAGCCCGCCGAGATCGAGGCCCGGCTCACCGCCCACCCGGCGATCGCCGAGGCGGTCGTGTCGGTCTCACGGCACGAGGGACGCAAACGCCTGGTCGCGCACCTGGTGCCGGCCCCCGGCGCGGTCGTGCCGCCGGCGGCCGAGCTGCGCGCCCACCTGGCCGGGGAACTGCCCGACTACATGCTCCCGGCCGCGTTCGTCACCCTGGCCGAGCTGCCCCTGACCGCGAACGGCAAGGTCGACCGGCGCCGGCTGCCCGAACCCGAGTGGTCGCCGGCGGCCGACACCGCCTACCGCGCGCCGCGCACCGAGGCCGAACGGGTGCTCGCCGGCATCTGGGCCGAGCTGCTCGGTGTGGAACGCGTCGGCCTCGACGACCACTTCTTCATGCTGGGCGGCGACTCGATCGTCAGCATCCAGGTCGTCTCCCGCGCCCGCACCGCGGGACTGGCGCTGACGCCGAGGGACCTGTTCCGCCACCCCACGCTCGCCGCCCTGGCCGCCGCCTCGACCGGCGCCCGCGCGGCCGTCGCGGACACCGGCCCGGTGTCCGGGGAGGTCGCGCTCACCCCGATCCAGCACTGGTTCCTAAACGCCGAGCCGCCCCGCCCGGAGTACTTCAACCAGTCGGTGGTCGTCGAGGCGCCCGCGGACGTCGACCCCGGCGCGCTGAGTGCCGCCCTGGCCGCGCTGTGGACCCACCACGACGCCCTGCGCGCCCGCTTCATCCGCGCGGCGGACGGCACCTGGCGCCAGGAGTACGCCGCCGCGGAGGCCGACGTGCCGGAGCTGCTGCGCGTGCACGACCTGAGCGGTCACGACGCGCGGGCCGCGGCGGAGACCGAGGCCCGCCTCTCCCACGAGGCGCACACCGGCTTCCGCCTGGAGACCGGACCGCTGATCACCGCGCGCCTGTTCACCGGCGACGGCCGGATGCCGCGCCTGCTGCTGACGGCCCATCACCTGATCGTCGACGGCGTCTCCTGGCGCGTCCTGCTGGAGGACCTGGAGACGGCCTACCGGCAGGCCCGGGCCGGGGAGGCGGTCCGGCTGCCGGAGCGCACCACGTCCGTGCGGGAATGGGTGCGGCGGCTCACCAACCGCACCGGCGAGGCGGACCTCGCCGCGCAGCGCGCCCACTGGGCGGACGTGGCCCGGCACTGCGCCGAACCGCTGCCGGTGGACCTCCACGGCGGCAACACCGTCGCCGACCTGCGCGCCGTGACCGTACGCCTCGACCGGCAGCGCACCGAGGACCTCCTGCGCAAGGTCCCCGGCGTGTACCGCACCCGCGTCGACGACGTCCTGCTGACCGCCCTCGGCCGCGTCCTGGCGGACTGGACCGGCCGCCGCACCGTGGCCGTGGGTCTGGAGGGGCACGGCCGCGAGGACCAGCACTTCGACGACCTCGACCTGTCCCGCACGGTCGGCTGGTTCACGAGCCTCTTCCCGGTCGCCCTCGACCTGCCCCGGGGTGACTGGGGCACCGCGTTGAAAGCCGTGAAGGAACAGCTGCGGGCCGTGCCCGACCGGGGGATCGGCTACGGCGCCCTGCGCCACCTCGCGGGCGACGAACGGCTCGCCGCCGCGCCGTTGCCCGGCATCAGCTTCAACTACCTGGGGCGGTTCGACTGGTCCGCCCCCGACGCCGCGCTGGTCCGGGCCGTTCCCGGCGGCCTGGACGGCGCGGAGGACCCCGCAGCGCCGCGTCCGCACCTGCTGGACGTGGTGGCCCGCGTCGAGGACGACCAGCTGGAGATCACCTGGCACTACAGCGACGGCCGCCACCGCGAGGAGACCGTCGCCGCCCTCGCCGAGGGCATGCTGCGCTCCCTGGAGGAGATCGTCGCGCACTGCGCCGGCCCGCAGGCCGGCGGCCGCACGCCCTCGGACTTCCCGCTGGCCCGCCTCGACCAGGCCGCCGTGGACCGGGTCGTGGGCGACGGCCGCGGCGTCGAGGACGTGTACCCGCTGACCTCGATGCAGGCGGGCATGCTCTTCCACAGCCTCCTGGACCCCCAGGGCCGCACCTACGTCAACCAGGTGCAGGTCGTCCTGCACGGCGTCACCGACCCGCACGCTCTCGCCGCGGCGTGGCAGGACACGGCGGACGCCAACGCGATCCTGCGCACCCGCCTGGTGTGGCAGGAGACGGCAGAACCCCTCCAGGTGGTGGAGCGACGGGCCGCCGTGCCGGTCACCCAGCACGACTGGACCGGGTGGACCGCCGAGCGGTGCGCACGGGAGACGGAGGCGCTGCTCGACGCGGACCGGGAGACCGGGATCGACCTCGGCACGGCTCCGCTGATGCGGCTCGCGCTGATCCGGCTCGCCCCGGACCGGGTGCGCATGGTGTGGACGTTCCACCACGTGCTGCTGGACGGCTGGAGCGCGGCCCAGGTCTTCGACGAGGTGTGCGAGCGGTACGCGGCCCGGACCGCCGGCCGCCGCCCGCAGGTGCCCGACCGGGCCCCCTTCGCCCGCTACCTGGAGTGGCTGGCCGCCCAGGACACCGCCCGGGCCGAACAGCACTGGCGCGACACCCTCGCCGGATTCGCCGTGCCCACCGAACTGCCCCGCGACCGGCGCCCCGCCGACGCACACCGAGCCTCCTCGTCCGGCACGGTGCGGATGACCCTCGGCACGGAGGTGTCGGCACGCCTGAGGGACACCGCCCAGCGGGCCGGACTGACCGTCAACACCGTGCTCCAGGGCGCCTGGGGGCTGCTGCTGCACCACTACGGCGGCGGTGACGACGTCGTCTTCGGCACGACCGTGTCCGGCCGCCCGGCCGAACTGCCCGGCGTGACCTCCATGGTGGGCCTGTTCATCAACACCCTGCCCACCCGGCTGCGCATCGACCGGGACCGCCCCCTGCTGGAGTGGCTGCGCGAGGTGCAGGCCGCCCAGTCGGAGTCCCGGCGCCACGACTTCGTGTCCCTCGCCCAGTTGCAGTCCTGGAGCGAAGTACCCGGCGGCACCGGCCTGTTCGACAGCATCGTCGTCTTCGAGAACTACCCGTTCGACGCGGGCGCCCTGGCCCGGCACGGACTCGCCGTCGAGCAGGAACGCGACGTCGAGCCGACCAGCTACCCGCTCAGCGTGGTCGTCGCCCCCGGCGACGACGTCACCGTGAGCCTCGACTACGACCCGGCCGCCTTCGACGCGGCCACCGTCGAGGGGATCGGCGCGAGCCTGCGCACCCTCCTGACGCAGCTCGCCGCCGACGCCGACCGCCCCCTCGCCGACCTCACCCCGCTCTCACCGGCCGACGGGCGCCGCCTGCTGGACCGCCTCGCCGGACCGGGCGCGCAGCTCCCGCGGCGCACCCTCCCGGACGCCTTCGCGGCCCAGGCCGCCCGCACCCCCGACGCCCGCGCCGTCACCGCCGGCGCCGACCACCTCACGTACCGGCAGCTCGACGAGCGCGCCAACCGGCTGGCCCGGCTGCTGATCGACGCCGGAGCGGGGCCGGAGCGGTTCGTCGCCCTGGCCCTGCCCCGCACCGCCGACCTGATCGTGGCGCTCCTGGCGGTCCTCAAGAGCGGCGCCGCCTACCTGCCCGTCGACCCCGGATACCCGGCCGAGCGCATCGCGTTCCTCTTCGAGGACGTCCGCCCCGACGCGGTCATCACCTGCGCGGAGACCTCCGCCAGGCTCCCGGACGGCCCGTACACGCGGATCGCCCTGGACGACCCGGCCTGCGCCGCCCGGCTGGCCGCCGCGTCCGCGGCACCCGTCGGCGACGGCGAGCGGCATGCCCGGCTGCTGCCGGACCACCCGGCCTACGTCATCCACACCTCCGGCTCCACCGGCCGGCCCAAGGGCGTCGTCGTCTCCCACGCCTCGGTGGTGGCGCTGACCGACTGGGCCGCCGCCGAGTTCACCGGCCGGGGACTCGCCCACGTGGTGGCGTCCACCTCGCTCAATTTCGACGTGTCGGTGTTCGAGATCTTCTCGCCGCTGCTGGCGGGCGGCCGGGTGGAGGTCGTCCGCGACCTGCTGGCCCTCGCCGAGCGGTCCGGGCCGTGGCGGGCGGGGCTGCTCAGCGCCGTGCCCTCCGCCCTCGGCCGGCTGCTGGCCGAGGACACCGTGCACGTCGGCGCCGACACCGTCGTCCTGGCCGGGGAGGCCCTGCCCGCCCGCGCCGTCCAGCAGGTGCGCGAGGCGATCCCCGGCTGCCGCGTGATGAACGTCTACGGCCCCACCGAGGCCACCGTCTACGCCACCGCCTTCACCTGCGACCCGGCCGACCCCGACCGGGTGCCGCCCATCGGCCGGCCGGTCGGCGGCGCCCGCGCCTACGTCCTCGACGCCCGTATGCGGCCCGTGCCCGTCGGAGCGCCCGGGGAGCTGTACCTCGCCGGGACCGGGGTGGCCCGCGGCTACCTGAACCGGCCCGGCCTGACCGCCGGCCGCTTCCTCGCCGACCCGTTCGGATCGCCCGGCAGCCGCATGTACCGCACCGGCGACCTGGTCCGCTGGACGGCCGACGGCGACCTGCTGTACCTGGGCCGCACCGACGACCAGGTGAAGGTGCGCGGCTTCCGCATCGAACTCGGTGAGGTGGAGGCGGCCCTGGCCCGGCACCCCCAGGTCGCCGCGGCCGCCGCCCGCGTGGTCGAACACGACGGCCACAAGCGCCTCGTCGGCTACGCCGTGCCGCGCGCCGGCGACCTCCCGGCGCCGGCCGAGCTGCGGGCGTTCCTCGCCCGCACCCTGCCCGACCACCTGGTCCCGGCGGCCGTGGTGCCCCTGGAGCGGCTGCCTCTGGGCGCCACCGGCAAGCTGGACCGGCGCGGCCTGCCGGAACCGGTGTGGTCCGCGGCCCCCACCACGGAGGACGTTCGGCCGCCGCGCACCGCCACCGAGCAGACCCTCGCCGCGATCTGGGCACGGGTGCTGGGCGTACCCGAAGTGGGCGCGACGGACAACTACTTCGCGCTCGGCGGCGACTCCATCCTCGGCATCCAGATCGTCTCCGCGGCCCGCCGGGCCGGACTGACCCTGACACCCCGTCACCTCTTCGCCCACCAGACGATCGCCGAACTCGCCGCCGCGGTCGACGCCTCACCGGCCGGCCCGGCCCCCGCCACGGCCGACCAGGGCCCCGTCGTCGGCGACGTCCCCCTCACGCCCGTACAGCACTGGCTGTTCGACACCCTCACCGGCGACCCGGCCCACTTCACCCAGGCGGTCTCCTTCGAGGTGGCGCCCGACACCGACGAGACACTGCTGCGCGCCGCCCTCGCCGCGGTGCTGGAGCAGCACGACGCGCTGCGCACGCGGTACGAGCACGCGGGCGACGGCCGGTGGCGGCAGCTGGGCACCCCGCCCGGCACCGAGCCGCACCTGGAGGTGCACCGCACCCCGGAGGACCCGGCCGCCGTGGCCGTCGCCCTGTGCGCGGCGTTCGACCTGGCGGTCGGGCCGCTGCTGAAGGCCGCCCTGTGCCACCGGGACGGCGACCTGCCGCCCGTCCTGCTGCTGGCCGCCCACCACCTGGTCGTCGACGCGGTGTCCTGGCGGGTGATCCTCGAAGACCTCGACACCGCCTACCGGGCGCTGCTCGCCGGGGGAACCCCCGACCTGGGCGCGAAGACGACCTCCTTCCGCGACTGGGCCCGGCGCCTGGCCACGCACACGGCCGACGGCGGCTTCGACGACGAGGCCGCCCACTGGAGCGCCCTTCACCCGACCGGCCTGCCGACCGACCTTCCCGGCGGCAACACCGCCGCCGACGAGGAGACCGTGACGGTGAGCCTCGGCGCCGAGGAGACCGAACGCCTGCTGAAGGAGGTTCCCGACGCCTACCGCACACGCGTCAACGACGTCCTGCTGTGCGCGCTCGGCCGGGTCCTGGGCCGCTGGACGGGGCAGGACCGGGTGGTGGTCGCGCTGGAGGGGCACGGCCGCGAGGACCTCTTCGACGGCGTCGACCTGTCCCGCACCGTCGGCTGGTTCACCACCATGTTCCCCGTGGGCCTCGACGTGCCCGGCGACGCCGGCCTCGGCACCGCGCTGAAGACCGTCAAGGAGAACCTGCGGGCCGTACCGCGCGGGGGAGTGGGCTACGGCGCGCTGCGGCACCTGCACCCGTCGGGACCCGAACTGCCCGACCTGCCGCGAGTGGGCTTCAACTACCTCGGGCAGCAGGACTTCAGCGCCACCGGAGACGGTTTGCTGCGGGCGCCCCACGAGGGCCTGACCGGCGGCATGGACCGCTCGGCGGACCGACCCCACCTCATCGACGTGCTCGGCCGGGTCACCGACAAGCGGCTGGAGTTCACCTGGTCGTACTCCCGCACGGTGCACCGGCAGGACACCGTCGCCCACCTCGCCGAGGAGACGGCCGAGGAACTGCGCCGGATCGTCCGGCACTGCGCCCGGCCCGGCGCGGGCGGCCGCACCCCGTCCGACTTCCCGCTGGCCGCCCTGGACCAATCCGCAGTCGACCGGCTCGTCGGCGACGGCCGGGACGTGACGGACGTCTACCCGCTGACCCCCACCCAGACCGGCATGGTCGTGCACGGCATGGACGAGCCCGGCGAGGGCCTGTACGTCGAGCAGATCACCTTCGTCGCCGACGGCGTGCGCGACCCCGCGCTGCTGGCGGACGCCTGGCAGCACGTCGTGGACGCCACGCCCGTGCTGCGCACCGCCGTCGCCCTGACCGGGGTCCCGACGCCGCTGCAGACCGTGCACCGCCGCGTCCCGCTGCCCGTCACCCGGCTCGACTGGAGCGACCTCGACCCGGCGCGGCGGGAGAGCGCACTGCGGCAACTGCTCGACGACGACCGGGCCCGCGGCATCGACCTCGGCCGCCCCCCGCTGCTGCGCGTCACCCTGATCCGGCTCGGCGCGGACGAGGTGCGCGTGGTATGGACCTTCCACCACGTCCTGCTGGACGGCTGGAGCGTCTTCCACGTGCTGTCGGACGTCCTTCAGGCGCACGCCGCGCTCGCCGCCGGGGCCGAGCCGCGGCTGCCTCAGCGGCGGCCCTTCGCCGACTACGCCGCCTGGCTGGCCGGCCGCGACACCGCCGCCGCCGAGGAGCACTGGAAGGCCGCCCTCGCCGGATACGCGGCGCCGACCCCGCTGCCGTACGACCGCAGGCCCGCCCCGGGCGCCGCCGCACGGTCGGGCACCTGGCTGTCGCAGCGCCTCGACGCGGACGGCACAGCCAAGCTGACCGACTTCACGCGCCGCCACCGGCTCACCCTCAACACCCTGGTCCAAGGTGCCTGGGCGCTGCTGCTGGCGCGCGCCGGGGGCGGTCGGGAGGTGTGCTTCGGCACCACGGTCTCCGGCCGGCCCGCCGACCTGCCCGGCGCGGACACCATCACCGGCCTGTTCATCACGACTTTGCCCGCGCGGGTCACCGTGGACGAGTCCACGCCGTGCACCGCCTGGCTTCGGGAGCTGCAGGCCGCCCGCGCCGAGGACCGGCGCTTCGACCACGTGCCGCTGACGGACCTGCACCAGTGGAGCGAACTGCCGCCGGGCACGCCCCTGTTCGACAGCCTGCTGGTGTTCGAGAACTACCCGGTCGGCGACGCCACCGCGGGCGCGCACGGCGTGCGCGTGCACGGCCTCGACGCCCGCGAGGCGACCAACTACCCGCTCACCGTGGTGATCTCGCCCGGCGACGAGCTGACCGTGGAACTCGGTTACGACCAGCGGTACTTCGAGGCGACCACGGCCGAGGCCCTGGCCACCCGGCTGGTGCACGCCCTGACCGCCCTGGCCGCGTCGGGCGACGAGGCGCCGCTGCACGCGGTGGACGTGCTGCCGCCCACCGAGCGCCACCGACTGCTGCACGGCCCCGCCCGCCCGCACCTCCCGCTGCCGCCCCCGGCGACGCTGCCCACGCTGATCGAGGCCGCCGTCGACCGGTGGTCCGGCCAACCCGCCCTCGAAGCAGGGGAGTCGAGGTTCACCTTCGCCGAGACGGAGGCCCGTGCCAACCTGCTGGCCCACCGGCTCATCGCCCGCGGGACCGGTCCCGGCGACCTCGTCGCGCTGGTCCTGCCGCGCTCGGCGGACATGGTCCTCGCCCAGCTCGCCGTGGCCAAGGCGGGCGCCGCGTTCCTCCCCGTGGACCCCGGCTACCCGGCCGAGCGGGTGGCGCTGATGCTGCGCGACGCGAACCCCGCCGTCACCCTCACCGCCGAGGAGGTCGCCGGCCTGCTCGCCGCACCGCCCGACGGCGCGCCCGGCCACCGGCCCGCCGACACCGACCGCGTCCGTCCGCTGCACCTCGACGACCCGGCGTACGTCATCTACACCTCCGGTTCCACCGGCACCCCCAAGGGCGTCGTCGTCACCCACCGGGGGCTGGCCGCGTTCGCCGCCGCCGAGGCCGCGCAGTACCAGGTCCGTGCCGGGGACCGTGTGCTGGCCTTCGCCACGCCCAGCTTCGACGCCTCCGTGCTGGAGCTGTGCATGTCCCTGCCGCACGGCGCGAGCCTGGTCGTACCGCCGCCCGGCCCGCTGCTCGGCGCCGAACTGGCCGGCGTGCTGCGCACCGCGCGCATCACGCACACCCTGCTGCCGCCCGCCGCGCTCGCCACCCTCCCGCCGGACACCCCCGGCACCCTGCCCGACCTGCGCACCCTGATCGTCGGCGCGGACGCCTGCCGGGGCGAACTGGTCGCCCGATGGGCACCGCACCACCGCATGATCAACTCCTACGGGCCCACCGAGGCCACCGTGGTGGCCACCTGGTCCGACCCGCTGGAACCGGACGGCGGCGCACCGCCCATCGGCCGCGCCCTGCCCGTCACCGCCGCCTACGTCCTCGACGCCCGCCTGCGCCCCGTCCCCGACGGCGTGTCCGGCGAACTGTGGCTCGCCGGACCGGCCCTGGCCCGCGGCTACCTCAACCGCCCCGGCCTGACGGCGACCCGCTTCACCGCCGACCCGTTCGGACCGCCCGGCGCGCGCATGTACCGCACCGGCGATCTGGTCCGCCGTGACGCCCGCGGCGAACTGCACTACCTCGGCCGCACCGACCACCAGCTCAAACTGCGCGGCCACCGCATCGAGGCCGGCGAGGTGGAGGCCACCCTGGTGCGCCACCCGGCGGTGCTGGACGCCGTGGTGAGCGTGCGGGAGGACGAACCGGGGCTGCCGCGCCTGGTGGCCCACGTGCTCGTCGCCCCCGGCGCCGAGGCGCCGGCCGGCGCGGACCTGCGGGCCTTCGCCGCCCGCACCCTGCCCGGCCCCATGGTGCCGTCGGCGTTCGTGGCGATGGACCGCTTCCCGCTGACGGAGAACGGCAAGACCGACCGGGCCGCGCTGCCCGCCCCCGTCCCCGGGACACGGGAGCCGGACGCCGGACACGTACCGCCCCGCACGCCCACCGAGGAGGCCGTCGCCGCCCTGTGGGAGGAGGCGCTGGAGACCACCGTGGGAGCCGAGGACGACTTCTTCGCCCTGGGCGGCGACTCCCTGCGCGCGCTGCTCATCGCCTCCCGCGCCAACGACACCTTCGGCGTGACCCTCACGCCCCGCGACGTCCTGGTCAACCGCACCGTCGCCGCCCTGGCGGACCTGGTGGAGGAACAGGTGCTGAGCGAACTCGAAGACGCCGCACGCGGCGACAGCGACCACGATGAACGGTGAGGACCGGACGACCATGACGTCTTCGAAGCGAAACCGTGCCGAGGCCCTCCCGCAGGACCTCCAGGAAGCACTCCGCCGCCGGCTGGCCGGACGGACCGCCGCAGGCGCCACCGGCGCCGCCCGGCAGGCCATCCCGCGCGCCGACCGCACCCGGCCGCTGCCGCTGTCCTTCGCCCAGCAGCGCCTGTGGTTCCTGGACCGGCTGCGCCCCGGCGACCCGCGCTACAACAGCGCCGTGGCGCTGCGCCTCACCGGCGCACTCGACCACACCGCCCTCTCCGCCGCGCTGGAGCACGTGGTGGAGCGGCACGAGGCGCTGCGCACCACGTTCGAGGAGAACGACGGCACTCCCGCGCAGACCGTGCACCCCGCCGGGCCGCTGCCGCTGCCCGTCCGGGACCTCACGGCCGCCGGCGAGACCGGGGCCGACGCGGAGACCGCCCTGCTGGCCGAGTACGAGAGGCCCTTCGACCTGGAGGCCGGGCCGCTGCTGCGCGCCCTGCTCCTGCGGGAGGCACCCGATACCCACGTCCTGTTGCTGACGGCCCATCACATCAACACCGACGGCTGGTCGATGGGCGTCCTGCTGGACGAACTGTGCACCGCCTACGACGCCCTCGCCCAAGGCGCGCGGCCCGCACTGGCGCCGGTGGCCACGCAGTACCCGGACTTCGCCGTCTGGCAGCGCGAGCAGCTGTCCGGCACCCGGCTGGAGCGTCAGCTGGCGCACTGGAAGGAGAGACTGTCGGGGGCGGTCGCACCCGAACTGCCGCTGGACCGGCCGCGCCGAGGAGAGGAGTCCGGCGCGGGCGCGGTGCACACCTTCACCGTCCCGGCGGCCACCACGGCCCGGCTGAAACAGCTCGCGGCCGAGCAGCACACGACCCTGTTCACCGCCCTGGTCGCCGCCTGCCAGACCCTGCTGGCCCGCTGGTCCGGGCAGGACGACATCACCGTCGGCTCGCTCACCCCCGGACGCGGCCGCACCGACCTGGAGCGGGCCGTCGGCTTCTTCGTCAACACCGTCGCCCTGCGCACCCGCGTCGAGACGAGCCGTTCCTTCCGGGAACTGCTCACCTCCGTCGCGGACACGGTCAACGACGCCTTCGCGCACGGTGACACGCCGTTCGAGCGGCTGGTCGAGGCCGTCGGCGCGACCCGCGAGGCGGGCCGCAACCCCCTGTTCGACGTGATGGTCCTGCTGCACCCCGCGCCGCCCGCCGCACCCGACCCGCACGGCCTGTCCGCCTCTTCCGTCGCCGTGCCCCGGCGGGCCGCCACGTTCGACCTGAGCGTCGAGTTCGTGCCCGACGGCGACGGACTGACCGGCTTGCTGGAGTACCGCACCGACCTGTTCGACGCGGCCACCGCCGAGCGCATGACGGACCAGTTGCTGCGCACACTGGACGGCGCCGCCGCCGGCCCCGACCGGCCGCTCGGCGCCCTGCCCCTGCTCTCGCCCGAGCGGGAGCGTCAGGTGACGCGGGACTGGAACGCCACCGCGCGCCCGGTGCCGGAGGAGAGCCTGCCCGAGCTGTTCGCACGGCAGGCGGCCCGCACCCCGCACGCCACCGCCCTCGTCGCCGGCGACGAACGCCTCGACTACGCGACGCTCGACGCGCGCGCCGACCGCCTGGCCCGTCACCTGGTGGCGCGCGGCGCGGGACCCGAGCGGCTGGTCGCCCTCAGGCTGCCGCGCACCGCCGACATGATCGTGGCGATGCTCGCCGTCTGGAAGGCCGGCGCCGGATACCTGCCCCTGGACCCGGCGCTGCCCGAGGACCGGGTGCGGTTCCTGCTGGACGACGCGCGGCCCGCGCTCGTCCTCGACGAGGCCGCGCTGCGGGAGACCGGCGACACCACCGGTGGCCCGCTCACCCCGCCCGACCCCGACACCACCGCCTACGTCATCTACACCTCCGGCTCCACCGGCCGCCCCAAGGGCGTTGCCGTGACACACCGGTCCGCGGCGAACCTCCTGGCGGGCCACCGCGAGGGCTTCGTCGCCGAGGCGGGCGGCGGGCCGCTGCGGGTGGCGCTCACGGCGTCGTTCTCCTTCGACACCTCGCTGGAGGGCGTGCTGCTGATGGCCGACGGCCACCCGCTGCACCTGGTCGACGAGTCGACCCGGCTGGACGCCGCCGCGCTGGTCGAGTACGTCGTCGAGCACCGCATCGACTTCCTCGACCTCACCCCCACCTACCTGCGCCAGCTGCTGCCCGCCGGACTGCTGGACGACCCGCGCCACCACCCGCGCGTCCTCATGCTCGGCGGCGAGGCCGTCGGCCCCGCCCTGTGGCGGGAGCTGGCAGGGCGGCGGGACGTGGCCGCGTACAACTTCTACGGGCCCACCGAGTGCACGGTCGACGCGCTGGCCTGCCGTATCGAGGGCGACGGCCAGCCGACCGTGGGACGGCCGCTGGCCAACGTGTGTGCCTATGTCCTCGACGACCGGCTGCGGCCCGTGCCGCCCGGTGTCGGCGGCGAGCTGTACCTGGCCGGTGTGCAACTGGCGCGCGGTTACGCCGGGCGGCCGGGGCTGACGGCCGCGCGGTTCCTGCCCGACCCGTTCGGCCCGCCCGGTGCCCGCATGTACCGCACCGGCGACCTGGCCCGCTGGACCGCCGACGGAAGCCTGGACTACCTGGGACGTGCCGACGACCAGGTCAAGGTGCGCGGCCACCGCATCGAGCCCGGCGAGGTCGAGGCGGCCCTGACCGACCTGCCCGAGGTCGCCGCCGCCGTGGTCGTCGCCGTCACCGATCCGCACGGCCACGTCCGGCTCGCCGCCTATCTCGTCCCCGCCGCCCGCGACGCGCGGCCCGCCGCGGGCGAGGTGCGAGCGGCCCTGCGGCGGGTGCTGCCCGACCACATGGTGCCGTCCTCCTTCACCGTGCTCGACGCCCTGCCGATGACCGTCAGCGGCAAGGTCGACCGGCGCGCCCTGCCCGCCCCCGACACCGAGGGCGGCGAGCGCGAGCGGGAGTTCGTCGCCCCGCGCACCCCCGAGGAGGAGACCCTGGCCGGCATCTGGGCCGAGGTGCTGGGCGCGCGCCGGGTCGGCGTGACGGACAACTTCTTCGAACTGGGCGGTGACTCCATCCTCAGCATCCAGGCCGTCGCCCGCGCCCGCGCGGCCGGGCTGCAGCTGACCTCGCGGGACGTCTTCCGCCACCAGACCGTCGCCGACCTCGCCGCCGCCGCGTCCGCGCGCCCCGCGCAGGTGCCCGCGCCCCGGCGCCCGGCCGAGCAGGGCCCGGCGCCGCTGACCCCCGTCCAGGAGTGGTTCTTCGCCACCCACGGCGCCCTGCGGCACTTCAGCATGTCGATGCTGCTGCACCTGCCCTACGACCTGGACGAGCCGGCCCTGGAGCGCGCCCTGGAGGCCCTGGCCGCCCACCACCCGGCGCTGCGCACCCGTTTCACCCGCTCCGGGGATACCTGGCTCCAGCACCCCGGAGAGGGCCCGGCCACCGGCCTGCTCACCCGCCACGACCTCTCCCGCGCCGCCGACCCGACGGCACAGCGCGAACAGGCCGCCGGGGCCGCCCGCGCCGCACTCGACCCGGAGACCGGCGCTCTGCTGCGGGCCGTCCTGTTCACCCGCCCGGGCGAGCGGCCCCAGCTCTTCGTCACCGCCCACCACGTGGCGGTGGACAGCGTCTCCTGGCGCATCCTCCTCGCCGACCTCGCCGAGGCCTACCGGCAGGCGGCCGGGGGAGGTGCGGTACGGCTGGAGCCCGTCCCCACGCCGTTCACCGACTGGGCCGCGCACCTCTCACGCCGGGTGCGCGCCGGCGACCTCGACGCCGACCTGCCGCACTGGACGGCCGAGGCCGCCGAACCCCGTACCCCGCTGCCCGTTGACCGCCCCGGCACCCCGCTCGCCGGCTCGGTCCACACCCTCAGCACCCGCGTGGACCGCGCCACCACCGAGGCGTTGCTGCGCCGGGTGCCCGCGGTCTACCGCACCCAGGTCAACGACATCCTGCTCGGCGCGCTGAGCCGGGTCCTCGCCGACTGGACGGGCGCCGAGCGGGTGACCGTCCTGCTGGAGGGCCACGGCCGCGAGGACGACACGCTGGACCTGTCCCGCACGGTGGGCTGGTTCACCGCCCAGTACCCCGTCACCCTCGCGCCCGCCGGACCGTCCGGGGCGCCCGACTGGGGCGCCACTCTCAAGGCGGTGAAGGAGCGGCTGCGGTCCGTGCCCCGGCACGGCCTGAGTTACGAGGCCCTGGCCCGCCTCGGTTCGCCCGACCCGGCCGCCCGCGCCCTGCGGGAGGTGTCGCCGCCGCAGATCAGCTTCAACTACCACGGTCAGTGGGAGACCCCCAGCGGCGGGGACTTCGCCCCGGCGGGCGAGGCACCGGGCCGCGACATCGCCCCCGGCGAACCGCTGGACCACCTGCTGGACGTCTCCGCCGTGGTCACCGACGGCGAACTGCGGATCTCCTGGCACTACAGCGACCAGGTGCACGACGAGGACACCGTCCGCGCCCTCGCCGACGGCATGACGCAGGCGCTCGCCGCGATCACCGCGCACTGCGCCCGTCCCGGCGCGGGCGGCCGCACCCCCTCCGACTTCCCGCTGGCCCGCCTCGGCCAGGACCGTCTGGACCGGCTGGTCGGCGACGGCCGGGACGTGGAGGACGTCCTGCCGCTGACCCCGCTGCAGGAGGGCATGCTCTTCCACCGGCTGGTCGGCGGCCCCGACGACGTCTACGTCGACCAGGCCGGCCTGCTGCTGGAGGGCGTCGCCGACCCGCACGCGCTCGCCATCGCCTGGCAGCGCGTCACCGACCGCACGCCCGCCCTGCGCACCTGCGTGGTCTGGGAGGACGTGCCCGTGCCCCTCCAGGTCGTGCGCCGCGACGTGCGGGTGCCGGTCACCCATCTCGACTGGCGTGACCTGGACGAGGCGGAACGCGCCGAACGCCTGGCCCGGCTGCGGGCCGACGACCTGGCCCGGGGCATCGACCTCGCCGCCGCGCCGCTGATGCGGCTGACCATGGTCCGGCTGCCCGACGCCCGGCTGCACCTGCTGTGGACCTCCCACCACCTGATTCTGGACGGCTGGAGCCTGGCCCAGGTGCTCACCGAGGTGTGCGAGGAGTACGCGGCGCTCACCGCGGGCGCCGAGTCCCGGCCGCCGCTGCGGCGCCCCTTCGGCGACTACGTGCGCTGGCTCGCCGAACAGGACCCCGTCGCCGCACGCGCCCACTGGCAGGGCGTCCTCGCCGCCTTCGCCGAACCCACCCCACTGCCCGCCGACCGCCCCCTGCGGGAAGCCCACCAGGCCCGCTCCGCTGAGGTGCACACGGCCGGTCTGGACGAAGAGGCGTCGGCCCGCCTCGCGCGCACCGCCCGTGCGGCCGGACTCACCCTCAACACGGTCGTCCAGGGCGCCTGGGCCCTGCTGCTGGCCCGCTACGCCGCCCAGGACGACATCGTGTTCGGCACCACCGTGTCCGGGCGGCCCGACGACCTGCCCGGCGTCGAGTCGATGGTCGGCATGTTCATCAACACCGTGCCCACCCGAGTCCGCGTCGACGCCACGCGGCCGGCCGCGGAGTGGCTGCGCGAACTCCAGGACGCCCAGGCCGAGTCGAGGCGGTTCGCGGCCGCGTCGCTCGCCGAGCTGACCCAGCTGAGCGATGTGCCGTCCGGCAGCCCGCTCTTCCACAGCATGGTCGCCTTCGAGAACTACCCCTTCGACGAGGCCCGCACGGCCGGCTCCGGGATCCGGCTGGCCGAGGTGACCTCCCGCGACGCCACCAACTACCCGCTCGTCCTGCGCGCCTACCACGGCGAACGCCTCGGCTTCGACCTCGCCTACGACCCGGTCCTGTTCGACGCCGCGACCGTCCGCGCGCTCGCCGGCCGGCTGTGCCTGCTGCTCACCGGGCTGGCCGACGGCATCGACCGGCCGCTGCGCGCCCTGGCCTGGACGACGGCCGAGGAACGGCGGCGGATGCTCACCGACTGGAACGGCGCCGCCAGCGGCCGCCCCGCCGAGACGCTGGTGGACCTGTTCGAGGCGCAGACCGCCCGCACCCCCCGCGCCGTCGCCGTCACCTGCGGAACCGAGCGGCTGGACTACGCGGCCCTCGACGCCCGCGCCGGCCACCTCGCCCACCGGCTCGCCGAACTCGGCGCCGGGCCCGAGCGGTTCGTCGCCCTCGCCCTGCCCCGCTCCACCGACCAGGTCGTCGCGATCCTGGCCGTGCTGAAGACCGGCGCGGCCTACCTGCCGATCGACCCGAACTCGCCCGCCGAACGCATCGACCACCTCCTCGCCGATGCCGCCCCGGTGGCCCTGGTGACCACCACCGGCACCGCGGCCCGAACCGGCGGCACCGGTGTGCCCGCCCTCCTCCTCGACGACCCGGACACGGCAGCCGACCTGGCCGGGCGCCCGGCCACCGGACCCGCCCCGGCCCGCCGCCCCCTCCCGGAGAGCCCCGCCTACGCCATCTACACCTCCGGCTCCACCGGCCGCCCCAAGGGCGTGGTGATCCCGCACGCCAACGTGGTGCGGCTGTTCACCCGCACCCGCCACTGGTTCGGCTTCGGCCCGGACGACGTGTGGACGCTGTTCCACTCCTACGCCTTCGACTTCTCCGTGTGGGAGCTGTGGGGCCCGCTGCTGCACGGCGGCCGGCTCGTCGTCGTGCCCGACGAGACCGCCCGCTCCCCGGAGGACTTCCTGCGGCTGCTGGCCGACGAGCGGGTCACCGTGCTCAACCAGACGCCGTCCGCGTTCTACCCGCTGATCCGCGCCGACGCCGAACACCCCGACACCGGTGACCGGCTCGCACTGCGCACCGTGATCTTCGGGGGAGAGGCCCTGGACGTCGGACGACTCGCCGACTGGTGGGCACGCCACCCGGCCGCCGCCCCGCGCCTGGTCAACATGTACGGCATCACCGAGACCACCGTGCACGTCACCCACGCCCCGCTCGACCCCGCCACCGCGGCGAGCGGCCCCGCCAGCCCCATCGGCGTGGCCATCCCGGATCTGCGGGTGTACGTGCTCGACGCGGACCTGGCACCCGTGCCGCCGGGGGCGACCGGTGACCTGTACGTGGCCGGGGAGGGCCTGGCCCGCGGCTACCTGGGCCACCCCGGCCTGACCGCCACCCGGTTCCTCGCCGACCCGTTCGGCCCGGCCGGCAGCCGCATGTACCGCACCGGCGACCGGGCGAAGTGGCGGCCCGACGGCACCCTGGAGTACCTGGGCCGCGCGGACGCCCAGGTGAAGATCCGCGGCTACCGCATCGAGCCCGGCGAGATCGAGGCCGCCCTGCACGCCCACCCCGGCATCGCCGACGCCGCGGTCGGTGTGGTGGAGGACGCCTCCGGCACCCGCCGGCTGGTGGCGCACGTGGTCGGCTCCGGCGGTGCGACACCTCCCGCCGCCGAACTGCGCGGCCATCTGGAGCGGCTGCTGCCCGCCCACATGGTGCCCGCCGCCTACGTGCCGATGGACGCGCTGCCGCTCACCGTCAACGGCAAGCTCGACCGGCGCGCCCTGCCCGCCCCGACGGCCGACGGCTACGCCGCCGACACCGACCGGACCGCGCCGCGCACGCCCGCCGAACGCGCGGTCGCCGCGGCCTGGTCGGACGTGCTCGGCGTCGACGAGGTGCACGCCGGGGACGACTTCTTCGCGCTCGGCGGGGACTCCATCCTCGCCGTCCGCGTCACCGCCCGGCTGCGGGCCGCGTTCGGCCCCGACGTCTCCCCGAGACTGCTGTTCACCCGGCGCACGGTGTCCGCGCTCGCCGCCGCACTGGGCGAGCCGACCGATGACACGTCCGCCGCCCGGGCCGACGCGATACCCGCGACCGCCCCGCAGGCCCCGGCACCGCTGTCGTACGCCCAGCAGCGCCTGTGGTTCCTCGACCGGTTCGAGCCCGGCAGTACCGAGTACACGACGCTGTCCGTGCTGCGCCTGGGCGGGCCGCTCGACGAACAGGCCCTGCGCGCCGCCCTGGACGGCCTCGTCGCCCGGCACGAGGCGCTGCGCACCACGTTCACCGAACAGGACGGCCGGCCCTGGCAGCTGGTGCACCCGCCGCACCCGGCCGCCCTCACCTTGGACGACCTCACCGCTGCCCCCGACCCACGGGCGGCGCTGGAGGAACTGCTGGAGCGTGAGGCCGCCACGCCCTTCGACCTGACGACCGGACCGCTGCTGCGCGCCCGGCTGGCCCGCACGGCGGCCGACGAGCACGTGCTGGCCCTCGCGGTGCACCACATCGTCACCGACGGCTGGTCGCTCGGTGTCCTGGGACGGGACCTGGGCGAGCTGTACGCGGCGGCCCACCAGGCCCGCCGCCCCGAACTCCCCGAGCTGCCCGTCCGGTACGCCGACCACGCCGCCTGGCAGCGCGCCCGCACCGGACAGGCCGAGCGGCAACTCGCCCACTGGCGGGAGAAGCTGGACGGTGTGCCGCCGCTGGAGCTGCCGGCCGACCGGCCGCGTCCCGCCGTACGCACCCGCGACGGCGCACTCGTCACCTTCACCCTGCCCCGGGAGCTGACCGAACGGCTGCGCGAGCGGGGCCGGGAGGCCGACGCCACCCTCTACATGACCCTGCTGACCGCCTGCACGGTCCTGCTGTCCCGCTGGGCCGACCAGGACGACTTCGCCGTCGGCACCGTCACCGCGGGCCGAGAGCGTCCCGAACTGCACGATGTCGTCGGCATGTTCGTGAACACCCTGGTGCTGCGCAACCGGGTACGGCCCGGCATGTCGTTCCGCGCCCTGCTGGAGCAGGTGCGCGGCAGCGTCCTGGACGCCTTCGCCCACCAGGACGTGCCCTTCGAACGGCTGGTGGACGCCCTCCAGCCCGAGCGGGACACCAGCCGCACCCCCCTCTTCCAGGTCATGGTCGCCCTGCACAACCTGGGAGCCGAGGCACCCGCGCTGCCGGGCCTGGACGCCGAGCCGGTCCTGCCGCCGGTCCGGCACGCCACCTTCGACCTGGCCTTCGACTTCGTTGAGGGCGACGGCGGCGTCACCGGCTATCTGGAGTACGCCACCGGCCTGTTCGACGAGGACACCGTCCGCCGCCTGGCCGCCCGGCTGCGGCTGCTGCTGGAGGCGGCGGTGCGGGACCCGGAGCGGGACGTACGGGCGCTGGAGCTGATGACCGCCGACGAACGGCGGCGGGTGCTGCACGACGGGCAGGGACCGCACCTCGCCGTCCCGGACATCACCTTCCCCGCCCTGTTCGAGGCGCAGGCCGCCCGCACCCCGCACGCCACCGCGCTGGTGGCCCGGGACGCCACCCTCGACTTCGCCGCCCTGAACGCCCGCGCGAACCGGCTCGCCCACCACCTGCTGGCTCTGGGCGCCGGCCCCGAGCGGGTGGTCGCCGTACGGCTGCCGCGCACCTCCGGCCTGCTGGTGGCGGTCCTTGCCGTCGCCAAGGCGGGCGGCACCCTGCTGTACCTCGACCCCGAGCTGCCCGAGGGACGCGCCGCCGGGCTCCTGGCGGACGCCGCCCCGCACACCGTGCTCACCGCCGACGCGCTGCGCGCCACACCGTGGGACCGGCTGCCCGCCCACAACCCCACCGACCACGACCGCCCGGCCCCCCTGCGCCCGGACCACGCCGCCTACATCGTCTACACCTCCGGCTCCACCGGCCGCCCCAAGGGCGTCGTCGTCGAACACCGCCACCTGGTCAACCTCTGCCACGACCACCGCGCAGGGCTCGTCGCCCCGCACACCGCGGACGGGGTGCGGCTGCGCGCCGCGCTCAGCGCCTCGTTCTCCTTCGACACCTCCTGGGAAGGGCCGCTGCTGCTCGCGCTCGGCCAGGAGGTCCACCTCGTCGACGAGGACGTACGCCTGGATCCCGAGGCGTTCTGCGCACAAATCTGCGAACGACGCCTGGACCTGGTCAACGTCACCCCGTCCTTCCTGCGCGAACTCCTCGCCGCGGGACTCCTCGCACCCGGCCGGCACCACCCGCGCGTGCTGCTCGTCGGCGGCGAGGCGACGGGCCCCGACACCTGGCGCGAGCTGTGCGCCGCGGCCGGACTCGGCGTCACCGCCTACAACATGTACGGCCCCACCGAGTGCACCGTCGACGCCACCTACGGCCGCCTCACGGACCGCCCCGACCGGCCGGTCATCGGACGGCCCGGCGCCAACCTGCGCGCCTACGTCCTCGACGGTGCCCTGCGTCCGGTGCCGCCCGGCACACCCGGCGAGCTGTACCTGGCCGGCGCGCAGGTGGCCCGCGGCTACCTGAACCGCCCCGGCCTGACCGCCGCGCGTTTCCTCGCCGACCCGTTCGGCGCGCCGGGGGAGCGGATGTACCGCACCGGCGACCGCGCCCGCCGCGACGAGCGGGGCGTGCTGGAGTTCCTGGGCCGCGCCGACGAGCAGATCAAGATCCGTGGATTCCGCGTCGAGCCCGGCGAGGCCGAGGCCGCGCTGCTCGCCCACCCCGGCGTGGCCGACGCCGTCGTGACGGCACGCGAGCACGCGGGCCGGCTCATGCTCGTCGCCCACCTGGTGCCCGCCGGGGACACCGCCCCGACCGCCGACGAGCTGCGCCTCGCGCTGCGCCGCACCCTGCCGGACCACATGGTGCCCGCGGCGTTCGTGCCGCTGGCCCGGATCCCGCGCACCACCAGCGGCAAGACGGACCGGCGCGCCCTGCCCGCCCCGCCCGCGCAGCCCGAACCCGATACCGCGTACGTGGCACCCCGCCCCGGCACCGAACAGACGCTGGCGGCGCTCTGGGCCGATGTCCTGCGGGTCGAACGGGTGGGCGCACGGGACAACTTCTTCGCCCTCGGCGGCGACTCCATCCTCAGCATCCAGATCGTCTCCCGCGCCCGCCAGGCCGGACTCGCGCTGACCACCAAGGACGTCTTCCGCCACCAGACCGTCGCCGAACTCGCCCTGCGGGTGACCGAGTCGGCGCCGGTAACGGCGGACACGGCAGCGCCCGCCGAGGCACCGCTCGCGCCCATCCAGCGCTGGTACCTCGAAGGCCGCGCCCCCGGCGACCCGCTGCGCTTCACCATGTCGCAGCGCCTCGAACTCGCCCCCGGCACCGACCTGTCGGCCCTGCGGACCGCCGCCGACGCCCTCGTGCGCCACCACCCGGCGCTGCGCACCCGTTTCCGCCGCACCGAGGACGACTGGCGCCAGGAGGTCCTGCCCGCTGCCCCGGACGGCATCGTCACCCAGCACGGCGTGACCGGCCTCGACGGCCCCGCCCTGGAGGCCGAGGCGGCCCGCCTCGCGGACGAGGCCCGCGTCGCCCTCGACCCCACCGAGGGCCGGGTGGCGCGCGTCCTGATCCTCGACCGCGGCCCGCACCTGCCCGCCCAGCTGCTGTTCACCGTCCACCACCTGGTCGTCGACGGCGTCTCCTGGCGGATCCTGCTGTCCGACCTGGAGACCGCCCACCGGCAGGCCGCCGCCGGACACCCCGTCCAGCTGCCCCCGGCCACCACCGTGTTCGGCCACTGGGCGGCCCGGCTGGAGACCCACACCCGCTCCGGTGCCCTGGACGGCGACCTCGACCACTGGCGGCGCACCACCACGGCCCCCGCCGGCCTGCCCGCCGGCCGGCCCGGCCCCAACACCCACGGCACCGCCGCCACGGTCACCGTGCAACTGGAGCCGGAGACCACCCGGGCCCTGCTGCGGCAGGCCCCGGAGGCCTACCGCACCCAGGTCAACGACGTGCTGCTCAGCGCCCTCGGCCGCACCCTGGCCCGCTGGTGCGGGCGGGAGAGCGTACTGGTCGGCGTGGAGGGCCACGGCCGTGAGGACCTCTTCGACGAGCTGGACCTGTCCCGCACGGTCGGCTGGTTCACCGCCGAGTTCCCCCTGGCTCTGACCGCCGACCCCGACGCCGGCTGGCACGACACCCTGCGCTCGGTCAAGGAACAGCTGCGCGCGGTGCCCCTGCACGGCCTGAGCCACGGCGCGCTGCGCCACCTCCTGCCCGACAGCCCGCTGGCCGGCGCCCCGGCGCCCCAGGTCGGCTTCAACTACCACGGCCGGTGGGACGCCGACAGCGGCGGCGGCGACCTGTACCGGGCCCCCCTGCCCCCGGTCGGCTCCGACACCGATCCCGACGCCCCGCGGCCCTACCTGCTGGACATCACCGGCGTGGTGCAGGACGGCCGGCTCGAACTCGGCTGGACCTACCCGCCGGCCGTCTACGACGAGTCCACCGTCCGCGCGCTCGCCGAGGAGATGTGCGCGGCGCTGCGGGAGATCGCCGCCCACTGCGCCCGCCCGGACGCGGGCGGCCGCACCCCGTCGGACTTCCCCCTCGCCGGGCTCGGCCAGAGGGAACTGGACCGCCTCGTGGGCGACGGCCGGCACGTGGCCGATGTCCTGCCCCTGACACCGCTGCAGGCCGGCATGCTCTTCCACGGCCTGGTGGACACCGAGGGCGCCTACTCCGACCGCGTGGCCGTGCGCCTGTCCGGGGTGAGCGAACCGCACGCCTTCGCCACCGCCTGGCAGCAGGTCGCCGACCGTACCGAGGCTCTGCGCACCAGCGTCCACTGGCAGGGCCTGCCGCACCCCGTACAGGTCGTGCACCGGCGCGTGGAGCTGCCCGTCACCCACCTGGACTGGCGGCGCCTGACACCCGAGGAGCGCGCGGCGGCCACCGAGGAAGTGCTGGCCGCCGACCGCGCGGCGGGCATGGACCTGAACACCGCACCGCTGACCCGCATCACCCTGGCCACGCTGCCCGGCGACGAGATCTGGCTGCTGTGGTCCTCCCACCACCTGATCCTGGACGGCTGGAGCACCGGGCAACTGCTCACCGAGGTGTGCGAGGCCTACGCCGCGCTCACCGGCGGCCGAGCGGCCCCCGCCCCGGTCCGGCGCCCGTTCGCCGACTTCCTGCGCTGGCTGCACGACCAGGACGAGAACGCCGCCGAGGCCCACTGGTCCGGCGCCCTCGCCGGGTTCCCCGCCCGCACTCCGCTGCCGTACGACCGTACCCCGGCCGAGGAGCACCGCGCCCGCGCCGCCGCCCTGGCACACCGGCAGCTGGACGAGCGGCTGTCGGCGCGGCTGCGGCAGACCGCCGCCCGGGCCGGGCTGACGGTGAACACCGTGATCGAGGGGGCCTGGGCGCTGCTGCTGGCCCGCCACAGCGGCCGCGACGACGTCGTCTTCGGCACCACCGTCTCCGGGCGCCCGGCCGAACTGCCCGGTGTGGAGTCGATGATCGGCATGTTCATCAACACCGTGCCCACCCGCATCCGGGTCCCCGGCGGGGGAGCGGCGTCCTGGCTGCGCCAGGTGCAGGAGAGGAACAGCGACGCCCGGCGCTTCGACTTCCTCGCCCTGCCCCGCATCCAGGCACTGAGCGGGACACCGGCCGGCGAGGCGCTGTTCGACAGCATGGTGGTGTTCGAGAACTACCCCGTCGACGAGTCCGCCACCGCCCGCACGGGCGTGCGGGTCGAGGAGGTACGCGCCGAGGACGCGCCCACCTTCCCGCTGTGCCTGCGGGCCCACCTCGGCGACCGGCTCGGCATCGACCTCGCCTACGACGCCGGACTGTTCGACGCGGACACGGCCGAACGCCTCGCGGACCGCCTCGCGGTCGTCCTGCGCGTCCTCACCGACGCCCTGGAGGCCGATGCGGACGTGACCGGCCTGGAGTCGCTGACCGAGAACGACCACGCCCTGCTCCAGGAGTGGAACACCACCGCCCGTCCGGCGGTGCCGCGCAGCCCCGTCGACCTGTTCGCCGAGCAGGCCCGCCGCACCCCCGAGGCCCCGGCGCTGCGCGACGGCGACGCGGAGCTGACCTACCGTCAGCTGGACGACTGGTCCGGCGCCGTGGCCTCCCGGCTGCTCGCCGACGGCCTGCGGGCCGAGGACCGGGTGGAGCTGCCGATGGAGCGCGGCGCCGAACTCGTCGTCGCCCAGCTCGCCGTCCTCAAGGCGGGCGGCGCCTACGTGCCCGTGGACGCCCGCGCCCCCGAGGAGCGGCGCCGCACGCTCATCGAGCGGGCGGGCGCGACGGCCCGGCTGACCGCCGAGGACGTCGCCGCCGCGCGCACGGCCGTGCCCAGCGCGCCCGTCGCCGTACCCGCGCACCCCGACCGGCTCGCGTACGTCATGTTCACCTCCGGGTCGACCGGCGAGCCGAAGGCGGTCGCGGTACGCCACCGTGACGTGGCCGCCCTCGCCACCGACAGCCGCTTCGCCGACGGGGTGTGCGAACGGGTGCTGCTGCACTCCCCGGTGGCCTTCGACGCCGCCACCTTCGAGGTGTGGGCCCCCCTGCTCACCGGCGGCTGCGTCGTCGTGGCGCCCGCGCGGCCGCTGGACGCGGCACTGCTGCGCACCCTGATCCCCGGCACCGGCCTGAGCGTCCTGTGGCTGACCGCGGGCCTGTTCCGGCTGCTGGCGCAGGACGCACCGGACTGCTTCACCGGTCTGCGCCAGGTGTGGACCGGCGGCGACGTCGTGCCCGCCGCGGCCGTGCGCCGCGTCCTGGCCGCCTGTCCGGGCCTGACCGTCGTGGACGGCTACGGCCCCACCGAGACGACGACGTTCGCGACGTCCTTCACGCTCGCCGACGCCGGAGCTGTCCCCGGCACCGTGCCCATCGGCCACCCGCTCGACGACGTGCGCGTGCACGTCCTCGACGGCAGGCTGCGGCCCGTGCCGCCGGGCTGTGCCGGCGAGCTGTACATTGCCGGTGAGGGCGTTGCACGCGGCTACCTGGGCCGTCCCGGTGACACCGCCGCCCGCTTCCTGGCCGACCCGGCCGGCCCGCCCGGCACCCGCATGTACCGCACCGGCGACCTGGCCCGCCGCCGCCCCGACGGCACCGTGGAATTCCTGGGCCGCGCCGACGACCAGGTGAAGATCCGCGGCTTCCGCGTCGAACCCGGCGAGGTCGAGGCGGCCCTCGCGGCGCACCCCGGCGTCACCGACGTGACGGTGCTGGCCCGCGCGGACAGGCCCGAAAGCCGCCGCCTGGTGGCCTACGTCGTCGGCACCGAAGACGTCACGGCCCTGCGGGAGTTCGCCCGGCGCTCACTGCCGGACTACCTCGTGCCGTCGGCGTTCGTCGTCCTGCCCGCGCTGCCGCTCAGCGGCAACGGCAAGGTCGACCGGGCGGCACTTCCCGCGCCGGGGCCCGCGAACGGCGAGCCGCAGGGCGCACCGGCGGAGCCGCGCACCGACGCCGAGCGCCGCACGGTGGAGATCTTCGCCGACGTCCTCTCCGTGCCGCACCCGGGCGTGCGGGACGACTTCTTCCAGCTGGGCGGCGACTCCATCCTCAGCATCCGGCTGGCCGTCCGTCTGTCCGAGGCGTTCGGCACCGACCTGTCCCCGCGTGCGGTGTTCACCCACCCCACCCCCGCCGCGCTCGCCGCCCTGCTCACCGCGGAACGCGGCGAATCCGTGCCGGATGCGATCGTCCCGGTCACCCGTGACACGCCCGCCCCGATGTCGTACGCCCAGCAACGCCTGTGGTTCCTGGAGGAGTTCGCGCCGGGCAGCGGCGAGTACGTCACCGCGCTGGCCCTGCGGCTGCGTGGCCGGCTCGTGGTGCCCGCCCTCACCGCGGCCCTGCGCGCCCTGGCCGAGCGGCACGAGGCGCTGCGCACCACCTTCGACGCGGTGGACGGCCACGGTGTGCAGATCATCCACCCGGCCGGAGACGTGCCGCTGACCCTGCACGACCTGTCCGCGCTGTCGGGCGACGAACGCGACGCCCGGCTGGCGGACCTGCTGGATGCCGAACGCGCCCGCACCTTCGACCTGCGGCACGGCCCGCTCCTGCACACCGGGCTGGTCAGAGTCGCGGACGACGAGCACATCCTGACGCTGACCCTGCACCACATCGTCACCGACGGCTGGTCCACAGGAGTGCTCACCGGCGACCTCGCTCACTTCTACCGCGCCGAACTCGGCGCGGCATCCGATGCGTTGCCGCCGCTGCCGGTGCAGTACGCCGACTACGCCCACTGGCAGCGCGGGCGCGGCACGGACGGCCACCTCGCGTACTGGAAGGAGCATCTGGCCGGGCTGGAGACACTGGACCTGCCCACCGACCGGCCCCGTCCCGCGGTGCGCACCCACCACGGCGCCACCGTGCGCCTCGCCCTGCCGAGCGACACGACCCGCCGTCTCGTCCGGGTCGGGCGGGACCGGCAGGCCACCCTGTTCACCACGCTGGTCGCCGCCGCGCAGGCGTATCTGGCCCGGCTGACCGGCGGCCAGGACATCACCGTCGGCACGGTCACCTCCGGCCGCGACCGCGCGGAGACCCAGCACCTCGTGGGGTTCTTCGTCAACACCCTCGTCCTGCGTTCCCGCGTCGAACCCGAACGCCCCTTCCCCGAGTTCCTCAGCGAGGTCCGCGGCACCGTCCTGGACGCCTTCGCGCACCAGGAGGCGCCGTTCGAGCAGGTGGTGGACGAGGTGCAGCCGGTCCGCGACACCAGCCGCACCCCGCTGTTCCAGGTCATGGTGGTCCTCCAGAACGCCCCGGCCGGCGCCCTCGACCTGCCCGGCATCGAGGTCACCGACGTCGACACCGAGCTGCGGCACGCCGCGTTCGACCTCACCCTGGAGTTCGCCGAGACCGGCACCGGCGAACTGCACGGCGTGCTCACCTACAACACCGACCTGTTCGACGCGGCCACCGCCGAGCGCATGGCCGACCAGCTCACCACCCTGCTGACCGCCGTCGCCGACGACCCCGGCCGGCCCCTGGGCGCCCTGCCCCTGGCCACCGACGAGACGCTCAAGGCCGTCCTGGACCAGGGCCGCGGCACCGCCCGCCCGGTCCCGGCGGCGACCCTGCCCGAGCTGTTCGAACGTCAGGCCGCCCGCACCCCCGACGCCGTGGCCCTGGCCGACGCCGACGGCCGGGTGCTGACGTACGCGCAGGTCGACCGTGCAGCCAACCGACTGGCACACCGTCTCATCACCCGGGGCGTGGGACCCGAGCGGACCGTGGCGCTTGCCCTGCCCCGCAGCGCGGAGACGGTGGTGGCGCAGCTCGCCGTCGCGAAGGCCGGCGGCGCGTTCCTGCCCGTCGACCCGGACTACCCGGAGCAGCGCCGGGAGTTCATGCTGCGCGACGCGGGAGCCTGGCTCGTGCTGGACGACCCCGCCACCGTATGGGACGCGGACGGCCCGGACACCGCCCCCACGGACGCCGACCGGACGACCGCGCTGACCGTCGACCACCCGGCGTACGTGATCTACACGTCCGGCTCCACCGGCACGCCGAAGGGCGTGGTGGTGACCCACCGCGGCCTCGCCGCCTTCGCGGACGCCGCCGCCGACCGCTACGACGCGGGCACGGGCGACCGCGTCCTGCAGTTCGCCTCACCCAGCTTCGACGCCTCGGTACTGGAGCTGTGCGTGTCCCTGCTCAGCGGGGCCACCCTGGTCACCGGGGAGGAAGGTCCCCTCGTCGGCGAGCGCCTCGCCCAGGTCCTCGCCGAACGGGAGGTCACCCACACACTGATCCCGCCCGCCGCCCTCGCGACGGTCACTCCCGAGACCGCCGACGCCCTGCCGCGCCTGCGCACCCTCATCGTCGGCGCCGAGACGTGCCCCGCCCACCTCGTGGAACGGTGGGCCCCCGGCCGGCGGATGATCAACTCGTACGGCCCGACCGAGGCCACCGTCGTCGCCACCTGGACCGGCCCGCTCACCCCGGGCACCGGCGCCCCGCCCATCGGCGGCCCGGCCGGCGCCACCCGCGTCCACGTCCTCGACGCCGCCCTGCGGCCCGTCCCGCCGGGCGTCACCGGCGAGCTCTACGTATCGGGACCCGGACTGGCCCGCGGCTACCTCGACCGGCCCGGCCTGACCGCGTCCCGCTTCGTCGCCGACCCGTTCGGCGCCCCCGGGGAGCGCATGTACCGCACCGGCGACCTCGCCCGCTGGGACGCGTCCGGCCAGCTGCGCTTCGCCGGACGCGCCGACGACCAGGTGAAACTGCGCGGCTTCCGCATCGAACCAGGAGAGATCGAGAGCGCGCTGCGCGGCAGCCCGCTGGTCCGCGACGCGGTGGTGACCGTACGCGGCGGCGGCAGCGACCCGGACGGCCGCTCCGGCGGACGGCTGGTCGCCCACGTCGTCCCCGCCGAGGGCATCGCGGAGGCACTGCCGGTACCGGAGCTGCGCGACCACCTCGCCGGGCTGCTCCCGCCGCACATGATCCCGACGGCGTTCGTGCCGCTCACCCACCTGCCGCTCACGCCGAACGGCAAGACCGACCGGGGCGCGCTGCCCGAACCGGGCCCCACCCACACCGCGACCGGGCCGCACACCCCACCGCGCACCGACACCGAACGCCGCATCGCCCGCATCTGGTCCGACGTCCTCGGCGTGGCCGACGTCGGAGCGCACGACAACTTCTTCCACCTCGGCGGCGACTCCATCCTCAGCATGCAGGTCGTCTCACGCCTGCGACGCGACGGACTCCACCTGAGCACGCGCGACCTGTTCACCCACCAGACCGTCGCCGAGCTGGCCGGTGCCGTCACCGCCGCCCCCCGCCACTCAGGGGACGCAGAGGTCAGCGGAGAGGTACCGCTGACCCCCATCCAGCAATGGTTCCTGACCAGCCCGCGTGCCAGCCACGCCCACTTCAACCAGTCCCTGCTGGTGGAACTCACCGCAGGCGTGGACGCCGCCGCGCTGGAAACGGCGCTCAACGCCCTGCTCGACCACCACGACGCCCTGCGCATGCGCTTCACCGTGGACGGGGACGGCTGGCGCCAGTTCAACCCACCGGCGGCCGACACCGACCGTGAGCGGCTCCTGACCCGCCACGACCTCAGCGGACTGACCGCCGGCGAGGCCGACGCGGCGATGGAGAAGACCGCCGACGACCTGCACACCGGCTTCGACCTGGCACGCGGCCCGCTGCTGCGGGCAGCCCTGTTCACGGGCGACGCCGACCGGCCCGCGTTCCTCCTCCTGGTCGCCCACCACCTGGTCGTGGACGCCGTCTCCTGGCGCATCCTGCGCGACGACCTGGAGGCCGCCTACCGGCAGGCCGCCCAAGGCGAGCCCGTCACACTGGGCGAACGCAGCACCTCCTTCCGCGACTGGGTCCGAGGTCTCGCCGCACACGTCGCGGCCGGCGCCCTCGACCACGAACTGCCCTACTGGGAGCGAGCGGTGAACGCCGAGCCACTCCCGGTGGAGACACCGGCCGGGCCAAAGACGGACGCCGTCGACACGCTCACCGTCGAACTGGACGAGGCGGACACCGAAGCACTGCTGCGCGCCGCGCCGACCGCCTACCGCACCCGCGTCAACGACGTGCTGCTCGCCGCCCTCGCCCTCGCCCTGGCCCGTTGGACCGGCCGCGAGGAGTTCCGCCTCGACCTGGAGGGACACGGCCGCGAGGACATCCTCGACGACGTCGACCTGACCCGCACGGTCGGCTGGTTCACCACCGTCCACCCCGTCGCCCTCCAGGTCCCGGAACCCGACGGCCTCGGTCCCGCCCGCGACTGGCGGACCCTGGTGAAGTCGGTGCGCCGCCAGCTGCGTGCCGTGCCCGGCAACGGGCTTGGCTTCGGCGCGCTGCGCACCTTCGGCCCGCCCGAGGTGCGCGAACGACTCGGAGGCGCCGCCCACGGGCAGGTCGTCTTCAACTACCTCGGGCAGTGGGACGCCCGCCCCGAGAACCCCGGTGACGGCCTGGTGCGCGCCGAGCACGGCTCCTTCGGCCGCCACCACGACCCGCGCGACAGCGGTTCCCACCCGCTGGAGATCGTCGGTGCGGTCCAGCGCGGCCGGCTGTCCTTCACCTGGCACCACCAGCCCGCCCTGCACACCACTGACACGGTGCGGCAGGTCGCCGAGGACTTCGCCCAGGCGCTGCGTCACATCGCCCACCACGCCCGCGACCACCGGTGACGCCCCGCCCCGTGGGCCGGGCCCCACCGCCGGCAGCGCACGACCGACCCGAACCGCCACCACCCGTCACGAACCCAGAGAGCGAGCCGACAGACATGGACGAGAACACCCGCTACCAGGTGCTGCGCAACGAAGAGGAGCAGTACTCGCTGTGGCCCGCCGACCTCGAGGTCCCCGCCGGCTGGCAGCCCGTCGGCAAGGAGGGCACGGAGGCCGAGTGCTCCGCATACGTCGACGAGGTGTGGACCGACATGCGCCCGCGCAGCCTGCGTGAGCGCATGGAGAACGCCGAAGCCTGACGCTCTCGTCCCACGTCACGCGGGACCGGGCCGGGGCGCCACCGACAGCGCGCCCCGGCCCGGCCACGCCCGCCTGTCCGTTTTTCCTCCAGGAGCCCTCATGACACCGGTCCTGCACACCGAACGACTCACCTTCCGCCCCTATCGCCCGGAGGACGAGGACGCCTTCGTGGCGCTGCTGCGCGACGAGGAGGTCTGCCGCTGGATGGGCCAGGAACGCGTGCCCGAGGAGGACATCCGCACACTGTTCCGCGCCATCCTGAAGGACGTCTACCCCCGGCGCCTGTTCGACGTGTGGGGGCTGTGGCAGCAGGACGTCTTCGTCGGGCACGCCGAGGTGAAGAAGACCGGAAACGTCGACGGACACGAGCTGATCGCCGCCCTCGCGCCCCCCTACTGGGGCCGCGGTCTGGGCACGGAAGTGGTCCGCGGCCTGCTGCGCCACGCCGCCGGCACCTTGGGGCTGAAGGAGGCCTACGGCATGGTCGGAGCCGACAACGCCGCAAGCGTGGCCCTGTGCCACCGCCTGGGCTTCCGGCACGTGCGGGACGTGACCGGCGACGACGGGAAGGTGACCAAGCTGATGGTGATTGCGACGACGGGAAACTGAATGACCCGTCCCAACCGGCCGGTCTCTGCACCGGGGTCAGTGGGGCGTCCAGCCCGTGAGGTTCTTCCAGACGGTACTGCGCACCGAGCTGACCGCGACCTGTTCGGGCACGTACTGGTCGCATTTCGGGTTGTGGCAGGGCCCTGCGGTCCAGAGGGGGACGTAGACGCCCATGGATTTGTGCCGGTCCACCACGGCGTCCACCGGCTGCCGGCATGAGCGGCAGACGTACTGCGACGACCGGGTCGACGTGGGTTTCCGCTTACCTCTCATAGAAGCTATTTTATGTCCTCTTTGCCTGGTATTGGTAGTCCCTTGGGGAAGGGAGGTGGGTGCAACGGCGCAGCTCACCGAAGTGCTCGCTCTCAAGTGGTTCTGCGGCGCCGTGCAGGGTCGGTCGGCTCCGGCCCGCTGTCGCCGGGTGGGTCACCGTCCGCTGGCGTGCCGGCGGAGGGGGCTTCTGGGTGGCCGGGCCGGGGGCGCAGAACGCTGAGCGCGATGGCGATGGTCAGGACGCCGACGATGACGGCCAGACTGAGGGGCGAGGGGATTTCGGGAATGGCGGGGCTGATCAGTTTGTGGGACGCCTGCAGGATGAGCTTGACGCCGATGAACGCCAGGATGATCGCCAGTCCCGTGCTGAGGTAATGGAAGCGGTCGAGCAGGCCCGCGAGCATGAAGTACAGGGCGCGCAGGCCGAGGATGGCGAAGGCGTTGCTGGTGTAGACAATGAAGGCGTCACTGCTCACGGCCAGGACGGCGGGCACGCTGTCGACGGCGAAGACCAGGTCGGCGGCCTCGATCGCGGCGACCACGGCCAGCAGCGGGGTGCCGACGCGTTTGCCGGCCTCTTTCACGAAGAAGTGTGGCCCTGCGTACTCGTCGCGTACGGGTATGACCTTGCGGAGCAGTCTGACGGCGATGCTCTGGCCCGGGTCGAAGCTCTCGTCCTCCTCCTTGAGGATCTTGTAGGTGCTCCAGAAGAGGATGGCGGCGAAGACGAACAGGACGGCGGTGAAGCGGCTGACCACCGCCACGCCGGCGGCGAGGAAGATGCCGCGGAAGATCAGGGCCCCCAGTACGCCGAGGAAGAGAACGCGGTGCTGGTAGGCGCGCGGCACCTTGAAGTAGCCGAAGATCAGCGCGAAGACGAACAGGTTGTCGACTGACAGGCTCTTCTCCAAGAGCCACGCGGTGGTGTACTCCACGCCGGCAGTCGTGCCGACCACCAGGAAGACCGCGACACCGAAGATGATCGCCAGGCCGATCCACACCGCGCTCCAGGCGGCGGCCTCCTTGAAGTGGATGACGTGTGCCTGCCGGTGCGCCAGGAGATCGATCGCCAGCGACACCAGCACGGTGATGGCGAACACCATCCAGAGCCACAGCGGCACGTCATGCATGGGTTTGACCCCTCCCGCGATCGACCGGGAAGCCCTTCTTCGAGTCTGAGACATCCGGTGGTGCTTGTCTCCCCGTCGCCCCGTGGCCTGGCCCGCGCCCTTCCGGTATGGAGGAGACGGCCCGCCGGAGGACCGGAGAGGGGGCGCCGATCCCTTGGCCGGCGGGAGCCCTCGTTCGGCATGCCGGGGACGTCGTCCTCCTGCACCACAGGGGTGGGAGCACCGCAGTGTCACAAGGGCCCGGACCGCGTCGGAACCGCCGGATTCCCGTCCGTGCTGACGGCGTCGGTGACGGCGAGGAGGCCGCCTGGTCGGCCCGGGCCGGGCCGGGTGGCACGCGCATGGTGTTGGTCGCCCGGTCACCGAGCGGGTCAGGTGTCCGCTGTGACGTTCGCCGGTTTGGTGACCTTGGAGAGCAAGCTCAGTGAGGTCCGGGCACCCTCGCAGTTGCCGTCAGAGTCAGCACGGCGAGGTCGTCGCGCAGCCGTTCGCCCCACCAGTGGTGGGCGTCGGCCATCAGGGCGGTGGCCAGGTTCTCGGCGGAGGCCGGCTCATCGGCCGGCGGCAGGGCGGCGACGATGGCGGCGAGGTCTTCCGGGGTCCGCTGGTCTGCGGCGCCGGCTCCTTCGGTGAAGCCGTCGGTGTAGAGCACGAGAGTGTCACCGGCGCACAGTTCCACTTCGGTGACCGGGTGGTGTGGCGAGTCCAGTACACCGAGCAATGGGCCCCGTGTCTCCAACGGCGCGGTGTCGCCGTCTGCTCGGCGCAGGAGCGGTGCGGGGTGGCCGGCACTGGCGATCCGGAGTCGGGCGGGGGAGCGGGTGGCGTCGATGACCACGTAGATGAGGGTGCAGAACGGGGTGTTCTGGCGGCGCAGCGCGGTGTTGATCAGGTCGAGGACGTGGGTGGGGTCGCTGGTGTGCTGGGCGGCGGTCCACAGGGTGTGCCGGACCAGGCCGGTGATGGCGGCCGCGTCGGGTCCTTTGCCGCAGACGTCTCCGAGGACCAGGACATGGTGGCCGTCGGGGACGGTGAAGGCGTCGTAGAAGTCGCCGCCGATGTGAAGTCCCTGGCTGAAGGGGGTGTAGCAAGCGGCCAGGTCGAAGCCCGGCAGGTCGGGGAGGCGTGGTGGGAGCAGGGGCCGCTCCAGGGCTCGGGTCGCCTCCCGCAGGCGGTTGAGCAGGCGGTCCTGCTGGGCTCCGACAGCTATCTGGTCGGCGATGTTCTCCAAGGTGGCGAGGACGGAGTCGGGCAGGGCCAGGTGTGTGGTCATCGACAGTACGCCGAGCATCTCCCCGCCGGAGATGAGAGGGAAGCCGGCGAAAGAGCCGCGTCCAGCGTGGGATGGACAGTCGTGCGGGCGGGATCGGGGCGCGACGCGCAGATACGGGCTCCTGGATGTGACGATGCGTTCCACCAGGTCACGTTGAGTCGTCTGGCAGAGGGACGTGCCGGATGGTTCGGCGTCGTCCTCGGCGCACGCGGCGTGTACCAGCTCGCTGCGGGTGTTCAGGGTCCAGATGCAGACGCACTCGGCGCCCAGGTGGTCGGTGGCGGCGCGCACGCACCGGTGCAGGCGGTCGGCCAACGGGCCTGGCGCCGTCATGGCGGCGGCGACCTCGGCGCTGAGCAATGCGTGGGTGGTGCGTTCGGCGAGTCTGCGCTGGGCGTGCAGGCGTTCGGTGATGTCCTCCACGAGGACGAGGATGCGACTGCGTCCTTCGGTGTCCAGGACCTGGCGGACGGCCATGCTGAGGGCTTGGGAGGTGCCGTCGATGCGGACGCGTTCGAAGACCGCGTCCGGTTCCGTCGTCCGGTGTCGCCCGGAGGAAGCCAGGTGGTGGTGCAGCGCGGTGCGCTGGTCCTCGGGGAACAGGTCGGTCACCGGCCGGTGCAGTGCCTCGGGCTCGGTCAGTTCCAACACATCGGCGGCCCGGCGGTTCCAGGCGATGATCGCGTCGCCGTCCAGCATGAACACACCGATGGGGGCCTGGGACAAGAACTGTCCCAACAGCCGTTCACCGAGCTGCCGGTCGATCGATGTGCCCGCTGACAAGCTCTGTTGGGCGGCAGCCTGCGCCGCGACGTGCGCTCGGCGGTGGCTGAGGTGTTGCAGCAACTCACTCACCACATGGGAGATCCGCAGCCCTGCCTGGCCGGCCTCCACCCGGCGCACGACATCGTCGGAGAACAGGATGGGAAGCACGGCGAGCTTTTCCTGCGTGGCGGGGACGGCTGTCACGGCGACGGTCAAGTCCGCGGGGTGCGGCCGCAGGGAGTGGACGACGCCGACAGGCGCCGTGACCGCTTCCCCGATCACGACCACCGTCGGGCGACGCCGGCCCGGGGTACCGCCGGTGTAGGCCAGCACGTCTTCGGCGGTGGTCTGGATGATCTCGGTTGTTGCGGCGAGTTCGGCGGTGATGGCGTCGACCGTCCCCAGTGGGACGTCGACGAGCAGCAACCGGGGAAGACCGTGGTTCATCGAGTCAGCCCTCAAGGAGTGGTTCGTCGAGCAGGGCTCTGCCGGTCCACACCCGCAGCAGGTCGGTCACGGGGGACATCACGTGGGCGGCGCGGGCGTCACGGAGCAGACGGTGCAGCGGTGACTGCTCGCCGTAGCCGACCCCGCCCACCAGGGTCAGGGCGTCGTTGACGGTGGCCTCGGCAGTCTCGGCCACCTCGGCCTTGGCGGAGGCCAGCCCCAGCAGTGCATCCGGGCTGCCGATCTCCGCTTCGGCGGCGGCGTGGTAGATCAGCCGGCGAGTGCGTTCCACGCGGGCCCACATCGTGCCCAGCCGGTGCTGGACAACCGGCTGCTCGGCAGCGGACCGGCCGGCGCGTGCTCCTTTGCGTCGCAGCAGGTGGGTGCGGACCTCCTCCAGGGCAGCCGCGGCCACTCCCAGATAGGTGCCGGCCATGGCCATCAGGAAGTAGGGGGCGACGATGTTGAACACGTACCAGATCTGATCGCCTTCCTCCCCCAGCAGGCACCAGTCGGCGATCTCGGCTCCTCGCAGCTCGAGCCCGCGCGAGGCGTTGCCGCGCATACCGAAGCCCTGCCACGGCGATCCCCACTCCAGCCCCGGCACGGCGGCGTCGACCACCGTGCAGGAGAACTGGCCGGGTGGCGTGCCCGGCCCGGCGGCCAGGGTGGAGACGACATAGGAATCCGCATGGCCGGCATTGGTGACGAAGCTCTTCGATCCGGTCAGCCGCAGCCGGCCACCCTCCACCCGCTCCATCCGGGTCTGCGGCAGCCAGAACTCCGCGCCCGTCCCCGGCTCCGACAAGGCCAAGGTCGTCAGGTGCTCACCGGCAGCGATCGGGTCCAGGTAGGCTTCCCGCTGTCGGCGGCTGGCTTTCGCAGCGATCACCGCTGAGCCGACGAGGTGCATACCGAAGCAGATCGACGTCGAGGTGCAAGCCCGCCCCGTCGCCTCACCGACCTGTGCCACCGCCAGCAGCCCGTGCCCCATCCCTCCGTACTCGGCCGGCACCACCAGCCCGCCCAGCCGGGACCGCAGCGTGGCCATGCCCTTCTCCGGCCATCTCTGCTCCTTGTCCACGGCCGCAGCCTCGGGGCGCAGGACCTGCTCACTGATCTCGCGCGCCATGGACACCGCAGCACCGAGTTCTACTCGCACCACCGCTGAACTCCGATACCTCATCAGGCCCGGCTGCAGAATCCGGGCACGTAAATCCTTCCCGGCGCACTTCTGCCAGACGCCCATGCCTCTTAACCCTATGGCGTACGGGGTCGTCACCCGCATGACCAACGCCTCACAGGCGTCAGCCACCCTCCGGGACACCGTTGGACCATGGTCACAGCAGGCCACCGGGTCCGAGTGCGTTGGTGCTGAACGTACAGCTTCCTGCTGACGGCGAGCGTCGGGTCGTCCGGCCTCGTCACTGACTCGCGCGTAGAGCGCGTCCAGGTCGGCCGGGACCGAGACGTCGGAGCGTATGCCGGTGGCCGCAGGGCCCAGCTCCTTGACCGCCGCTTCGAGACGGTCGGTGTCCCGGCCGGTCACGGCAGGCTCCGCAGACCACCGCAAGGTACTGCGCGCACTGCTCCGGCGGTAACTCAAGTGGGCGGAGCCGTAGCGTGGCCGTGGACTCGACTGCGGGCCGCCCCTGTCGCAGTCCGTGCGGATGCGGTGTGTCCGGGCGGGGTGTCGCCATCGCCCGGCCGTATCGCGGGCGACGTCGACAGCCACCTCCATGATGCTGCGCGCCGTCGCCGGTATGGCTAGCCCGTCAGGTCGGTGTCGCCTTGGTGGAGCAGGTCGAAGGTGACGTGGTGCGCCGCCCAACTGGCCCGCGGCCTCGTCCGCGCCCTTCGCTCCCGGCAGGGCACGGATATGACGGGTTCGTTCCCTGAGATTCGGGCCGCCGCCTTCGCACGACTGCCGCCGAACACCGGACTCGCAGCACCCGCCCACCGCCGTGTGCGGCGAGCTGCGCGCGGTAGCCGTCCCACTTCGGCTCCGCCGCCCACCCGGCGGGCACGGCGGGGCCGTCCACAGCCTTGGTGGCCAGGCGCCCGGCCGCGGCCGGTCAGGCGACACCTGCCAACCGGGCCGTGGGGGGGGCGGGCGTCGGCCGGGAGCACTGCCGGCGCCCAGAGGGGGAGGGGGCGGTGCGAGGGCGTCCTCGGTGTGCGGTGCGGGCATGCCTGCGCTAGAGTGGATCTTGAAGGTGAGCGGTCCGTTCCGGCGGCTGCTGACTGTGCGTTGGTCGTCTAAGGAAAGATGCCCCGCTTCCTGCGGGGAGATGCAGGTGCAAGGCCTGCCCGGCGCTCCATACGAGAAACCCCGTCACTGCCACTGGCAGTGACGGGGTTTCTTCCTGTTTGTGTCTCCGGCGCCGTCCCGCAGACGGCCGGGCATCTCACCCAAAGGCGCAACGGGATGATCCCGACAGCGCTGCCGTGGGGACGAGGTTCGTGACGGTTCCTGTGAGCCCTCGCCGTATTTCGGAGGAACACCCGCGCTGTTCTGCCAGCGGCAGAAGAACGGCCGGACCGGGCTCGACGATCACTACAGTCCAGCCTCATGACGACGATTACGACGCGTACGGTCGAGTATCCGGCCGACGGTTTGACGATGATCGGGCACCTCGCGCTCCCGGCCGGTGTCAGCCGCCGGCCCGCGGTGCTGCTCGGACCAGAGGGCATGGGGCCCAGCCACGTCGAGCACCGCCGGGCCGATGCTCTCGCCGAGCTGGGATATGTAGCGCTGGCCTTCGACCTTCACGGCGGGCGCTATCTGGGTGACCCAGGGGAGATGCTGGCCCGTTGCACACCACTGCTCGCTGATCCTGACCGGATGCGGGCTATCGGCCACGCGGCGCTCGACGTGTTGCGCGCCGAACCGCGGACCGACCCCGACCGGATCGCCGCCATCGGCTACGGCACCGGGGGCGCCATCGCGCTGGAACTCGGGCGAGCCGGCGTCAACCTGCGCGCGATCGGGACGGTCAACGCAACGATTACGGGACGACCGGGCGAGGCAGCGCGCATCCGCTGCCCGGTGTGGGCCGGGGTGGGTTCCGAAGACCCGATCATGCCGCCCGCGCAACGAGACGCGTTCACCGCCGAGATGCAGGCCGCGGGCGTCGACTGGCGCCTCACGATCTATGGCGGCGCCTTGCACGCCTTCCACCACCCGCCGGTCGACCACCCCACGGTTCCCGGTGTCGGCTACCACCCACAGCACGCGCAGCGAGCCTGGCGCGACGTCGTCGACCTGCTCGTCGAGTGCCTGCCCGTGACGGAGGACCTGGGGGCATAATCCAGGCAGACATGCTGGCGCCAGGCCGGATCGGCATCGGGCACTGACCGTCCCCTCCCCCCAAGACCGCACAGCGTTACACAGAGCGAGACCTGACCGAGGTCCGTCCAGGCGGGATCTCTCGCGGGTCCCTGAAACGACGGAACCTCGCGGGGAGGCAGGGCAGGGCTACGCCCCGCCTGACCTGCCCGAAGGCGCCGCTGCCCAGTGTCTCCATCACCAACGTCCAAGCCGTCCAGGGTGTAGGGGGCTTCCGGAGCGGAGGACGGTCGAGGAGATGGCCTACTGAACGAAGTCTCGAAGGAGTGCGTGAACCCCGGGTCGCCGGGCACAAGGACTATCGCACCGAGGTTTTGGCCTTCGGAGCTGATCGGGATCTAGAGCCGGAATCGACGATGGGGTTTTAAGATGATTATTCTCGGGCTTATTCTGCTCATTATCGGCCTGCTTGTCGGCATGGGTCTCCTGACGACGATCGGTGGCATCCTCATCCTGGTTGGCGCCATCCTGTGGATCCTGGGTGCGACCGGTCGCGCGGTCGGTGGACGCAAGCACTTCTTCTAAAGTCAGGTCGTGCCTTCCGAAGTACGGGCAGATCGTGGCGGTGGACCATCGATGATGCGCGGGATCGCCGGTTGGGCCAACCGGCGATCCCGCGCTGTGTTGCTCCGTTTCGCAGCAGCGCGCATTCCCAGGAACCTGCGCCTGCCTCCTCTCTCGCTGGACGCATCACAGGGAAAGTCGAGTGATTCTCAGCGAAGGATGGTGACGGCGCCGACAGGTAGGTCCGGAACCCCCTCCGGTTCCGCACGAGGATGTCGAGCACCATCCCGTCCTGGTCGACGGCCCGCCACAGGTACTTCTGCTCACCGTTGATATGGATGAAGACCTTCTCCAGATGCCCCTTGCCCCCGGGGCGGGGCAGCCGGCGACGCAGCTCGTGAGGTAGGCGGGACCGAAATGCACACACCAGCGGCGGACCGTCTCGTAGGAGACGACGACACCGCGCTCGGGCATCAGCTCCTCGACCTCGCGCAAGCCGAGCGGGGAACGGTGGTAAAGCCACCCACGCCATAGTCAACGTGACAGCGCCGCGCACGCGCCCGGCAGGGTAACCACCAGCACCCGTGAACTCGGCGCCCAGTGCGAGTCCAGCGGTGTCACGAACTGCAAGGTCGCGATCGACCAGTTCCCGTGGAACGACACCACCCGCCAGCCGGACGCCGAGCGGAAACCGGGCATCAGATGCCGGAACTGGGACTCACTCCGTTCGAAGTCGATGACGTTGCGGCCCGCCTTGCCGAACAGGGCTCGATGGGCGCGTACTCCAGCCCCGGACCATTCGATCCCAGCAGCATCCACTCCGCCCCGGGCTGCCATTCGCGAGGGTCGACCCACTCGTAGGCGGTGGTCCGGGATGTTTCCGTTCGGGTGAATTCAGGTTTGCTGCGGCGATTCGCCGTTCTAGTGACGTGATCATGGGGCTACAGGCGTGCAGAGCGCCCGGAGACGAAGCAGGCGATCTTGAATCTCATGGTGCGTGTGCTGGAGGGGACCGCTGCCGGCGCTTTCATGGCGTCGGCGTGGGCGGATCTGTACCGGCGGGACTCACAGGCGACCCCCTACCAGTCACCGTCGTGGCTCACCGGGTGGGCGCACCAGCTCCCGCCCTCCTCGCGCCTGGTCGTTGCCCTGTGCGAGGGACCTGCCCGGCAGGTCCTGGCCGCTGTGCCGCTGGTCCGCGACCATGCGGGCGCCCGACCGCGGACGCTCGCCCTGTCGGCGCCGATGGGGGAGTACGTCCGCGCCGTGGGCCCGGCAGCCGAGGACCCGCAGGTGGCAAAGGCTCTCGCCCGTTACCTCGAAGGGCTGGCGTCTGACGGCCAGCACGTCGACATGGCGGGCCTGCCCGCGGACAGTGCCCTCGCCCGACACCTCAGCTCCACCGGCCCCGCCGCAGCGGGGCGCTGGCACACCAGCGTCACCGACTCCGCCGAGATCCCCTTACCCCTCGCCTATGAGGAGATGTCCCGCTCGACCCGACGTGATCACAAGCGACGCCAACGCGCCTGGGACCAACTCGCCCAACGCCACAAGGTGACCTACCGGCGCACCCGCGACAGCGACGAACTGCTCCCCGCCTACGCGGTCCTGGCCCGCCTGCACGCACGTCGCTGGGCCGGCCACGCGCCGCCTGCCGGCTCGCCCCATGCCCCCGGCGCACCCTATTGGCCGGCCGTGCTTGAACGTTGCGGCGCCGACATGGCGTTCATCGCCACTCTGGCCGTGGACGACGAGATCGTCGCCGCCCAGCTCTGCCTGACGCGACACCGCCGGGCCTACTCCGTGGTCCCTGCCATGGACCCTCTCTACAAAGACCTCGCTCCCGGCCACGCCCTCCTGCGCCACCTCGCACAGGATCTGACCACGGCCGGATACGAGTACCTCGACCTGGGCCGCACCGTCCCGGGCCAGCACGCCTACAAGGACCAGTACCGGCCACGCTGGACTGAGACCGTCTCCGCCGTCAGCGCACCACCGGCGTGCCTCGAAATGCCGGACGACCTTGCCCGGCCCACCGCAGAGCCCGTCTGAAAGGTGTGCCCCACCGGTCGGCCCGTGGAGCCGATGGTGCTGCTTCTCAGGATGGGGCCGAACGGCGTAGTGCGCCTGTCAAGCACACTGCGCAGCGTCGCCGTCGCCGGGTCGGGTTGCCGTCAGTGCGGCGACGTCAGCCCGGGCACCTTGGCGCGGGAGGGGGCAGGGCGGGCGCGGTGCCGGCGTGCGGGGTGGCGCCACCGTCCGGAGGCATCTCGGGCGACGTCTACTCCGACTTCCAGCACCAGCTCCGTTTTCACAGCATGCGTTCAGCGTCTCCCGGCTGCCTCGCCCGCCGAGCCCACCTGTCGAAGCTTCGCAACGCGAACGCCCATGGCGTGCGCGGACAGAACCGGTGGCCAGGCTCAGATCCGCTTGCGCCACACGGAGATGTGCTTCTGGGAGTCCTGGGTGAACGGCGTCCCGTCCCAGTCCCCGACGCGACGTTCCAGTTCGAGTCCAGCGATCCGTGCCATCAGGTCGAGCTCCGCCGGCCAGGCGTACCGGTGCCGGGAGGCTCCGCGACGGTAGCGGCCGTCGTCGCTGTCGCGGGTGAAGTGGTGGGAGACGAGAATCTGCTCCACCAGGTCAAAGGTGTCGAAGCCGAGGTGCTGCTCGGAGACGTCGAACGGCACCGCGGTCTGGCCGGGCGGCAGGAACCGCAGCGGTGGCACGCCCAGCTCGATGACGAATCGGCCACCGCGCCCCAGATGACGCGCGGCGTTACGGAAGCACTCGACCTGCTCGTCCTGGGTGAGCAGGTTCGTGATGGTGTTGTAGACGAGGTAGACCAGGGTGAACTCGCCGGGGACCACGGTGGTGGCCATGTCCCCGATGGCTACCGGAAGCTCGCTCTCGTCGATCTTGCGCCGCAGTACCGCTGCCATGTGCTCCGACAGTTCGATGCCCACTACGGGCACGCCGCGTTCCCGGAGCGGGACGCCCACTCGTCCGGTTCCGATGGCGAACTCCAGGGCCCGGCCGCCCCCGGCGAGCTCGGCGAGGAAGTCGAGAGTCGGTCCGAGCACGGCAGCCGAGGCCATTTCGGTCTCCTCGGCGTCATAGCGGTCAGCGGTCGCGCGGGTCCAGAGTTCACTGCTCGTCATGGGCGGCTACTCTGCCCAGTACCGAGGGCCGTTGTCGACGTATTTCCTCTCAGGGCGGGCCCCGCCGGGATCGTGCCGTCGGTCAGGCGGGTGTGGGCTGTTTCCGGTCGTGGGTGGGTTCGAGGCGGACGACGATGCCCTTCGATGTGGGTTGGTTGCTGATGTCGGCGACGCTGTCCAGTGGCACCAGGACATTCGTCTCGGGGTAGTAGGCGGCGGCCGAGCCCTTGGCGGTCGGGTAGGGCACGACCTGGAAGTTCTCCGCCCGGCGCTCGGAGCCGTCAGTCCAGACGCTCACCAGGTCGACGCGCTCACCCTCGGCCAGGCCCAGTTCGGTCAGGTCGGCCGGGTTGACGAGCACGACGTGGCGGCTGCCGTGGATGCCGCGGTAACGGTCGTTGTCGCTGTAGGGGACGGTGTTCCACTGGTCGTGTGAGCGCAGCGTCTGCAGCAGCAGGTGACCCCCGGGTGCCCGGGGGACCACGAGCTCGTTGCAGGTGAACAGCGCCTTTCCCGCCTCGTTGTTGAAGACGCCCTCGTTGACCGGGTTGGGCAGCTGGAAGCCCCCGGGGCGGGTCACCCGTGCGTTGTAGTCGTGAAAGCCCGGCACGACGCGTGAGATGCGGTCGCGAATGGTGCCGTAGTCGCCTTCGAAGTCGTCCCAGGGGATGTCCGCCTTGCCGTCCAGGGTGCGGCGAGCGAGCCGGCACAGGATGGCGACCTCGCTGAGCAGCAGCGGGGAGGCCGGTTCGAGGCGGCCCTGGGAGGTGTGCACTTCACTCATGGAGTTCTCGACGGTGACGAACTGCTCACCGTCGGCCTGGACGTCACGCTCGGTGCGCCCCAGGGTCGGCAGGATCAGCGCCGTGTCGCCGCAGACGGTGTGTGAGCGGTTGAGCTTGGTGGAGATGTGGGCGGTCAGCCGGCACGAACGCATCGCCTTCTCGGTGACCTCGCTGTCGGGAGCGGCGCGTACGAAGTTTCCGGCCAGGCCGAGGAAGACCTTGACGCGGCCCTCCAGCATCGCCTTGATCGAGTTCACCGAGTCCAGGCCGTGCGGGCGCGGCGGGTCGAAGCCGAACTCCCGCCGGAGGGCGTCCAGGAAGGCGTCCGGCATCTGCTCCCAGATGCCCATGGTGCGGTCGCCCTGGACGTTGCTGTGGCCGCGCACCGGGCAGGCGCCGGTGCCGGCGCGTCCCAGGTTGCCGCGCAGCATCAGGAAGTTGACGATCTCGCGGACGGTGGGCACGCCGTGCTTGTGCTGCGTGATGCCCATCGCCCAGCAGACGATGACGCGATCACTCCTCAGCACCTCGTCACGGACCTTCTCGATCTCTTCACGGGTCAGTCCCGTCGCCGCGCGCACGTCGTCCCAGCCGACGCCGCGGGCGTGCCGGGCGAACTCCTCGAAACCGGTGGTGTGGGCGTCGATGAAGTCGTGGTCCAGGACAGTGCCGGGCCGGGCGTCCTCGGCCTCCAGCAGCAGACGGTTGAGGGCCTGGAAGAGGGCGAGGTCACCGCCGGGCTTGATGTGCAGGAAACGGTCCGCGAGCTGGGTGCCGCGCCCGAGAATCCCGCTCGGCTTCTGCGGGTTCTTGAAGCGCCGCAGCCCCGCCTCCGGCAACGGGTTGACCGCCACGATCCGGCCACCGTTGCGCTTGGCCTCCTCCAGTGCGGAGAGCTGTCGCGGGTGGTTGCTGCCCGGGTTCTGCCCGACCAGGAAGATCAGGTCGGCGTGGTGGAGGTCGTCGAGACTGACCGTGCCCTTGCCGGTGCCCAGCGTCTCGCTCAGGGCGAAGCCGCTGGACTCGTGGCACATGTTGCTGCAGTCGGGCAGGTTGTTGGTGCCGAAGGCGCGGGCGAAGAGCTGCAGGACGAAGGCGGCCTCGTTGCTGGCGCGGCCGGAGGTGTAGAAGACGGCCTCGTCGGGGGAGTCCAGGGCCTTGAGTTCCTGCGCCAGCACGCCCAGCGCGTCGTGCCAGCTGATGGGCTCGTAGTGGTCGGAGCCGGGCCGCTTGATCATCGGCTCGGTGAGCCGCCCCTGCTGGTTGAGCCACAGGTCGGAACGGGCGGCGAGATCGGAAACGCCGTGCTCACGGAAGAAGTCGGCGGTGATCCGGCGCGTGGTGGCCTCGTCGTTGATGTGCTTGGCGCCGTTCTCGCAGTACTCGTTGCGATGGCGTCGGCCCGGGGCCGGGTCCGCCCACGCGCAGCCGGGGCAGTCGACCCCGCCCACCTGATTCATGGCCAGCAGGTCCACCCCGGTCCTGCGCGGGGAGGTCTGCTCCAGGGAGTACTCCAGGGCGTGCACGACCGCGGGGACTCCGGCCGCCCACTTCTTCGGCGGTGTCACGGAGAGGGAGGTATCCGGTTCCTCGCCGGGCGGGTTCTGCATCGCTTCGCCTTTCTCTTGCCGTGTCCGGGGTACGCGGGTCAGCCGACGGGCCACCGGGCCACACGGCTCCTGGGCGGTTCCCGGTGGTCGTGCTGCACGCGTCCGTTGCGGATGGTGCCGCGCCAGGCCCCGCCCTCCTGGCCCAGACCCTCGATGAAGTGCTTGAAGTTCAGCAGTTCGCCACGCACGAGCCGGGCCGTGAGCCGGGTGACCGTCGACGAGCGGGTGAGGACCCGCGCGGCTCCCCGCGGCTCCAGGAGCATCCGGACGGTGATCGCGGTGCCGCCGGAGTCGGTCGGCCTGAACTCGACCTCGCCCTGGTGGGAGGGGTGCTGTTCCAGGCCGCGCCAGGCCAGGTAGGCATCGGGGTCCTGCTCCACGATCTCGACGGCGAAGCGGTGGCGCAGGGGCCCGTAGCCGATGCTCCAGGCGGTCACGGTGGGCCTGACCTGCTCGACGTCGCGGACCACGGCCGAGAAGCGCGGGAAGGTCTTGAACTGCGTCCACTGGTTGTACGCTGTGCGCACCGGCACCCCGACCTCGATCGTCTCCTCGACGTGCCGCTCGCGCAGCGGACGGCGGCGCGTGACGCCGTCACCGTCGGTGCGCGTCCCCGGCGTGTTCGGCACGGCCTGCTGGGCGTCGTCTGCGTGCGCCATCGCGGTCTCTCCTCCGGTGAGGGAGCCGGGCGTCGGGGCACCCGGGCCTCCCCTCGTGCGTCAGGGCTGCTCTTCCGGTTCCCTCATCGAGTCCTTCGAGTCTCCCCGGGTGTGTCCGTGTCTTCGACGATGCCGCCGAGGGGAGGGCGACGGTGTCTTCCCGCGGCGGCCGGGCCGGCCGCTGAGCCCGAGCCTCCCGGAGGGGCGGCCGGACGGCGTCGCGGCCGGGGCCGTAGGAGGTCAGCGCTCACTACCAGCGTCGCCGCCGGATTGCCCGCCCGCCACTTCGGTGATCCACCAGGAGGTCGACGATCGCCTGGCGCGGGTCTCAGCGCAGCCTGCGCACCCGAAGCACCAGGTCGTCGGTGTGGTGTGCGCCGGCGCCGCCCTCGGGGATCACCCGGGGCCGCTGCTCGTCCACTTCCACCTCCCAGTCGTCGTCGAGCAGGTCGACGACCGAGGAGGGCCACACGTAGTCGGCCGGGTCGAATCCGCCCTCCTGGGCCTGCCGGGTGTCCACGCCCGCGTGGTGCACGAACAGCAGCACGCCACCGGGCGCGACGGCGGCGAGCAGCGCCTGCTCGGCCTCGGCGTCGGGAGTGCGCAGCAGGGCCGGGTACTGCGCGGACACCAGGTCGAAGGAGCGCGGCGGGAGCAGCGCCCCGGTCAGTGTGGCGTGGACCCAGCGGATCGTGACGCCGGCGTCCCGTGCGTGCCCGGCCGCACGCTCCAGGGCCACGCCCGAGACGTCCAGCGCGGTCACGTCCCAGCCGGCGCGGGCGAGCCAGATGGCGTCCGCGCCCTCACCGCAGCCGACGTCGAGTACGCGCCCGGGTGTGAGCCCGGCGGCCTCGGCCACGAGCGCGCCGTTGGGCCGGCCGCTCCACAGCTGCTGCCGGTCGGAGTAACGGTCGTCCCACTCCGTCCGTACGGCGGGGTCACCGGCGTATCCGTCGGCGGGCGAGGGCAGGTGGGAGGCGGGGGGTTCTGCTGCGATGTCGTCGGTCACGGACCCACCGTCGTCCACTCCGCCCGGCTCTGCCCAGTTCTCTTGCCGGTCCGGCAAACAGCGCCGGGGCCGGCTGCGCGCTCACTCGAAGAACTTCAGGCCGAAGCCCACGTCGGTGGGGGATCCGGGCACGTTGGCCCGCCGGTAGGTCGTGCTGCCCCACCAGACGGCCGTGCCGGTGTACCAGTAGCGGTTGGCCCACGAGTACGGCGTTCCCTTCTGGACCGCGTGGAACATGGTCGGGAAGCGAGGGCCCGCGGGCGGGCCGGCGGCGACGTCGCCGCGCGGCAGGACGAAGGTGTGGTGCCCGGGGCCGTCGACGTACAGGGTGGGGTGCCACCCCTCCATCATCGTGGAGGCGTGGGATCCGAACAGGCAGCCGTTGCTCTTGTACCAGTCCCACACGTACGTGGGGTCGCCACCGGCCCTCAGCCGGAGGTCGGCGATGCAGTAGTCGCTGCTCCAGCTCCCGTTGGCGGAGTAGGCGATGTGCAGGCGGCCGTCCGGGTCGACGACCGGCTGCGGTGCCTCGTTGATGTAGGGGTTGCCGACCACGCGCTCCCAGGGCTCGCGCGGCTGGGAGATGATGTGGCGGCTGCCCGTGGCCGCGGTCGGGCTGCTCATCCGGGCGATGTACAGGTTCTGTTCGACGTTGGTGTCCCCGGCCCAGCCGGACCAGACGAACCAGCGCTGACCGCCGAAGGTGAACGGCACCCCGTCGATCGCCCACTTGTCGTCGGGCAGGGCGACCTTGGTGGCGGGGGAGTAGCCGGTGTCCGGGCGGGAGGAGCTGATGTGGTACATCCGGTGGGCGGCGCCCGTTCCGGCGGCGAAGTAGATGCGGTACTGGCCGTCGTGGTGCACGATCTCCGGAGCCCAGACCTCGCCGAGTCCGCCGGTGTCGTTCCAGACCTGGCGCCTGGGAGCGGCGGCGATGCCCTCCAGTGTCGTCGCCGCGCGCACCGCTATGCCGCCGTCCACGGACTGGGCGGCCACGTACAGGTCGCCGACCTTGATGACGCTCGGGTCGGCGCCGCCGAGGGTGGTACGGCCGCGAACGGAGGACGTGTCGTCCGTGCCCGTCGCGGCCGCGTGCGCGCGTCCAGCGGGAGCCGCGACCTCCCCGACGACGAGCGCTGCGACAAGGCTGAACGGCACGAGGGCCGCCAGCCACCGGTGGGAGGGGGACATCCGGGCCTCCTAATCATGCTCACGTCAGAAAGCGCTCTCGGATGGTCCCCGCCCCGCGAACAGGCGTCAATACACCGGAGCGCCTTGCCGAGTGCCAAAGCCCTGACGAACGCCCGACAACGCTGCCGGGATTACCGGTTCTGTGGGGAGCGCGAGCTTTCGGCGGACCCTCCGCACGCGACGGTCGCCCGTGCGTCCAGCCACGCCCGCGCCTCTTCCGCCCGCGCCCCACAGACCGCTACGAACACGGCGACCGACTCCTGGCGTGGCAGCCGGTCCTTGCCGCTCGCCGGTTGGTCAGGGCCGCTGCTCGGGCGGACGGGGGCGTGTGGCCGCCTGGTAGGCGTCGAAGTCGGCCCTGCCGCCCGGGCCCAGGACCCCGGTGTCCGCCGCGAGCCGGCTCGGCGGCTGCCGGCGTAGTTCCTGGCGGGCGAGGCGGGAGACGAGGGCGGGGAAGGCAGGCCGCAGCGGCTGGCACCAGCGCAACCACGGGGGCGCGTAGATGTGGCGAGCACGGCGCGTGATGCCGGAGGTCAGCCATGCGGAGACCTCTTCGGCGCTGTGGACCTTCCGGGCGAAGCGGGGCTGGTTACGGCGCAGGGCCCTGAGGACGGGGTGGTCGTCGATGCCGGTGATCATGTCGGTTCCGGTCCAGTGCAGGTAGGCGATGCCGACGCCGACCCCGTCCGGTTCCACCTCGCCGCGCAGGGCCAGGGCGAACGACTCCGCTCCGGCCTTGGAAGCGCAGTAGGCGCTCATCATCGGGGACGAGCCGAAGGCCGCGGTGGAGGCGATCTGGAGGAAGTAGCCCCGGGTGTCCATGAGGTGAGGCAGGAAGGCCCGGACGGTGTTGGCGGAGCCGGTGAGATTGACGTCGATGACCCGCTGCCACAGGTCGGCCGGCGTGTGGACGAAGGGCCCGCCGGTGGCGATCCCGGCATTGGCCACGACCACGCTCGCCCGTCCCAGCGCCCCACTGATCTCGCGGGCGGCACGATCGAGCGCGTCCCGGTCGGTGACGTCGGTCTCGACGCACAGGCTCCGGCCCGGCAGAGACGCGGCGGCCTGGCGGAGCGTGGCCTCCTCGCGCCCTATCAGCGCGACCAGCATCCCGGCGTCCGACAGGCGCCGAGCGAGAGCCGCACCCACACCACGGGCGGCACCCGTCACGACCGCGACCCGCCCAGCCAGCGGCGAACCGGCCGCCTCACGGGGCCGTCCCGACCCGGGAACCTCACTCATACGTCCTCGCTCCCGTCACCACACCGTCCCGCCGACGGCGCCCTCGAACCCCTTCCGTCATACCCGGCTGAACGGATGCGCTCGAAACCTGCGCGCATTCGGCGCCATCGCTATCCACGTCCAAGGCCCGCCGCCCCGTACGGCGCCGCCGCGGCCGAGAGCGTCTCCCGGCCGCCCCCCGCGTTCATCAGCGCCCGGACCACGGCCCCATCCGCCCACCGCCCTCACAGCGAGTGGCCGTGGTGAACACACACTTAAGGGTGACGGGGGTGGAGGCCCGGAGAACCGGCGCCTTCAGGCGGACTCGCCGTGGTCGAAGGGACGGTTCCCGACGGCGCCTGCCCCCGGCAGGCGCGTCAGCATGCACACCGATGGTCAGGTGAAAGGCCTCAGTCGTCCGTCTGCGTCGAGGTGGTGCGTGAGGTCCGGGGAGAAGAACCGGCACCCGGGTGGGGAAGGCACGCCCGCATGGTGAGCAGGGCAGGCAGTCCCGGACCCCTGCGAGGGGCGATCGGCTCCATTTCCGGCCATCCACGGAAGGGGTCCGCGCGTGACTTCCGGGTCACCCGGGTTCTCCGTATGCTCCTGCGGCGACACGCTTGTTACCTGCGGTAAGAGGGGGAGCGGATGGTCGGTTCTTCGGGTACCTCACGACGCACGTTCATGACCGGGACCGCCGCGGTCGGCGGGACCACCGTGCTCGGCACCACCTCTGCCGCACAGGCCGCGGCACAGGCCCCCCGGGCGCGCGTCCCGGCCTCGGTCGCCGTGCTCGGCGGCGGAGTGGCCGGGCTGACCGCCGCGCACGAACTCGCCGAGCGCGGCTTCCGCGTCACCGTCTACGAGCGCCGGGCGCTCGGCGGCAAGGCACGCAGCATGGGCGTGCCGGGCAGCGCGCGCGGCGGGCGGCGGGAGTTACCCGCCGAGCACGGCTTCCGCTTCATCCCCGGCATCTACCACAACCTGCCCGACACGATGCGACGCATCCCGTTCCCGGGCAACCCCAACGGTGTCTGGGACAACCTCGTTGCCCCATCCGAGATGTCCTTCGCCCGCACCGGCCGCGAGGATGTGCGCCTTCCTCTGCCCTGGCCCGGTCACCAGCCGCCCGACCTCACGCTCGACGACGTCCGCCGCGCGCTGACCGCCGTCATGGAGACCGCGCGCGGGATACCCCCGCACGAGGCGGCGTACTTCGTCAGCCGCGTCCTGGTCTTCCTCACCAGCTGCGACGAGAGGCGCAACGAGGTCTGGGAGAACACACCCTGGTGGGACTACATCAGGGCCGAGCGGATGAGCCGTGACTACCAGCGCATCCTGGCCGTCGGCGTCACTCGCAACATCGTCGCCACCAAGGCGGAGGAGGCCAGCACGCGCACGGTCGCCAGTCTGCTGGAGGCATTCGTCTTCAACGGGCTGGGCCGCGGCGCGGACGGCCCGCTCGACCGCATCCTCAACGCCCCCACCAACGAGGCGTGGATCGACCCGTGGGTTGCCCATCTGACATCGCTCGGTGTCGAGTTCGAGATCGGCACGACCGTCCGGGAGGTGCTCTACGACGGGGGCAGGGTCAGCGGAGCGCTGATCACGGACCCGGCCGGCCACACGCGGACCGTGACCGCAGACCACTACGTCTGCGCGATGCCCGTGGAGCACGCCCGCCGCACCTGGGGCGCGGCCCTGCGCGCCGCCGATCCCCAGCTCGCGCGCTGCGACAAGCTGGAAACGGACTGGATGACCGGCATCCAGTTCTACCTCACCGAGTCCGCACCCCTGCTCGACGGGCACCTCAACTGCGTCGACTCTCCCTGGGCGCTGACGGCCATCCAGCAGGCCGGGCACTGGCCGGAACGGGACTTCCCCGCCGACTACGGCGACGGCGCCGCTGTCGACTGCCTCTCCGTCGACATCTCCGAATGGGACAAACCCGGGATCCTGTACGGCAGGACGGCCAAGCAGTGCACCCGAACGGAGGTCGCCAAGGAGGTGTGGGCGCAGCTGAAGGCGGCGCTGAACGACACGGGAAAGGTGGTGCTGAGGGACAGCACGCTGCACTCGTGGTTCCTCGATCCCGGCGTCGACGGCATCGGCACCCCGAATCCGGTCAACGAGGACGAGCTGCTGATCCACCCCGTGGGCACCTTCCACAACCGCCCGACCGCGCGGACGGAGATCCCGAACTTCTTCCTCGCGGGTGACTACGTCTGCGTCGACATCGATCTGGCGACCATGGAAGGCGCCAACGCCTCCGCACGAGCGGCGGTCAACGCGCTGCTGGACAACGTGGGTTCGGGCGCGCCGCGCTGCACGATCACACCGCTGTACCGGGCGCCGGAGTTCGAGGTGCTCAAGCGCCACGACCGGACCCGCCACCGCTGGGGCCTGCCCAACGCGTTGGACCTGGGCTGATGGTCGTGCACATGGTCGGCGGGGAGACGTTCGGGATCAGCTCCTTGTTCCCCCGGGCGCAGACCTCCCGAAATGAGCTCCGACCTTGTGTGTGGACGCGGCCGGCCCCGGCCGGGAACGGTGGTGCGGTGGGCAACGCGTGGTGACGCCGCCCACCGCACGACCATCCTGCGCCGGTTCAGTTGTAGGGGATCACCACCACGGCCTTGTCCGTGCCGGTCTGGAGCTTCGAGGTGCCGTTGCCGATGGCGCTCCAGACCTCCAGACGGACGGTGCCACCCTTGAGATCGCCGAGGGTGCCCGTGGATGCCTTGAGGCCGCGGGCCTGCGTGTACTCCTCCCACCCGGCGACCGGGTCGGTGGCGAAGTAGTTGTAGGTCTCGGTTCGGTCGAAGGTGCCGTCACCCGTGAGGTCGTAGCTGACGCGTGCCTGCTGGCCGAGGCCGACCGTGGTGCCGGCGTCCACCTGGAGCCGGAACGTCGTTCCCGCACCCGCAGTGAGCGTCCCGTTGACTCCGCGGACCTCGTAGACGAGAGGCTGGTACGGCATGCCGTCGTGGTTGGTGCCGCCCCCGGACGCGATCGTGTCGCTGCCCGGGGTCCCGCCGGTCGCCGTGGTCAGGACGCCACCGCTGCGCAACTGGAAGGTGTTTCCCGTCGGCGGCTCCGGATCGGGGTCCGAGGAGCCCGACCCCGTGCCGCTCGCGGTGGAACGGGCCGGCACCGAAAGGGTCTTGCCGTCCGAGAAGGTCACCGTGCGCGCCGATGAGCCGTGGTTGTGGGCGACGTACGTGCGGGTCGTCCCCTTGGTGAAGACGGCCGAGGTGGGCAGGTCACCGGTCACCGTGGCGTCCGGAGCGCCGACCGCGTCCAGAGTGTTGATCCAGTGGTAGGTGTGGGCCTTGGATTCCCCCTGCTCGGGGGTGTATCCGGCGTGGCCCGCGTCCCACTTCGACTTGGCCGCGGCAGGGTCGGCCAGGGACTGGAACTCCCAGAGGATGTCGCGCCATTCGACGGCCGGGCCGCCGTTCTCCCGTTCCATCTCGGCGATGTTGCGCCGGATGGCGGCCTTCTCGCCGCCGAGGTGGAGGGAACCACCCGTGACGGGCAGGACGTTGATGCCGTGGATCTCTTCCGGGTTGGCGGTCCACCAGGTGGAGTACGCCGCGCCGCTTCCCCACACCATGCCGGCCGTGTCGTGGCCGAAGGAGGACGGGAAGACCTGTTCGTCGGCGTCGAACCAGTACTGCGCGATCGACTCCGACTCGGTGGTCAGCAGGTAGGCGCCGAGGTCGCGCAGCGAGGTGTCCCCGGTGGCGGAGCCCCACAGGACGAGGGCCGCGCTGAGGTTGGTGGACTCCGAGGAGGACTCCTGGTTGTTGCCGGCGGCGAAGCCCTGGTGGCCGGAGGCCCAGCTGTGGCCCGCGTAGACGTCGAAGCCGCGCAGGAAGGGGAACGCGGTGTCGGTGCGACTGGGGTTGGCGGTGTCCCGCACGAGGGTCTTGACCATGCCGCCCCACGCGGAGTCGGCGGCCCAGCCCTGGTCGTACTGCGCGACGATCGCGGCCGCGTAGACGTAGTAGCTGTAGTGGAAGTGGTGGTCGTTGAGTTCGGTGTCGCTGCCGTAGGAGGCGGGATAGCCCGTGAGGGTCTTCCAGTCCTTGTCGTAGCTGAACTCGTTCGCGCCGCCCGCTGTGAACCACTCCTGGAGCTTGCCCTTGATGAGGCCGAGCAGCCGGTCGCGGGTGCCGGTCTCGCCGATCTGCTCGGCCACCGGAACGAGTTGGGCGAGGCGGCCGAGTGCCTTGCCGGTCCAGTAGGTGTCGGTGGCGCCGGAGAAGGGGTCGGAGGCGTTCACGACTTCGTTGAGGTAGCCCCGCAGCCGGGCCGCGTCCACACCGCTGGACTTGGGCAGCGCGGGCAGCACCGCGGCTGCCTTCTGGCTCGTGGTGAACGAGGCCGACTCGCGGACCTTCATGGTGCCGCGCGGGGAGACGTAGGTGTAGGGGGTCAGTGCGTCGGTGGTGTTCAGCCACTGGTGGCGGTAGAGCGCCTGGAGCGTGCCCCGTTCGGTGCCCTCCTTCGCCTCCGTGGTGAGCGTGTAGGTGGCCCTGACGGTGCCACCGGTGTAGCTCCAGGCGACTTTGGAGTCGGTGACGAAACTGAAGGCGTACTTCTTGAAGGTCGCCAGCGCGTCGGTGGACGGCAGCACGGCGACGGAGAAGTAGTCCTTGGAACCCAGGCCCGTGGTGACGGTGGAGCCGGAGACGTTCCAGTCGCTGCCCGTCGGGGCGAAGAGGGCGTAGTGGTGTCCGGCGACGGTGATGCCGAGGACGTTGCCCTGGTCGGCGAAGACGCTGGGCGCACCGGCGGTGGTGATCTGGGCGTTGCCACCGGTGCCCTGGGCGTATACGAACGGGGAGCCGTGACCGATGGTGGTGCGCAGGGTGCGGGCGCCGTCGGACCACAGGGGGGTGACCGTCCAGTCGGACCAGTTGTCGGCCTTGGTGTCCGGGGAGTTGAGGCCGCTCAGTCCGATGGTGAGGTCGCGCTTGTGGGCGTACTCGTACTGGCGGCCGTCTCCGACGATCGAGGGGGAGGTCGGGTAGCCGACGTCGAGCCCGGCGGCCGTGGCCTGGTAGGTGAGGGGGTGCCCGTACATGGGGGTCGACCACGGGTTGTCGCCGTAGCGCTGGAAGGCGAGGGAGGACCACCAGTCGTTGGTGGGCACGGGCCGGTTCCGTGCGGCGGCGGTCACCTTGGGCGTGACGGGAGTTCCCGTGTTGGTGGTGGGGCCCGACGTTCCCGCCGGGCGGGAGTCCGAGTAACTGCCCGAGCCCACGGGCACGGTGGCCGCGGCCGCCGGGGTGGCGGCCGGGCCCAGGCCGAAGGCGGCGAGGGCTGAGGCCGTCAGGAGTATCACTGCCGGTCTGGTGCGTGTGCGCGTGCGCGTGCGTGGGGATGGCATTGCGACACCTCAAGTCTTCACAGGCTGGGGAGTCTGAGAGCGCTCTCAGATGGCCGGAACGTAAATGCCGGGTAATGCACGTGTCAATGCCTTGAACGCAGCCGGTAGTTGACGACTGATGTATCCCCTTGTGTCTTCGCAGCCTGACGATGCGGGTCGGCGGTCGGCAGGCGAGGGCGAGCCGGGCCGGACTGGTCGTCCTCAGTCCGTGGGCTTGGATCGAGCCGGGCGCCCGCCTGCCACTGCCCAAGTGCCCAACGCCTTGCCGACGGCCGGTGAACCGCCGCACGACAGGAATGTCCTGCTGCGGCGTGAGTGCCGCCTGCGGTGAGGTGTCCTCGCGCTGCCGTCGAGGACGTCAGCGTCGCAGGGACAGGCTCGCGCAGTTGGAGGTGGCCTGCTTGCCGTTGAGCCGGTCGGTCAGCAAGTCGACGGCATCGCCCTGATCGGTGAGCAGCGGTGTGAAGTGGTTGGTGAGGGCGCTGCCCAGGTCGGGCAGGGCGACGGGCTCGTAGGTCACGTCGGCGCCCTTGGCGCACCAGTCGGCCGCGAGCCGGCGTGCCTGGGCGTGGGACACGAGGTTATCGCTGGTGCCGGTGGCGACCCGTACGGGGGAGGCGGGCTTCAGGGTGCCGATGCGCTGGTCGTTCAGGAAGTCCTTGAGCGCCGGCTGCGCGTTGATGATGTCGGCGAGTGAACGGCCGTCGACGGTCCACCTGGTGCGGGTAGCGAGCGGATCATCGGACCGCATGGCCGGCACCCAGGGCAGATCAACCACGGGGCGCTGCTCGATGCCGCGCACGGGGGAGCCGACAGTGATCCAGGCAACGTCGAGGTTGCCGGCGGGAGGGCGTCGAAGCATCCGCGGCTGGCGGTCTCGGTCTGGAACTCCAGGCTCACCTTCGGGTACCACCGGCGGAAGGAGACGATCGCTTCTGCCATGAAGTGCCGGACGGTCGTTCCGCCGGTCGTGATCCGCACGGAACCGCTTCCGCCGTTCGAGAGGTCTCCCAGGCGCCGCAGCGCAAGATCCAGCCCGGCGGTCCCGTCGGCGGCGGCATCGCACAGGATGCGCCCCGCCGCTGTGGGAACAATTCCGCGCGGCTGGCGTTCCACCCGCGCCGCCCTGTAGGCGCTGGAACCGGCCTGGGCCGAGTGGACCCCGGGGGGTGCCGATGGCCCGGCTGACCTTTCGCTGCCGTGACGCTGGATCGCCTGGCCTACCTGGCGGGGCTTCCACCTCGGCGGACCAGGCACCGTCAGGGTTGCGTCAAAGCCGTGGGCCGTGTCGTAAGGGAGACGTCAACGACCGGCCGGATCCGGCCACGGATGCGCTTTTCTCTACTCGTCCGTACCAATCGCACCTCACTCCAGGAGTTCGCGATGGCCGATGTGGCCTTCGTCGTCGTCACGATCGCGGGTTTCGTGCTCGTGGCTCTTGTCGCCAAGGGGGTGACGAAGCTGTGACCGCCGAGAACATCGTCGGCCTCGTCGTGGCCGTCTCCCTGCTGGGCTATCTCGTCCTCGCCCTGATCTTCCCGGAGAGGTTCTGAGACACCAGATGGGTCCCGTACTCGCCGGCGTACTCCAGCTGCTCGCTCTGACAGCGGCCCTGGCACTCGCGCACAAACCTCTCGGCACCTACCTGGCCGAGGTGTACTCCTCCGGCAGGCACCTGCGCGTCGAGAAGTGGATCTACAAGGGCATCGGGGCCGACCCCGACACGCAGATGCGCTGGCCCGCGTACCTGCGCGGCGTCCTCGCCTTCTCCGTGGCCGGTGTCCTGTTCCTCTACGCTCTCCAGCGGCTCCAGGGGCACCTGCCCGGCTCGCTGGGCTTCGCCTCGGTCGACTCGGACCAGGCGTTCAACACGGCCGTGTCGTTCGTGACCAACACGAACTGGCAGTCGTACTACGGCGAGCAGGCCATGGGCCACGTCGTGCAGACCGCCGGCCTGGCCGTGCAGAACTTCGTCTCCGCGGCCGTCGGCATGGCCGTCGCCGTGGCGCTCGTGCGCGGCTTCGCGCGTTCCCGCACGGGTGAGCTGGGCAACTTCTGGGCCGACCTGGTGCGCGGCGTCGTCCGCGTCCTGGTCCCGATCGCTTTCGTGGGCGCGGTCGTGCTGGTGGCGTGCGGCGTGATCCAGAACTTCTCCGGCATCCACGAGGTCGGGCAGTTCATGGGCGGCGCGCAGCAGTGGAACGGTGGCGCGGTCGCCTCCCAGGAGGCCATCAAGGAACTCGGCACCAACGGCGGCGGCTACTTCAACGCCAACAGCGCCCACCCCTTCGAAAACCCCACCCCGTTCTCCAACCTCTTCGAGATCTTCCTGATCCTGCTGATCCCGTTCTCGATCACCCGGACCTTCGGCCTGATGGTCGGCTCGGTCAAGCAGGGATACGCGATTCTCGCCACCATGGGCACCATCTGGGTCGGCTTCGTCTCGCTCATGATGTGGAGCGAGTTCTCTCACCACGGACCGGCCTTCGAACTGGCCAACGGGGCGACGGAGGGCAAGGAGGTCCGCTTCGGCACCGGCGGCTCGGCGATCTTCGCGGTGTCGACCACCCTCACCTCGACCGGTGCGGTGGACTCCTTCCACTCCTCCTTCACCGGCCTCGGCGGCGGCATCACCCTGCTCGGCATGATGCTGGGCGAGATCGCGCCCGGCGGCGTCGGCTCCGGCCTCTACGGAATGCTGATCATGGCGATCATCGCGGTGTTCATCGCCGGCCTGATGGTGGGCCGCACGCCCGAGTACCTGGGCAAGAAGATCGGCCCCCGCGAGATCAAGCTCGCGGCCTGCTGCATCCTCGTCACCCCGGCGCTCGTGCTCGTCTTCACCGCCTTCGCGATGGCGCTGCCCACCCCGGCGAACTCGATGAGCAACAGCGGGGCGCACGGGTTCTCCGAGATCCTGTACGCCTACACGTCCGGCGCCAACAACAACGGATCGGCGTTCGCCGGCCTGAACGCGGACACGCAGTGGTTCAACACCACGACCGGCCTGGCGATGCTGCTCGGCCGCTTCCTGCCGATGGTGTTCGTGCTGGCGCTGGCCGGCTCGCTCGCCGAGCAGCAACCGGTTCCGGTGACGGCGGGCACCCTGCGCACGGACATGCCCCTGTACGCCGGGCTGCTGGTCGGCACGATCGTCATCATCACCGGTCTGACGTACTTCCCCGCCCTCGCGCTGGGACCGCTGGCCGAGGGGCTGGCGTGATGACCACCCACGTAAAGAAACAGGACTCCATGTCCACTCCCACCCTCGCGCCCCACCAGGACGCCCCCACCCGGCACAAGGCCCCCGAGGGCCGGGCGGGCGCCGGCCTTCTCGACCCCAAGCAGCTCCTCAAGTCGCTGCCGGACGCCTTTCGCAAGCTCGACCCACGGGTGATGGTCAAGTCCCCCGTGATGTTCGTGGTGTGGATCGGCTCCGTGCTGACGACCGTCTTCTCCTTCACCGACCCCGGCGACTGGTTCGGCTGGACCATCAGTGCCTGGCTGTGGCTGACGGTGGTCTTCGCCAACCTGGCGGAGGCCGTCGCCGAGGGCCGGGGCAAGGCGCAGGCCGACACCCTGCGCAAGGCCAAGACCGACGCGGTCGCCCGCCGCCTGGTGGGGGACCGCGAAGAGCACGTGCCCGGCACCGAGTTGAGGGTCGACGATCTGGTCGTCTGTGAGGCCGGCGACATCATCCCCGGAGACGGAGACGTCATCGAGGGCGTCGCCTCCGTCGACGAATCGGCGATCACCGGTGAGTCCGCACCCGTGATCCGCGAGTCCGGCGGCGACCGCTCGGCGGTCACCGGCGGAACGAAGGTCCTCTCCGACCGGATCGTCGTCAAGATCACGGCGAAGCCCGGCGAGACCTTCATCGACCGGATGATCAGCCTGGTCGAGGGCGCGGCCCGGCAGAAGACGCCGAACGAGATCGCCCTGAACATCCTGCTGGCCTCGCTGACCATCGTCTTCCTGCTCGCCTGCGCCACACTGCCGCCCCTGGCGGACTACGCGGGCACCCACCTGACGATGGTCGTACTCGTCGCTCTGCTGGTCTGCCTCATCCCGACCACGATCGGTGCCCTGCTCTCGGCGATCGGCATCGCCGGCATGGACCGGCTCGTGCAGCGCAACGTGCTCGCCATGTCCGGCCGCGCGGTCGAAGCCGCCGGTGACGTCTCCACCCTGCTGCTGGACAAGACCGGCACCATCACCCTGGGCAACCGCCAGGCCGCCGAGTTCGTGCCGGTGCGCGGCACGACCGAGGCACAGGTCGCCGACGCGGCGCAGCTGTCGTCGCTGGCCGACGAGACGCCCGAGGGCCGCTCCGTCGTCGTCCTGGCCAAGGAGAGGCACGGGCTGCGCGAGCGGCACCAGGGCGAGCTGGTGGGTGCCGAGTGGATCGCCTTCACCGCCCAGACCCGGATGTCGGGTGTGGACGTCGACGGCCGCAGGATCCGCAAGGGCGCGGCCGGTTCGGTCACCGCCTGGGTCCGGGACAACGGCGGCACCGTGGCCGACGACGCGGACCTGATCGCCGACCGCATCGCCGAGGCCGGCGGAACGCCGCTGCTCGTCGCGGTCGAGGACGCCCGCGGGGCCCGCGTCCTGGGCGTCATCCACCTCAAGGACGTCGTCAAGCACGGCATGCGGGAGCGGTTCGAGGAACTGCGCCGCATGGGCATCAAGACCGTCATGATCACGGGCGACAACCCGCTGACGGCCAAGGCGATCGCTGACGAGGCGGGTGTCGACGACTTCCTCGCCGAGGCCACCCCCGAGGACAAGATGGCCCTCATCAGGCGTGAGCAGGCCGGGGGCAAGCTCGTCGCCATGACCGGCGACGGCACCAACGACGCGCCCGCCCTCGCCCAGGCCGACGTCGGCGTGGCCATGAACACGGGCACGTCGGCCGCCAAGGAGGCCGGCAACATGGTCGACCTCGACTCCGACCCGACCAAGCTCATCGAGATCGTCGAGATCGGCAAGCAACTGCTCATCACCCGGGGCGCGTTGACCACGTTCTCCATCGCCAACGACGTCGCCAAGTACTTCGCGATCATCCCGGCGCTGTTCGCCGCCGTCTACCCGGGCCTGGACAAGCTCAACATCATGAACCTGTCCTCGCCCGACTCCGCGATCCTGTCCGCGGTGATCTTCAACGCGCTGATCATCATCGCACTGGTGCCGCTGGCCCTGAAGGGCGTGCGGTACCGGCCGCTCAGCGCGGACAGGCTGCTCCGGCGCAACCTGACGGTCTACGGCCTCGGCGGTCTGGTCGCACCCTTCATCGGCATCAAGATCATCGACCTGCTCGTCTCCCTCATCCCCGGAATCGGCTGAAGGCCATGAACAACTCCGTATCCAACACCGCCCGGCTGCTCGGGGCGGGCCTGCGCGCCCTCCTCGTGCTGACCCTGGTGACCGGCGTCCTCTACCCGCTGGTCGTCACCGGCATCGCGCAGGGGCTGTTCAACGACAAGGCCAACGGCTCCGAGGTGAGGGCGGACGGCAGGGTCGTCGGCTCGTCCCTGATCGGCCAGGCGTACAACCTGCCGCTGAAGGCGGGTCAGAAGACCCCGGCTGCGGACCTGAAGTGGTTCCAGGGCCGTCCGCAGAACGGCCTCGGCACCAACAGCGTCAACACCCGGTACAAGCTCGTCCTGTCCGGCGCGACCAACCGGTCGGGGGACAACCAGGAGCTCATCGGGTGGGTGAAGGACGCCAAGGCCGCCGTCGTCAGGGACAACTCCACGGCCACCTACCAGGTGAAGCCGTCCCAGGTGCCCGCCGACGCGGTCACCTCCTCCGGTTCCGGACTGGACCCGGATATCTCCCCGCAGTACGCGGACATCCAGGTCCACCGGGTCGCCGAGAGGAACGGCCTGTCCACGGCCCGGGTTGCAGAGCTCGTCGACGAGCACACCGAGGGCCGCACCCTCGGCTTCATGGGCGAGCCCCGCGTGAACGTCCTCGCTCTCAACATCGCCCTCAAGAAACTCGTGTCGAAGAGCTGATGGCATGACCCCAAGTCGTTGGGAGCCGGCGATTCGGGCCGGGGTGTCCTGGCGCGGCCGGCCGGACTGTCGGGGCCTGTGGAAGACGGTCGCGCCCGTTTTCGCCGCCTGTGCCGTCGACGGCGTGTTCACCGGGCCCTGCAACAGGGCAAGGCCCGGGTGGACGCCTCCTGACGTCTTGACCGTTCGCTCTCTGCCAGGTCTGTTTCCGCGTCCGCCGGCGCCGGCCTGGCCGCCGTCCGGGCGGGTGGACGGGGCGACGTCATCCAGGAACGCCGAGCGGCGGGTGCTCGAGGACACGGGGCTTGTACTCGACGAGCTGGATGCGGCCGTCGAAGGTGCGGTGGTCGGTCATCTCGAGGGCGACGTCCGGATAGCCGTCGTAGATGCGCTCCTGGCCCGTGGCCCCGGTGATCACCGGGAACATCACGACCCGGAAACGGTCGACGAGTCCGGCTCGGAGCAGGGACCGGCACAGGCTGAGGCTGCCGATCGTGCTGAGGAGCCCCGAGCCACTCGACTTCATGTTGCGGACCGCCTCGACGGCGTCGTCGCGCGCGAGCGTGGAGTTGGCCCACGTCAGTGGCCCCTTCAAGGAGGAGGAGAACACCACCTTCGACGCCTGCGTGAGCTCGTCCACGGACGCCTCTTCTTCGGGCCTGAACTCGTCCTGGCCCTCCGGGACCTCGCCCGCGGCGAAGCCCGACATCAGACGGTAGGTGTTGGCTCCCATCAGGTAGGTGGCCTCGGGCTGCTCGCCGAGCCAGGCGAGGTACTCCGGGCCCTCCAGGCCCCAGAACCCGGGCCATCCCTCGCCCGACGCGTGGCCGTCGAGGGAGGTGATGAAGTCGACGAGAAGCTCCGGCATGGCGGTGTCCTTTCTCAGGGTGTCACCAGCTTGGACCGGCCGGGAGCCACAAACTCATCGGCCGCGCTGTGGAGCGCCATGTGATCGGTGGCGGCACCCGCCGGGGCCGGTTCCCGCCCGCAAGGCACCGGTCGGGTGCGAAACGGCGTTTCCCGTGGCCGCACGCGAGTGCTGGGGACGGCCGGGTGCTTGTCGGGCGGGCGCTTCGGACGTGCTTCCACGCCCCCTTCACAGACGCCCCTGCGCGGGTGGAGTGTGCGGGGATGACTGCGTTGCGTAGCAGGCTGTTCCGGGCGCCCTGGAGCCCGGTCCGGATTCCGAAGGCGGGGTGTGATGCTCGTGTCATCCGTTTCTGACCACATCCATGCTGCGCCTCTTCACCGGGTTCTGGCCGATGTCACGCGTAAGGGGGCCTCTGGGGCTGGTGGAAGGGGTGGGCCAGCAGGCACAGGGAGCGCTGGTCCGGCTGGGTCCGGGGCATGGGCGGTGGTCCGCCCCGTCCGGAGCACCATGCGTGCCACCTGCACCGGGCTGCCCCAGGCGCGGCCGCGCTCTGCCAGATCACGCACCGCGGCCAGGAACGCGTCACCCGGCGGCCCCGTCACCGCCTCCGGCACCTGAAAGAACCCGCACGACGTGCGACGCGATCTCGGCGATGTCGCCCGGGCGCACGCTGGCCGCGCCCTCGTCGCAGTGGACGTCGTCGAAGGCGAACATCAGCGTGCACCAGTCCACCGCAACTGCGACCGCTCCTGCGGCGCCTGCGGCATGATCCGTCCGTAGAACTCACCGCAGTCGTTGTTCAGCATCCGCGTCCGCTCGGGCTCGCGCCGGCACAGACCGAAGCCGTTGAGCCAGCGCCCTCCGCGCTCTGTCATGTCCGCCGCCTGGGGGTGCGCCGACGACGAAAGCGGACCCAAGCGCGGCGGAAGCGCCACCACAATCTCACACGCGCCCTTGCCTTCTCGTACCGCCACCGTGAAGCCCTCCTGCCCGCCGGAGTCACCGTCGGCCCGGATATGCCCGGTGGGGACTGCTACGTACCTGCAACCCTGCAACGGCTGCGGGTGGCCGCGAGCCGGCACCCGACCAGGCTCCCGGATGGAGACCGGAGAAGCGGTGGGTGAGTCTGGGGTGCACCTGGTCTCACGCCTGGGTTTCTGCCCTGCCGTAACAGAACGCAAGTCCGGCGCCGTCGTGCCGTGATGGCGCCGAGCTACTCCTGCGCGTGGCGGATGGCGTCCAGCACGATGTGGGCGATGTGTTCGTCGGTGAGGTGATACCGGATCTCGCGGGCCTGGCGTCGGGTCGTCACGATCCGGGAGTTGCGCAAGACCCGTAGGTGCTGCGAGACCAGCGGCTGGCTCACTCCGAGGGTGGCGACCAGTTCGTGGACGTACTTTCCGCCCTGGGACAGCTCGCGCACGATGCCGAGGCGGACCGGGGAGGCCAGCGCCTTGAGCAGGTCACTGGCGGCCTCCAGGGCGCGTAGCGGTTCGTCCGCCGGGGTTGTCGATGGGGGAGGAGTTATGGCCACATCCGCATATTAGCAAGTGGCAATGATATCCGGTTCGGCTTCTGTCGCCGGACGTGGATCCGGATCAGTGGTCGTCCCAGTGACCTTCGTGCGCGGCGTGGCGGTGGCCGTCGTGCACGAAGTCCACATGGTCCTCGTGCGGCACGGCCACATGCCCACAGCCGTCGCCGTGCTGATGGTCGTGGCCCTCGTGGGGGGTGTGGCCGGCGGGCGCGCACTCGTCGACGTGGCCCTCGTGCGCCTTGTGGAGGTGGCCGTCGTGTGCGTAGTCGGTGTGGTCGCCGTGCGGGACGGCGACATGCCCGCAGCCCTCGCCGTGGGTGTGCGTGTGGTCGTCGTGCGTGCGGTGCTCGGTGGCGGTGGTCATGTGGTGCTCCTCGTGGTGCTCTCCGGTCGCCTGCGGCTCGTGCTCCGCAGGAGGTGCATGGCCACATTAACATATGGCAATTTACGCATGTGTTGCCCGAAGTGCCCTCGCTGTGGGCGAGCTTGTCTCCCGTCTGCCGGGGCGCGACCGCCGGCTGGCTCGTCAGCCGGGGTTCCGCACGCCGAGTCGCAGGTGTTCGATGTGGTGGACGGCTTGGTCGAGGAGTTGGGCGACGTGATCGTCGTAGCGGCGGTCGACGATACCCGACGGCGGTGGCCAGTTCGGTGACCGAGAATGCGGCCTGGCGCAGGGTGGTCAGGATCAGCAGGCGGGAGGGCGTGGCCAGCGCCTGGAGCGTGGCGGCGACCGAGACGGCGGTCGACTCGTCGAGGCGGGCGACCGCGATGACGTCGCGGCCGCGCACCGAGTCGCCGTCAGGCCCGTGTTCACCGGCGTGCACGGCGCCGTGCCTCGCGAGGTGGGCGAATGAACTGCGGTTCAAGCGTGGCCGGGGCTTGGCCGTCCCGGATCCGCCGCCGGCGGCCCAGCGTGTGACGTCGTCGGTGACGTCGTCATCCATGACGAAGCCGATCCAGGTTGCCCGGCCGCCGGTCCGGCGCCCGGTGGTCGAGGGCTGGACGACGATGACGTTGGCCTGGTCGCAGGGCCGAGGCAGTCCGCCGTACGGATGTGGAAGCCGTGCTCGGCCGCGCCGTCGCGCAGCCGGTCGAGCTGCCGGGCGTGGTCGGTGCCGGGGTGCCTGCGCGGGTTGCCGCAGCAGCAGCCCCGGCACACGACCGGCGTGCACGGCCGGTTCGCCGCACGGATCCCTGCCCGCTTCACAGCGTCGTCCGCGAGGGTGCATGGCAGCCGTGGCGTGGCGACGACCTGATCCGGGAAGAGACCGCAGGGTTCGACTGCCATGTCATCTCCGACGAGACGCCGGCCGCCGAGTTGTCGGCGATGGGCCTCGAACGACACCCGGCCGCGCCCGACGGTATTCAGGCGTGGCGGCGTCCGCCGGCCCTGTGAGCCTCTTCCCGAGAGGCTGGTGCGTCAGCCCTCCACCTGCCCGCGTACGCGGCGGGAGGGGGTGAAGCCGTACAGGTCGAGGATGCCGGGCGGGTCGGCGAGACCAGGTCCGCCCTGTTCGATCCAGGTGGTGATGTCGGCGGTGGCGTCGGGGTCGTTGACCAGGCCGAGCCACACGGGCCGGCCGCCTTCCGCGCGGCCGGAGGGTGAGGGCTGCACGACGACGACGTTGGCGTGCTCGCAGGCGTCCAGGCAGTCGGTGACCCGGACGGTCGCGGTGCCTTGGAGTGCTTGGCGAAGACCGCGCAGCTGAGCCGCGTGGTCGAGGCCGGGGATCTTCGGCGTGCCGCAGCAGCACCCCCGGCACACGGTTACCGTGCACCGCGCCGCGTCGGCGGACGTGGGGGAGGGGGCGGCGGCAGTACGGCGGGAGCGCTTGCTCACGCGGTGTCCTTTCCGGGGCCGGTCCAGGCGGCCTCGCGCAGCAGGCGCAGGCCGTTGAGGCCGACGATGACGGTGGAGCCCTCGTGCCCGGCGACGCCGAGCGGCAGCGGCAGCGTGCCGATCAGGTCCCAGGCGACCAGGACGGCGATGAACGTCCCGGCGATGGCCAGGTTCTGGATCACCAGGCGGCGGGCGGTGCGGGACAGTCGTACGACGGTGGGGATGGTGGCGAGTTCGTCACGCACCACGACGGCGTCTGCGGTCTCCAGGGCGAGGTCGGAGCCGGCCTTGCCCATGGCGATGCCGGTGTGTGCGGCGGCCAGGGCCGGGGCGTCGTTCACACCGTCGCCGACGACCAGAACCTTCCGGCCCTCCTGCTCCCAGGCGCGGACGGCGGCCACCTTGTCCTCCGGTAGCAGTCCGGCGCGGACGTCGGTGATGCCGACCTCGGCGGCCAGCTGCCGCGCGGCGCGTTCGTTGTCGCCGGTCAGCAGGGTCGGGGCGCGGCCGGTCAGGGCGGTGAGCGCGGCGATGGTCGCGGCGGCGTCGGGCCGCAGCCGGTCGGTGATACCCAGCGCCCCGGCCGGTTCCCCGTCGATCAGGACCACCACGGCGGTACGCCCGGCGTCCTCCAGCCCTTGAACGACGGCGTTCGCCGGGCCGGCGCCGGCGGGCAGGAGCCGGTCCGGGGAGCCGACCTGGACGGTGCGGCCCTCGACGGTGGCCGTGACGCCCTGGCCCGGCACGGAGGTGAAGCCGTCCGCGTCCGCGAGGGGCAGCCGGCGTTCGCGGGCGGCGTCGACGACGGCGCGGGCCAGCGGGTGCTCGCTGGGGTGCTCGGCGGCCGCCGCGAAGGCCAGCAGCTCGTCCTCGCTCAGGCCGCTGCCGGTCAGTGGGCGGATGTCGGTGACGCGCGGGGTGCCTTCGGTGAGGGTGCCGGTCTTGTCCAGGGCGACGGTGTCGATCTGGCCGAGGCGTTCCATGGCGACGGCTGACTTCGCGAGCACGCCGTGGCGACCGGCGTTGGCGATGGCCGACAGCAGCGGCGGCATCGTGGACAGCACCACCGCGCACGGCGACGCCACGATCATGAAGGTCATCGCGCGCAGCAGTGCCGACTGCAACTCGTCGCCGAAGAGCAGTGGAACGGCGAAGACCGCCAGGGTGGCGGCGACCATGCCGACCGAGTACCGCTGCTCGATCTTCTCGATGAACAGCTGGGTCGGCGCCTTGGTCTCGGAGGCTTCCTCGACCATCTTCACGATCCGGGCGATCACCGAGTCCGACGGATCCCGCTCCACCCGCACCCGCAGCGCGCCGGTGCCGTTGACCGTGCCGGCGAACACCTCGTCGCCCGCCTCCTTGGCCACCGGCAGCGGCTCGCCGGTGATGGTGGCCTGGTCCACCTCGCTCGCGCCGGCCGCGACCCGGCCGTCCGCGCCGACCCGCTCACCGGGCCTGACCAGGATCACGTCCCCGACCGCCAACTGCTCGGCGCGCACGCTCTCCTCGCGGCCGTCGGGCAGCAGGCGGGTCGCGGTGGAGGGAGCCAGGTCGAGCAGGCCGCGCACCGAGTCCGCGGTCCGGGCGGTCGCCACCGCCTCCAGAGCACCGGAGGTGGCGAAGATGACGATCAGCAGCGCGCCGTCCAGGACCTGGCCGATGGCGGCGGCGCCGAGCGCGGCGACCACCATCAGCAGATCCACGTCCAGAGTCCTGTCCTTGAGGGCCTTCAGCCCCTCCCACCCCGGCTCCCAACCGCCGCTGACATAGACGGCGGCATACAGCGGGCCCCACAGCCACACCGGGGCGCCGAGAAGATGCAGCGGCAGGGCGGTCAGGAACAGGATCAGGGCGGCCAGCGCCCAGCGGGCCTCGGGCAGCGCCAGGAGCCGGGTGCGCCGCCGTGGCGGGGACCCGGCGGTTCGATGCCCCGGCGCAGGGGGAGCGGTCAGCGTGGAAGTCATCAGACGGGGGCCTTCGATGGGGACGGGGGTTCCGACCCCTCCACAGTACAGGAACATCTGAACAGCTATTCATGCGTTCATTCCCGTACGATAGCCGCATGGGCCATGGACAGAAACCTCCCGCGAGCGACCCCGCCACCCCGCGCACCCGGCTGACGCCGGAGAACGCGCCGAAGGTCGCCGAGACCCTCCAGGCCCTCGCCACCCCCTCCCGGCTGCTGATCCTGGCCCGGCTGCGCGAAGGTCCCTGCGCGGCCACGGAGCTCGCCGACGCCGTCGGCATGGAACAGTCCGCCTGCTCGCACCAGTTGCGCGTGCTGCGCAACCTGGGCCTGGTCACCGGCACCCGCCGGGGCCGCTCCGTCGTCTACGCCCTGCACGACAACCACGTCGCCGGACTGCTCGACCAGGCCCTCTACCACATCGAGCACCTGCATCTGGGTATCACCGACGAGCCCGAGGAAGAGCCCGTGCCGGTCGCGATCCCCTGACGGCCGACTGGACGGGCAGCATTCGCCGATGTGCGTCTCCTCAGCCTCGGCGGTGAGGGGACGGGGCAGGTCGGGTGGCATGGCCGTGTCCTGAGCTTGTCGTATGACGTCCGGCGTCGAACGCGGCTCGAACAGCATCCCGCGGGATGCGTTCGGGGAAGTGTCACGCTTCCGGTCGGAGCTGTACGCGTGTCTGTCCGCGCCGGGCGACGCGTTGTTCGAGTTGTGTGACGCACTGCTGTGCACGGATGGGCCGGTGCGGACGCTGGTCGATTTCGCGCTCGCGCCCGAACACCGCCGTGGTCACGGTGCTCTGTACGGTGGGCTCAACCAGGGCCGGATCGGTGTCGCGCGGCTGCGTCGGACCCTGGCCGGGGTGCCGTTACCGAAAGCGGCGGACGGCCGGCTCGTGCCGGCGGTGGACGTCTCGCCGTGGTTGCGCCCGGACGCCAACACGTGTGTTGACCGGGCCTTTTGCCATACCTTCGGACGGGGCGAGGGGAAGCACCAAAGGGCTTTGTCGTGCTGCCCCGCCGCTGGGTCGTCGAACGGCCGCTGTCCTGGATCATGCAGGCCCGCCGGCTTGCGAGGGACTACGAACGGCTCGTCCAGCACTCAGAAACCCTGATGGCTTGGCGGCCATCACCCTGATGACCCGCCGTCTCACCCGCGACCACCAAGAGCCTGAACCGGCTTCCCATCACCCCACGGGCGCTGAAACGAGCAGCCGCCTGACCTACCGATCAGTCAGAACGAGCAGCCACCGCCGACGGCACCTCCATCACCGCCAGCCCCGGCCTGCCGTCCCTCCCATCGTCTCCCGCCAGGTGAAATCGCGCCTGAATCAGGGCATGCCGAACCTGCGCGAGCAGGTCGGACGGCGCGGATGACACAGATCTCACCTGCCCGATCCGGCGCGATCAAGCCACCAGGCGATGTATTTCAGGATCCGACAGCGTCAGGTACTGAGGAGTGAGCGGCATCGTTGCTCTTCGCGGGGTGGGCAGTGATGACCAGGTTGGCTCGGTATTTTCTCGCTGTCGCATCCCAGTCGGCGCAGGTGATGAGTGTCAGCTGCGGGTGGGCGGTCGGGCCGTAGACCGTCTCGGAGGGCAGAGAGCTTTTGGCGTAGACGCGCATGGCGGCGACGCTGAACAGCGCGTCGCGGCCGTCCTGACGCTCGACGGTGATGCGGTCGCCCTGTCGCAGGGCGCCCAGGCTGTAGAAGGCGGCGGGGCCGCTGGTGGAGTCCAGGTGGGCGGCCAGGACGGCGTTGCCTCTTTCGCCCGGTGTGACGGAGCCGTTGTACCAGCCGGCTCTGCCGGGATCGGCAGGCAGGGCTATGGAGCCGTCCTTGGCGACACCGACGGGGTCGACGGGCGCGGTCAGGCCGATGGTCTTGGCCGTGATGCGGACCGGCTCGGAGGCGGGCAGCACCGGAGTCCGCGGGTCGGTGCCGGCGGCGGCCGTGGGCGGCTGCTGGACGTGGGTGCGGGCCGATGGCGGAGGTGGTGGCGGCGGTTGCTGGTGGGGCAGGAGCGCGGCGATGAGCAGGCCGAGCCCGGCGGTGGCACATGCGGTGGCCGTCGCGGTGCCTGCACCGCGACGGCC
>NZ_JBEOTZ010000014.1:0-191327 GCF_040303825.1 Streptomyces sp. NPDC094143
AACAGCGCCATCACGCCACCGATGACGAAGAACGCGAACGACGTCGCCAGGTACAGCGTGCCGATCGTCTTGTGGTCCGTGGTCGTCAGCCACTTGACCACGACACTGCCGCGGTTCTGGCGCCGGACCGGCAACTCGTCCTCGTAGTGGGACCCTGCCGCCGCGGCACCCTGAGGTTCGTTGAGGATGCTCACAGGATGTTCGACCTTCGGTTCTTCTCGGGGCCCGCCTGCTCGATGCCGGCAGGAACGTAACCGTTCTGCTGCTTGTCCACGAGCTCCTTGAGGTGCTGCTCGTAGCGCTCGGGGGAGACCACCTTCACGTTGAACAGCATCCGGGAGTGGTCGACGCCGCAGAGCTCGGCGCACTTGCCCAGGAAGGTGCCCTCCTTGTTGGGGGTCACCTCGAAGGCGTTGGTGTGGCCCGGGATGACGTCCTGCTTCATGAGGAACGGCACCACCCAGAAGGAGTGGATGACGTCACGCGAGGTCAGCACGAAGCGGACCGTCTTGCCCTTGGGCAGCCACAGCGTCGGGCCCGGGTTGTTGGTCTGCGGGTTCCGGGTGCCGGGGGTACCGCAGTCGTAGACACCGCCGGCGTCGGCCGGGAAGTCTTCCTTGAACCGGTCCGGGATCGCGTCGAGCTCCGGGGACTTCTTCGCGTCGCCCGTGGAACCGGCGACCGGCTCGATGTAGTTGAAGCACCAGCTCCACTGGAAGCCGACCACGTTGACCGTGACGTCGGGCTTCTTCTTGAGGCTGAGCAGCTCGGACTCGTCGCGGGCGGTGAAGTAGAACAGCACCGAGACGATGATGAGCGGGACGACCGTGTACAGCGCCTCGATGGGCATGTTGTACCGGGTCTGCGGAGGAACCTCGACCTTGGTGCGGCTGCGCCGGTGGAAGAAAGCACTCCACAGGATCAGACCCCACACCAGCACGCCGACGGCGAGCGCAGCCGCCCAGGACCCCTGCCACAGGGAGAGGATCCGCGGAGCCTCTTCCGTGGTCGGGGTGGGCATACCAAGGCGGGGGAAGTCTTCCCAGTTGTACGAGCAACCGGTGGCTGTCGCCAAGACCAGGCCCGCGGTCAGTGCCTGCAGCAGCTTCCGCCGCATCGGGCGCCGCGGCGAGCGGTCGGAGCCGTTGGGACTCACGTAGCGCCTTCCCGAGAGTCTCGCCCGCGCGGATCGGCTGCGGCCTGGCCTTCTCGCTGGTCGGTCGCCGCCCTGCGTCGGGCAGGGGTTTGGATGTTTATGCGGACCAAACCCTAGCCGACGCCCTCCGGGGGTTCTCGGGGAGGGGTGCCTACTCACTCGGGTGGTTCGCTGAATTGGCGGCTGCGGGTGGATTGTGGCCTTTCGCGCAGTTCTCCGCCCCCCTGGGGTCCGTTCCGCTTCCGGGCGTTCTAGCGTTGCCGTGTGGCCTACTTCGATGCTGCTTCCGCTGCTCCGCTTCATTCCGTCGCCCGGCAGGCTCTGCTGGCCTCCCTGGATGAGGGGTGGGCTGATCCCGCCCGGTTGTACCGGGAGGGGCGGCGGGCGCGGATGCTGCTGGACGCGGCACGGGAGGCCGCCGCCGAGGCGGTGGGGTGCCGGCCGGACGAGCTGGTCTTCACCCCGTCCGGAACGCGTGCCGTGCACACGGGCGTTGCCGGGGCACTGGCCGGGCGGCGGCGGGCGGGGCGCCACCTGATCGTGTCAGCGGTCGAACACTCTTCGGTGCTCCATTCGGCCGAGGCGCACGAGGCGGCGGGCGGTTCGGTCAGCCGGGTGACGGTGGACCGGGGCGGGGCGGTGGATCCGGCGGGGTACGCCGAGGCCCTGCGCGGGGACACCGCACTGGCGTGTCTGCAGTCGGCCAACCACGAGGTGGGGACCGAGCAGCCGGTCGCCGCGGTGGCCAAGCTGTGCCGGGAGGCCGGGGTGCCGTTGCTGGTGGACGCGGCGCAGTCGCTGGGCTGGGGGCCGGTGGACGGGGACTGGTCGCTGCTGACGGCCAGTGCGCACAAGTGGGGCGGGCCGTCCGGGGTGGGGCTGCTCGTGGTGCGCAAGGGCGTGCGCTTCGCGGCGCAAGGGCCGGTGGACGAGCGCGAGTCGGGACGGGCGCCCGGCTTCGAGAACCTCCCGGCGATCGTGGCGGCGGCCGCGTCACTGCGGGCCGTACGGGCCGAGGCGGCCGCCGAGGCCGCGCGGTTGCGGGAACTGACGGAACGGATCCGGGCCCGGGTGCCGCGGCTGGTGCCCGATGTGGAGGTGGTCGGCGACCCGGTGCGCCGGCTGCCCGGCGTCGTCACCTTCTCCTGTCTCTACGTCGACGGCGAGGCGCTGCTGCACGAGCTGGACCGGGCGGGTTTCTCCGTCTCGTCCGGATCGTCCTGCACGAGCAGCACGCTGACACCCAGCCACGTCCTGCGGGCGATGGGTGTGCTCAGCGAGGGGAATGTGCGGATTTCGCTGCCGATGGGCGCGGCCGGGGAGGATGTGGAGAGGTTCCTGGAGGTGCTGCCCGGGGCGGTGGCGGCGGTCCGGGAGAAACTCGGCGCTCCCACCACGGCGGTCGCCCGCGAGGAGGACGTCCTCGTCGTGGACTCCCTCGGCAAGCGGTGCCCGATCCCCGTCATCGAGCTGGCCAAGGTGATCGGCGACGTCCCGGTGGGCGGCCTGGTGCGGGTCCTGTCGGACGACGAGGCGGCGCGGCTGGACATCCCGGCGTGGTGCGAGATGCGGGGACAGGAGTACGTCGGGGAGGAACCGGCGGAACGCGGAACGGCCTACGTGGTCCGCCGGGCGAGCTGAGCGCCCCGGGGACGCGGGGAACCGCGCGACCAGTTCCCCACGCGCCCGCGCACGGCGAGGGTCAGGACAGGTGCGCCTTGACCTCCGCCGCCGCCTCGTCCCCGTAGGCCTTGGTGAACCGCTCCATGAAGTGGCCCCGGCGCAGCTGGTACTCCTGCGTGCCGACCGTCTCGATGACCAGGGTCGCCAGCATGCAGCCGACCTGCGCGGCGCGCTGCAGGGAGACGCCCCAGGCCAGACCCGAGAGGAACCCGGCGCGGAAGGCGTCGCCGACACCCGTCGGGTCGGCCTTGCGCTCCTCGTCCGGCGTGCCGACCTCGATCGGGTCCTCGCCGGTCCGCTCGATGCGCACACCCCGGGCGCCGAGGGTGGTCACCCGGTGGCCGACCCGGGAGAGGATCTCCTCGTCGCTCCAGCCGGTCTTGGACTCGATGAGGCCCTTCTCGTACTCGTTGGAGAAGAGGTACGTCGCCCCGTCCAGGAGGATGCGGATCTCCTCGCCGTCCATCCGGGCGATCTGCTGGGAGAAGTCGGCGGCGAACGGGATGGACCGGGCGCGGCACTCCTCGGTGTGCCGGAGCATGGCCTCCGGGTCGTCCGCGCCGATGGAGACCAGGTCGAGGCCGCCGACGCGGTCGGCGACGGTCTTCAGCTCGATGAGGCGGGCCTCGCTCATGGCGCCCGTGTAGAAGGAGCCGATCTGGTTGTGGTCGGCGTCGGTCGTGCACACGAAACGGGCGGTGTGCAGCGTCTCGGAGATGCGGACGGACTGGGTGTCGACGCCGTGCCGCTCCAGCCAGGCCCGGTACTCGTCGAAGTCCGCGCCGGCGGCGCCGACCAGGATCGGCCGGGTGCCGAGCTGCCCCATGCCGAAGGCGATGTTCGCGGCGACGCCGCCGCGGCGGACGTCGAGCTTGTCGACCAGGAACGACAGCGAGACCGTGTGCAGCTGGTCCGCAACGAGCTGGTCGGCGAAGCGGCCGGGGAAGGTCATGAGGTGGTCGGTGGCGATGGAGCCGGTGACTGCGATGCGCACGGCGGGGATTCTCCTGAGGGAGGCGGACCTTGACGCTCCACGCTATCGGGTGGGCGGGGCGGCCCTGAAGGCAGCGAAACTACCCGATAGTAGATCTTTCTCCGTGAGTCCCGGCGTGCATACGGTGCCGGTATGACGAACCTCAAGGTCCAGGCTCCCGTTCCGGTCGATCTCGAAGGCGAGCTGGCGTCGCTGCCGGGGGACGGGGCGCGGATGGCTCGCCACTGGGCGGTGCCCGACCGGGTCGTCGCCCGGCCGGTGTCGCCGGCCCTCATCCACGGCGTGACGGTGCCGCCCTCGTCGGCGCGGCTGCTCGACGCCATGGCGGACTACGGGGACTGAGCGGCGCACGCCCGGGAACCGCGAGCTCCCCCGCTGCGTCCCATCGCTGTCCCCCGTGAAGGGGAGGCGGGATACGACCCCTCCACGGCCTGATTCCGAGCGGGTTGGGTCCCATGGGACAGCAGTGCAGCCGAAGGAGCGATGCGGTGAACACCGAGCGACCCGACAACGACGACGACGCCAGGGAAGCGGGCGGCGCCGGTACCGCGGACGCCCCGGAACCGGGTGCGGCGGGGACCGGGTCGCCGGCGAGGCCCGCCGAGTCCGACGGGGTCGCCGGAACGGACAAGGTGGCCGGGCCGGACGCTGCCGCAGAGGCTGCCGAGGCCGAGGTGACCGGGTCCCCCCACGTCGGGATCGAGCCCGAGGCCGAACCGGCACCGGGCCGCTACATCGCCCCCGAGAGCAAGGCCGAACCGGCACCGGGCGCCGACAACGCCCCGGAGAGCAAGGCCGAACCCGCACCGGGCACCGAAAGCGAGGCCGAACAGGCACCGGACCCCGACAACGCCCCAGGGAGCAAAGCCGAACAGGCACCGGGCCGCAACATCGCCCCGGAGAGCAAAGCCGAACCCGCACCGGACCCCGACAGCGGCGCCGACAGCGGCGACGGTCCGGCGTCGGCGCCCGGTCGGGGCCCGGCGCCCGGCCGGGCCGCCGGTGCGGAAGGCGCCGGCGGCCCGGAAGAGCACGACGGACGGGCCCGCATCACCGCCGCGGACAGCGCCGAGGGCCCCGGTCCGGTCCCGGTCCACGACCTCCCCCGCGACGGCGAGGGCCAGGCCCGGCAGGGGGGCGGGCGGCCGCGCACGCCCGCGATCATCGCCTCCGTCGCCGCCGCCGTGCTGCTGGTCGGCGGGGGCGGGGCCTGGCTCGCCTCCAACGCGTCCGGCGGGTCGGGCGGCGGGGCGACGTCCGGCGCGCCCGGCGGGGACGGCACTCCCCCGCCGCTCGCGCTCGACGGGTACTCGGACTCCACGAACGGCGGCAACGGCATCGCCCCCGGTGAGCCCAACCCCTACGGCGCCACCTACCGGGTCGAGGGCACCCTGCCGAAGGGTCCCGGCGAGGCCCCGGTGTACCGGGCGCGGGGTGAGGTCGCCGCGGCGGAGGTGGCCCGGCTGGCGAAGGCCCTAGGGGTCGAGGGGACACCCGTGGCGCAGGGCGAGGTCTGGAGGATCGGCGGGCAGGACGGCTCGGGGCCGAGTCTGCAGGTGAACCGGCAGGCGCCGGGCGCCTGGACGTTCAGCCGGTACGCCCCGGGCACCGACGACTGCAAGGGCACCGGCACCTGCACCGCCCCACGGCCGGGCGGCACGCCGGTGGGCGAGGACGTGGCGGAGAAGGCCGCGGCGCCGGTGCTGAAGGCCCTGGGTCAGGACGACGCGAAGGTCGACGCGAGCCAGGTCATGGGCGCCCAGCGGGTGGTGAACGCCTCCCCCGAGGTCGGCGGACTGCCCACGTACGGCTGGACGACCGGGATCACGGTCGGCTCCGGCGGCGAGGTCGTCGGCGGCAGCGGCCGGCTGAAGGCGCCGGTGAAGGGCGACACGTACCCCGTGGTCGAGGCGGAGAAGGCACTGGAGCTGATGGAGGGGCGGCCGAAGGGCGACCACCGGATGGGCATCGGCGGCTGCGCGAGCCCCGTGCCGCTGGAGGAGGGGCAGGAGGAGCCCTGCGGAGCGTCGGCGAGCGGTACGCCGCAGCCGGACCCGGTCACGGTCGAGAACGCGGTGTTCGGGCTGGCCGCGCACGACGTGGACGGCCGCCAGGCGCTCGTGCCGTCCTGGCTGTTCGAGGTGACGGCGCCGGGCGCGAAGGACCCGTTCACGGTGACGTACCCGGCGGTCGAGCCGGAGTACCTGGCCTCCCCGGCGCCGAGCGAGCCCAGCGACGAGCCGACGTCGCGGCCCGGGCCGCGCGAGGTGAAGGTGGACGGCTACCGGGCCGAGGGCGCGGAGCTGACCGTGACGTTCACCGGCGGGGTGTGCGCCGACTACGACGTGACGGCGGACGAGAAGGGCGGCGAGGTGACGGTCACGGTGACGTCGACGCCGTGGCCGGACAAGGTCTGCATCATGATCGCCAAGCAGTTCCAGGAGACCGTGCCGCTGGACCGGCCGCTCGGTGACCGGAAGGTCGTCGACGAGGACGGCAAGGGGATTCCGCTGGCCAGGGAGGGCGCGCGACTGCCGGCGCCGCCGACGCACGAGCGGTAGGCCCCACGGCTCGCACGGCCGGTGGGCCCACGGCGCGCACGGCACGGCCGCACATGACGAAGGCGGCGGCCCCCTCGGAGGGGGCCGCCGCCTTCGTCATGTCCGCTGCCGCCACGGGGGCGGCCCGGCGGCTCAGCTGAAGGAGTCGCCGCAGGCGCAGGAACCCGTCGCGTTCGGGTTGTCGATCGTGAAGCCCTGCTTCTCGATGGTGTCGACGAAGTCGATCGTGGCACCGCCGAGGTAGGGGGCGCTCATGCGGTCGGTGACGACCTTCACACCGCCGAAGTCCTTCTCGACGTCGCCGTCGAGCGAACGCTCGTCGAAGAAGAGCTGGTAGCGCAGGCCGGAGCAGCCGCCGGGCTGGACGGCGACGCGCAGCGCGAGGTCGTCGCGGCCTTCCTGGTCGAGCAGCGCCTTGACCTTGGACGCGGCGGCGTCGGTCAGGATGATGCCGTCGGTGACGGTGCTGGTCTCGTCCGATACGGACATCTACATCTCTCCCGGGTTGTACGGAGACTGCTTGCCGACGGTTCCAACCGGCGGGGCCGCGGATTCATTCCGGGCCGGACGCGCGATCTCGGCTCCTTTTCATGCTCGCACACGTGCCGGGAACCGGAAAACGCCTCTTTCCCGGCCTTCCCGGGAATGAACGGCGCCTCGCCGGGATTCACGTCACACAGACGCTATGGGCATCGTCAAAGTGACGTGAAGCGGTTATGATAGATAGCGTCAAATCGACGAAAAGTCGCCGGAAACAGAAAGGGTGCGTGTCGTGACCACCGCCCAGACCCAGGAGCTCGACGTACAGCCGACGCCCCTCGCCCTGCTGCTCCTCGGCCGTGAGGCCGACCCGAGGAGCGAGCGCGGCGTGGAGTGTCCCGGCGACCTGCCCTCGCCGTCCGACCCGGACCTGGTGGAGCGCGCTCGCCGGGCGAAGGAGAAGCTCGGGAACAAGGTCTTCGTGCTCGGCCACCACTACCAGCGCGACGAGGTCATCCAGTTCGCGGACGTGACCGGTGACTCGTTCAAGCTGGCCCGGGACGCGGCGGCGCGTCCGGAGGCCGAGTACATCGTGTTCTGCGGTGTGCACTTCATGGCGGAGTCCGCGGACATCCTGACGTCCGACGACCAGAAGGTCGTCCTGCCCGACCTCGCCGCCGGCTGCTCGATGGCCGACATGGCGACGGCCGAGCAGGTCGCCGAGTGCTGGGACGTGCTGACCGAGGCCGGCATAGCCGAGCAGGTCGTGCCCGTCTCGTACATGAACTCGTCCGCCGACATCAAGGCGTTCACGGGCAAGCACGGCGGCACGATCTGCACCTCCTCCAACGCCAAGCGGGCCCTGGACTGGGCCTTCGAGCAGGGCGAGAAGGTGCTGTTCCTGCCCGACCAGCACCTGGGGCGCAACACCGCGGTCCGCGACATGGGCATGTCCCTGGAGGACTGCGTCGTCTACAACCCGCACAAGCCGAACGGCGGCCTGACCGCCGACGAGCTGCGCGCGGCGAAGATGATCCTGTGGCGGGGCCACTGCTCGGTGCACGGCCGCTTCAGCCTGGACTCGGTGAACGACGTGCGCGAGCGCATCCCGGGCGTGAACGTCCTGGTGCACCCCGAGTGCCGGCACGAGGTCGTGGCCGCGGCCGACTACGTCGGTTCGACGGAGTACATCATCAAGGCCCTGGAGGCCGCGCCGGCCGGCTCCAAGTGGGCCATCGGCACGGAGCTGAACCTGGTCCGCCGCCTGGCGAACCGTTTCGCTCCCGAGGGCAAGGAGATCGTCTTCCTCGACAAGACGGTCTGCTTCTGCTCGACCATGAACCGCATCGACCTCCCCCACCTGGTCTGGGCCCTGGAGTCCCTGGCCGAGGGCAACCTGGTCAACCGCATCGAGGTGGACAAGGAGACCGAGGCGTTCGCGAAGCTGGCGCTGGAGCGGATGCTGGCGCTGCCGTAGGTCTCGCGGCCCGTGGGCTCACCCCGGGACGGGTTTCCGCCCGGGGTGGGCCGGGTCGAGGGTGAACACGTCGCCGTCCGTGGTGGCGACGACCAGGGCTCCCTCGTGGAGCAGCACCTCGGAGCGCTGCCAGCCCTGGTTCGTCACCCGCCGGGCGCGCGGCAGGGTCTCCCACAGCAGCGTGCCCTTCCTCGTGTCGAGGGCGGCGACCCGGCCGCTGGCGCTGGACAGATAGACCGCGCGGGCGCCGGGGTCGTGGGTGATGCCGCTGGGCTGCTCCAGGCTCGTCCGGGTCTGCCACAGCCGCTCGCCCGTGCCGACCGACACGGCGGTGACCTGCCCGGAGGACGTGGCGAACCACACGGTGCCGCCCGAGAGTGTCGCGTTGCCCTCCAACGGCTCCGCGAACCTCACCGCGCGGTCCTTTCCGGTGTCCGGGTCCAGCAGCCGGATCCCGGCGGACGCCTCGTCCTCCTCGTCCTCGGTCGGTTCGAGGAGGACCAGACGGCCCACGGACACGCCGACGAGCGTTTCGTCGACGGGCACCGTCAGACGTCGTGCCGAGCCGTCGGAGGGGTCCAGCCGCAGCAGGACCGTCTCCTTCGAGGGCACCTCGTCCGGGCCGCACCGCAGGTAGGGGCTGCCTCCGGGGTCCGCCGGAGCGCAGTACTGCCCCGCTGGCAGCGGCGCCGTCCAGCGCCCGGAGCCGGTGCGCGCAGAGCGGGCGGTCACCGAACGGCCGCCGTCGTCCGGGACGATCACCAGGCCGTCCGAGACGTACGGGCGCACCGCGTCGACGTTCACCGTGCGCTGCCACAGCCGCTCGCCGTTCCCGGTGTCGAGGGCGGCGACCGTGACCACGACGTCCTCCCCGTGGTCGGGGCTGTACGTCTGCTCGACCAGCATCGCGTCGTCCGTGACACCGAGGACGGAGAAGCTGTACGACCCCTCACCCGGGCCGGGCGGCAGCACACCGGCGCGCCAGCGGACCCGTCCGGTGAGGGCGTCCAGGCGCACGGGCAGGACCCCGTCGCCCGCGCAGTAGACGGCGCCCTCGTGCACGTCGCACGCCGGGCCGTCCATGGACCCGCCCTCGGCGATGCCGTGGCCCTGCTTCACTCCCTGCGCGGCGGTGGCGTGCACCGTGGTCTGCCAGGGCTTCCAGCCGGCCGGGACGGTCGTCCAGCGGGAGGGCGTGGAGCCGGTGGTGTCCGCCCCCGTGCGGGAGTCGTCCTCGCCGAGTCCGGGCCCGAGCAGCAGATAGCCCGTCAGGCCGAGCGCGAGCGCGGTCGCCGTGCCGGCCGTGGCCCACAACCGCCGGACACGGCTGTGACGTTCCCCGGAAGCCGGGGGGCCGGGGGCTGCGGCCGCGGCGGGCCCGGTGCTGACCTGGGCCGTCTCGTCCCTGCGCAATGCCACGGTGGCCTCGTCGTCCGTGCCCGTCTCCGGCAACGCCGTCACCAGCTCGCGTGCCAGTTCGTCCAGTCCGGGCCGGTCGGCGGGGTCCTTGGCGAGGCAGCGCTCCAGCAGTGGGCACAGGAGCTCCGGCACGCCGTCCAGGACCGGCGCGTTGTGCACCACCCGGTAGGCCGTCAGATAAGGGCTGTCCGCGTCGAAGGGGCCCCGGCCGGTGCTCGTGTACACGAGCAGGGCGCCCACGGAGAACACGTCGGAGGCCGGGCCCACCGAGCGGGCGTCGGTGAGCTGCTCCGGCGACATGAACGGCGGGGTGCCGATCATCTGGCCGGTCTCGGTCAGGGTGTTGTGGTTCTCGGCGGCGCGGGAGATGCCGAAGTCGATGACGCGCGGGCCGTCCTCCGCCATGAGGACGTTCGCGGGCTTGAGGTCCCGGTGCACCACCCCGGCCCGGTGGATCTCCCGCAGCGCCTCCACCAGCCCGAGCGCCAGCCGGCGCAGTGCGGTGCCCCGCAGCGGGCCCTGGTCGCGGATCAGGGCGGCGAGGGACGGCCCGGGCACGTACTGGGTCGCCATCCAGGGGCGTACCGCCTCCGGGTCGGCGTCCAGGACCGGCGCGGTGAAGGCGCCGCTCACCTTGCGGACGGCCTCGATCTCCTGCCGGAAACGGGCGCGGAAGACCGGGTTCTCCGCGTACTGGGCGTGCACCACCTTGACGGCGACCTCACGCCCCGAGCGGGCCCGGCCGCGGTAGACGACCCCCATGCCCCCGGCCCCGAGCCGGCCGACCAGCTTGTACCCGCCGACCGACTTCGGGTCGTCCTTCTGCAGCGGCACGCCCGGTTCCTCTCCCCCGCCATGCAGTCCGGGTCAGGATACGTAACGCCGGCACGACGAAGGCCGGGGCCCGAACCGTCCTTTCCGGTTCGGGCCCCGGCCCGGGGAGGTGTCGCCGTGCGGGCTCGGCGAGCGGTCCGCTACGAGACGGACGCGGGCTCCGGCTCGTCCGTGGCCGGCGTGGCGCCGGACCCGCCCCCCGCCTTCTTCGCCCGCTTGGCCGCGCGCTTCTTCGCCCGGCGCTCCTTGCGGAGTTCGACCATCGCGTACAGCGTCGGCACCAGCAGCAGGGTGAGCAGCGTCGAGGTGACCAGGCCGCCGATCACCACCACGGCCAGCGGCTGGGCGATGAAGCCGCCCTCGCCGGTGATGCCGAGGGCCATCGGGAGCAGGGCGAAGATGGTCGCCAGGGCGGTCATGAGGATGGGCCGCAGACGGTGCCGGCCGCCCTCGACCACGGCTTCGACGATGCCGTGGCCCTGCCTGCGGTACTGGTTGATCAGGTCGATCAGCACGATCGCGTTCGTGACCACGATGCCGATCAGCATCAGCATGCCGATCATCGCCGGGACGCCCATCGGGGTGCCGGTCGCCACCAGCAGGCCGATCGCGCCGGTGGCGGCGAACGGGATGGACACGAGCAGGATCAGCGGCTGGACCAGGGACCGGAAGGTGCCGACCAGCAGCAGGAAGACGATCGCGATGGCCGCCAGCATCGCCAGGCCCAGGTTGGCGAACGCCTCGTCCTGGTCCTCGGAGACACCGCCGATCGACGCGGTGGCGCCGTCCGGGAGCTTCAGCGCGTTGATCTTCGACTGGAGCTCGGTGCTGACCGCGCCGGTGTTGTCGCCGGTGGGCTTCGCGGTGATGGTGGCCGCGCGCTGGCCGTCGATGCGGGTCATGGAGACCGGCCCGTCGACCAGCCGCACGGTCGCGATGTCGCCGAGCTTCACCGTGCCGCCCAGGCGCAGGTCCTGAAGCTCCTTCAGGGTCCGCGCGGGCTTCGCCGAGCGGATGACGACGTCGCGCTCGGTGTCGTCCAGGACCGCCTTGGCCGCGGTGGTGCCGCGGACGGCCTGGGCGACGGCGGCGCCGAGGGTCTGGTCGTCGAAGCCGGCCGCGGCCGCCTTGTCGTCGGCCTTCACCGAGATGCGCGGGACGCTGGTGGCCAGGTCGCTGGTGACGTCCGTGACGTCGTCGAGGGAGGCGACCGCCTTGCGGACCTCCTCGGACGCCGTGCGCAGGACGTCGGCGTCGGCGGCCTTCACCACGACGCTCAGCTCCTGGGCGCCGAAGCCGTCACCGGCGGCGATGGTGGTGGTGCCGATGCCCTTCAGCCCGGCCAGGCCCTTCTCGATGCGGTCCTGGACGTCCTCGTAGGACGCCGAGTCCTCCAGCATCACCTGGTACGAGGCCTGGTTGGAGTCCGTGCCGCCGCCGAAGGCCGCCATGAAGCCGGAGGAGCCGATCGTGACCTGGTAGTCCTTCACGCCCTCGGTGCCGGCGAGCAGCTTCTCGACCTTCTTCGCCTGGGCGTCGGTCGCGGCCAGGCTGGTGCCGGGCTTCAGCTCCTGCTTGACGGTGAGGACCTCCTGCTCGCCCTGGTCGAAGAAGTTCGTCTTCAGCAGCGGCGCCATGCCGAACGTGCCGACCAGGACGACGACCGCGATGGCCACGCTGGTGAGGCGGCGGCGGGTCGCGAAGCGCAGGACCGGGACGTAGACGCGCTGCAGACGGCTCCTGGCCTCCTTCTCCTCGGCCAGCCGGCGCGCCTCGTCCGCGTCCTCGGGGGTGCCCTTGGGCGGCCGCAGGAACCAGTACGACAGGACCGGCACGACCGTCAGGGAGACCAGCAGCGACGCCAGCAGCGCGGCCGTGACCGTGAGGCTGAAGGAGCCGAACAGCTCACCCACCATGCCGCCGACCAGGCCGATCGGCAGGAACACGGCGACCGTGGTGAGGGTGGAGGACGTCACCGCGCCGGCGACCTCGCGCACCGCGTTGAGGATGGCCGAGTGGCGCTCCTCGCCGTAGCCGAGGTGGCGCTTGATGTTCTCCAGGACCACGATCGAGTCGTCGACGACCCGGCCGATGGCGATGGTCAGGGCGCCCAGCGTGAGGACGTTCAGCGACAGGTCGCGCGTCCACAGCACGATCAGGGCGAGGACCACGGACAGCGGGATGGACACCGCCGTCACCAGGGTGGAGCGGATCGAGGCGAGGAAGACCAGGATCACCAGGACCGCGAAGAGCAGACCCAGCGCGCCCTCGGTGGTCAGCCCCTTGATGGACTTGGACACGGCCGGGCCCTGGTCGCTGACGACGGTGAGGGAGGCGCCGGAGCCGAGGTCCTTGCGCAGGTCGGGAAGCTTGTCGTGGACGGCGTCGGAGATGGCGACCGCGCTGCCGTCGCGGTCCATCGTCACGGCCACGGCCAGGGAGGGCTTGCCGTCGGTGCGGGTGATGGAGTCGGCCGGGGCCTCCTGCTGCTTCACCGTGGCGACGTCGCCGAGGCGCACCGGCTCACCCTTGCCGGGCTCGCCCTTGATCCGCAGGTCGCGGATCTGCTCGATCGAGGTGAAGCCGCCGCCGACCTGGACGGTGCGGTTGGCGCCGCCCTCGTCGAAGGAGCCGGCCGGGACGGTCGCGCCGCCCGCCTGCAGGGCCTGGCCGAGGGACTGCGCGGTCAGGCCGGCCTTCGCGAGCTTCGCGTCGTCGGGCGTGACGGTGACCTGGACGTCCCGCACGCCGTCGACGGTGACCTGGCCGACCCCGTCGATGCTCTTCAGGTCCGGCACGACGGTCTTGTCGAGCTGGTCGGCCAGGGCCTGCTGGTCGCGGCCGGAGGTGACGGCGAGGACGACGGTGGGGATGTCGTCCGTGGAGCCGGCGACGACCTGCGGGTCGACGTCGTCCGGGAGCTGCGCGCGGGCCCGGTTGACGGCCTGCTGGACGTCGGCGACCAGCTGCTCGGTGTCGTTGCCGTAGTCGAAGGACGCCATGATGACGGCGTTGCCCTCGCTGGCGGTGGAGGTGACGCCGCTGATGCCGTCGACGGCTTCGAGGCTGTCCTCGATGGGTTCGACGACCTGCTTCTCGACCACGTCCGGCGACGCGCCCTGGTACGGCGCCAGCACGGACACCATGGGCAGTTCGATGGTGGGCAGCAGCTGCTGCTTGAGCTGGGGTATCGCGATCGCCCCGAAGACGAGCGCGATGATCGACATCAGGCCTATCAGGGCGCGTTGCGCGAGGCTGAATCTCGACAGCCAGGACATGGGTCAGGATCTCTCTTCTGTTTAACGGCAGAAGCGGCAGCGGGCGCGCAGATGAGCGCCCGCCCCTACACCCTGAGCCATGGCCGGAGCCCCTTTCGTAGGCCCCAGGTCCCGTTCCTTATGCGGCGCATACTCCCGCCGCAGTACGGCCGGGCCGGGTTCACTCCACCCTTGGACGGACCAGGCCGGACTCGTAGGCGATGACCACGAGCTGGGCCCGGTCGCGGGCGCCCAGCTTGGCCATGGCACGGTTGACGTGCGTCTTCACCGTCAGCGGGCTGACCTCCAGCCGCTCGGCGATCTCGTCGTTGGAGTGGCCGCCGGCGACCTGGACGAGCACTTCGCGCTCGCGCACGGTGAGCGAGTCGAGCCGCTCCCCGCGCGCCGGGTCGCGGTTGTCGTCGGCCGGGTCGCCCTGGGCGAGGAAGCGGGAGATCAGGCCCGTGGTGGCCGCCGGGGACAGCAGGGCCTGGCCGCCGGCCGCGATGCGGATGGCGTTGAGCAGCTCCTCCGGTTCGGAGCCCTTGCCGAGGAAGCCGGAGGCGCCGGCGCGCAGCGACTGCACGACGTAGTCGTCCACCTCGAACGTCGTCAGGATGACCACGCGGACGCCGGCGAGGGCGGGGTCGGCGCTGATCATGCGGGTCGCGGCGAGTCCGTCGGTGCCGGGCATGCGGATGTCCATGAGGACGACGTCGGCGCCCTGCTCCTTCGTCAGCCGCACCGCCTCCGCTCCGTCGGAGGCCTCGCCCACCACCTCCATGTCGGGCTCGGAGTCGACGAGCACCCGGAAGGCGCTGCGCAGCAGCGCCTGGTCGTCGGCGAGCAGGACACGGATGGTCATGCGGGGTCCTCCCCGGTGGATGTACGGCCCTTGACGGGCAGGATCGCATGGACGCGGAAGCCCCCGCCGTAGCGGGGACCGGTGGTGAGGGTGCCGCGCAGGGCGGTGACCCGCTCGCGCATGCCGAGCAGCCCGTGCCCGCCGCCGTCCGGGGCCCGGTCCTCGCCGCCGCCGTCGTCGAGGACGGTGATCTCGATGTTCGGTCCCACCCGTACGACGCTGACCTCGGCCCTGGCCTGCGGACCGGCGTGTTTCTGCACGTTGGTGAGGGCCTCCTGGATGATCCGGTAGGCGGCCAGGTCGACGGCGGCGGGGAGGGTGGTGTCCTGGTCGGCGCGGGCGACCTCGACGTGCAGGCCGGCGTTGCGGAAGGTGCCGGTGAGTTCGTCGAGGCGGTCCAGGCCCGGGGCGGGCTCGGTGGGGGCCTCGGGGTCGCCGGACTGGCGGAGCAGGCCGACGGTGGCGCGCAGCTCGTTGAGCGCGGAGCGGCTGGCCTCACGCACGTGCGCGAGGGCCTCCTTGGCCTGGTCGGGGCGCTTGTCCATGACGTGGGCCGCGACCCCGGCCTGGACGTTGACCAGGGCGATGTGGTGGGCGACGACGTCGTGCAGGTCCCGGGCGATGCGCAGGCGCTCCTCGGCGACCCGGCGGCGGGCTTCCTCCTCGCGGGTGCGTTCGGCGCGTTCGGCGCGTTCGCGGATGGCCTGGACGAAGGCGCGGCGGCTGCGGACGGCGTCACCGGCGGTGGCGCCGATGCCGGTCCAGGCGAGGATCGCCAGGTTCTCCTGGGCGTACCAGGGCAGGCTGCCGGCGGCCATCGCGGTGCCGGTCAGCACGGTCATGGTGAGCAGTCCGACGCGCCAGGTGGTGGGGCGGTCCGTGGTGGAGGCGACGGTGTACAGGGCGATGACCGCGGACATGGCGACGGGGGCGCGGGGGTCACCGGTGACGGACTCGGCGACGGAGACGGCGCCGGTGAGGGCGAGGACGGTCATCGGGGCGCGGCGGCGGAAGACCAGGGCGGCGGCACCGAGGGCCATGAGGACGAGGCTGAGGGGGTCGGGGGTGCGCAGGACCCAGCTGACGCTGTCGCGGTGGCGGGGTTCGACGAACGAGCCGGCGACCATGCAGACCAGGACGGCTGCGGCGAGGACGGCGTCCATGGCCAGGGGGTGCGCCTTGGCCCGGCAGCGGGCCCGCGCGAGGGTGCTCACGGGTGTTCACGGTAGCCGGGGCGGGTGTGGGGGGATACGGGGCCGGGTGTGAGGTGCTCGGCACCGTGGCCGGGGCGGGCGGGTGCGCGACCCGGCGGTGCGGTGCGCAGCGGCCCGGTCATCCGGGGATCAGGCCGTCGTCGCCGAGCAGCTCCCTGACCTCCTCCAGCGTCGCGTCCGGAGAAGGCAGGATCAGTTCCGAGGGTTCCAGGGAGTCGTCGGGCAGGGGCTCACCCAGGTCGCGGACCCTGGCCAGCAGGGCGTGGAGGGTGCGGCGGAAGCCGGGGCCGTCGCCGTTCTCCACTTCGGCCAGGAGCTCGTCGTCCAGCTTGCTGAGCTCGGCGAGATGGCCGTCGGCCAGAATGACCTGGCCCTCCCCCATGATCCGTACGATCATGTCGCCCTCCTAGGCGTGGGCCCCTACTGCTTGTCGAAGCGCGGGGTGTCCTGCGGCTGCTGCGGGGACTGCTGCTGGCTCGTGCCGCCCTCGATGGCCTGCTGCCCGCCGCTGGAACCACCGGCGAGCTCGGCCTTCATGCGCTGCAGTTCCAGCTCTACATCCGTACCACCGGAGAGCCGGTCCAGCTCGGCCTGGATGTCGTCCTTGTGCATGCCGGACGGGTCGTCCAGGGCGCCGGAGGCGAGCAGTTCGTCGATCGCGCCGGCGCGGGCCTGGAGCTGGGCCGTCTTGTCCTCGGCGCGCTGGATCGCCAGCCCGACGTCGCCCATCTCCTCGGAGATGCCGGAGAAGGCCTCGCCGATGCGGGTCTGCGCCTGGGCCGCCGTGTACGTCGCCTTGATCGTCTCCTTCTTCGTACGGAAGGCGTCGACCTTGGCCTGGAGCCGCTGGGCCGCCAGGGTGAGCTTCTCCTCCTCGCCCTGGAGCGTGGCGTGCTGCGTCTCCAGGTCGGTCACCTGCTGCTGGAGCGCGGCCCGGCGGGAGAGCGCCTCGCGGGCCAGGTCCTCACGGCCCAGCGCGAGCGCCTTGCGGCCCTGGTCCTCCAGCTTGGTGGACTGCGACTGCAGCTGGTTCAGCTGCAGTTCCAGGCGCTTGCGGCTGGTCGCCACGTCGGCGACGCCGCGGCGCACCTTCTGGAGCAGCTCCAGCTGCTTCTGGTACGAGTAATCGAGGGTCTCGCGCGGGTCCTCGGCCCGGTCAAGGGCCTTGTTGGCCTTCGCGCGGAAGATCATCCCCATACGCTTCATGACACCGCTCATGGGCTTCGCGCGCCCCCTTCTGACCGACTCCGGCAGCTGCTCCTGCGACAGAACCCACAGTACGGGCCCTGCATCCATTACCGCACTGTTCGGGGACGGATGCGCTCATCCCCAAGGACGACTGCGTGCGCTCCCGCTCCGGCGTAAGGAGTAGGTGGCCCCCGGGGTCACCGGGGCGTACGTCCCGGAGACGACCGGGTGCGCACACAACGTCCCCTCTGTCCCTTACTGACGACTGGCGTTGCCGGATCGTTCCCCACGGGACTGGGGTCCATGCCCGTCAAGCCCTTACCCTTGGGTTTTGTGTTCCGTAGCCGTGCGAAGGATGAGAAGACCCAGGCCGCCGACAAGGCGCCGGTGAACTTCTCCAAGCAACCCCGCGACCCGCAGGCCCCGAAGGGCAGGCCCACGCCCAAGCGCAGTGAGGCCCAGTCCCAGCGCCGCAGCGTCGCCAACACCTCGATGACGCGCAAGGAGGCCGCCAAGCGCCAGCGCGAGGAGCGCCGTGCCGCGCTGGAGCGCCAGCGTCAGGCGCTGGCCAGCGGCGACGAGCGGTATCTGCCCGCGCGTGACAAGGGTCCGGTGCGCCGGTTCGCGCGTGACTTCGTCGACTCGCGGTTCAACATCGCGGAGTTCTTCCTGCCGATGGCCGTGGTCATCCTCGTGCTGAGCATGGTGCGGGTGGCGGCACTGCAGAACGTCGCGCTGCTGCTGTGGCTCGTGGTGATCGTGCTGATCGTGCTCGACTCGTTCGTGACGGCCTTCCGTCTGAAGAAGCAGCTGAACGAGCGCTTCGCCGGCGAGAACAAGCGCGGCGCAATCGCCTACGCCCTGATGCGCTCCCTCCAGATGCGTCGGCTCCGGCTGCCGAAGCCGCAGGTCAAGCGCGGAGAGCGGCCCTGACCACGACGCCGTTCTCCGGGGGTGCGGCCGAGGCCTGGCTGGACAAGCTGGGTGGGCTGCGCGATGTCGTCCGGCAGGAGCTGGTGGCCCGCCAGCTGGACGAGCAGATAGTCGGGCGTTTCCCGGTCGGCCGGCGGCTGCGGGTGCTCGACGTCGGGATGGGCCAGGGCACGCAGGCGCTGCGGCTGGCCCGGGCCGGGCACCAGGTGACCGGTCTGGAGCAGGACGCGACGATGATCGCCGCGGCCCGTCAGTCCCTCGCCGGGGAACCGGAGGGCATCCGGGAGCGGATGCGGATCATCGAGGGGGACGGCCGGGACACCGGCGTGCACTTCCTGCCCGGCAGCTTCGACGTGGTGCTCTGCCACGGCGTGCTCATGTACGTCGAGGAGCCGGACCCGCTGCTGGCGGGCCTGGCCCGGATGCTCGCGCCGGGCGGGCTGCTGTCGCTCCTGGTACGCAACGGGGACGCGCTCGCGATGCGGCCGGGGCTGTCCGGCGACTGGGCCGGCGCGCTGGCCGCGTTCGACACGACGGCCTACCGGAACCGGCTCGGGCTCGACGTACGGGCCGACCGGCTGAAGGACCTCACGGCGACGCTCGCGGGGATCGGGGCGCCGCTGCACACCTGGTACGGCGTGCGGGTGTTCACCGACACGGCGGCGGACGGCGCCGAGGCCCCGGCCGACGTCGAGACGCTCCTGGCGGTGGAGGAGAAGGCCGGTCGGACGGATCCGTACCGCGGGGTGGCGGCGCTGCTGCACCTGTGCGGCGTACGGGGCTGACGCCGGGCGGACCGGGCGACCGGGGTGGGCGAGGGCCGTGGGGCCCCCGCCCCGCGGCTCACGCCTCGGCCGCGTGCAGGCTCATCGGCCCGTAGATCTCCGTGGCGTCCTCGAACAGCCGCACCTGGTCGGCGCCGCCCTCCTGCAGTGCCTTCCAGTGCTCCCCGATCCAGGACTCGGCGTCCCCCTGGGTGGGGAACTCCTCCGGCGGCACCGCGGGCTCGACCTCCGTCCCGTCGGTCTTCTCGAACCGCCACGTCCATGCCGCCATGTACGCCTCCCATGTGTGAGCACACTGCACAGCGAGAGGCCGGATCCAGGTCCGGCTCCCGATCCGAGCCTATGCGCTCCGCGGGTGGGGCGGGACATGTGGCCGGATGTGCGGGGTTATCGGGTCTGTGCGGGTCGTGAGGGCTGGTCGCGCAGTTCCCCGCGCCCCCTTCGGGGACGTCGCCGACACGCGTGTCGCATGCTCGCGGGTGAGAATCGGGGCGTGGAACTGACTTTGCTCGGCACCGGTGCGCCCGCGGGACTCCCCCGCCCCGACTGTCCCTGCGCGGTCTGCGCGACCGCTCTGGGGCCGGACGCGCGGGCGGCCACCGCACTGCTCCTGGACGGGGTGCTGCTGCTGGACCTGACGCCCGGGGCGGCGTTCGCCGCGGCGCGCGCGGGCCGGTCGCTGACCGGCGTGCGGCAGGTGCTGCTGTCGCATCCGCACGACGGCCCCGCCGTGGAGGTGCCCGCGGGACTGCCGCAGCCGGGGCGGGTGCCGGACGGACGGGAGTTGACGCTGCTGACCGGGCACCGGGTGCGGGCCGTGGCGCTGGACGCGCCGGGCACCGGGTACGCGGTGACCGGGCCGGAGGGGCAGCGGCTGCTGTACCTGCCGCCGGGCGGGGCGCCGGCGGGCCTGGAGGAGCCGGCCGAGCCCTACGACATGGTGCTGCTGGACGTCGTGGGGCGGCCGGACGCGCTGGCGAAGCTGCGGGCGGTGGGGGCGGTGGGGCCGACGACCGACGTGGTCGCCGTGCACCTGGACCACGACGTGCCGCCGGGCCCGGAACTCGGGCGGCGGCTCGCGGCGGCCGGGGCGCGTGCGGTGCCGGACGGGGCGGCGCTGGCGGTCGGGGCGTACGAGGACGTGCCGGACGTGCCGCGCCGGACGCTGGTGCTGGGCGGGGCGCGCTCGGGGAAGTCCGTGGAGGCCGAGCGGCGTCTGGAGGCCTTCCCGGACGTGCTGTACGTGGCGACGGGCGGGTCGCGCAACGGGGACACCGAGTGGTCGGCGCGGGTGTCCGCGCACCGGGAGCGGCGGCCCGGGTCGTGGCGGACGGCCGAGACCTGCGATCTGGTGCCGCTGCTGGAGGCGGAGGGGCCGCCGCTGCTCATCGACTGCCTGTCGCTGTGGCTGACGGACGCGATGGACGCGGCCGGGGCGTGGGACGACGCGGTGTGGGCGGAGCGGGGCGAGAAGGTACTGCGGGAGCGGGTGCGGGAGCTGACGGAGGCGGTGCGGGCCACGCGCCGGACAGTGGTCGCCGTGTCCAACGAGGTGGGGTCGGGGATCGTCCCGGCGACGGCGTCGGGCCGGCGGTACCGGGACGAACTCGGGCGGCTGAACGCGGGGTTCGCGGACGAGTGCGAGCACGTGCTGCTGGTGGTGGCCGGGCAGGCCGTGGTGCTCAGGGGCTGACGGGCCAGGACACCCCTCTCAGGCGGCCTTGCGGGCGATCAGTCTGTAGGCGTTCGCGAAGCGGGTGCGGCGGGCCACCGGGGCGACGAGGTGGTCGGCCAGCGCCGCCAGGGCCACCAGCGGCATGCCCGCGCGGAGCAGGGCCTCACGGGCGTGGCGGTGCACCGCGGGCGGCGGGATCGCCCGCCAGGGCGCGTCGGGGGCCGGCAGGGCGTGGGAGAGGGTCAGGGCCAGGGCGCCGGAGAGGTCGTGGGGGACGTGCGCGGAGCGGTGGTCCACGGTGACGATCGTGCAGCCGGCCGCCTCCAGTTCGGCCCGCAGGTTCCGCGGGGGCATCAGGTGGAGGTGGCGCGGCTGGTCGTAGGCGAGCCACCAGCGGCCCAGGAGCGCGGCGAAGACGCTGCCGGGGTCGAGGGTCTCGACCAGGAGGTGACCGCCCGGGCGCAGGACGCCAAGGGCCGCCTGGAGTTCCGCCCGCGGATCCGGCGTGCCCTCCAGATGGTGGAGCATGCTGACCACGTCGTAGCGGTCGCGCAGCGGCGCCACGATCCGGGGGTCGGTCAGGCGCCCGACGTGGGCCTCCTCGACGCGGTCGGCCGAGCGGGCGCGGACCACGCGGGGCGAGGGGTCCAGGCCGTCGAACGCGGTGTAGGGGAAGAACTCCCGGGCGGTCGCCGGGAAACGCGCGTGGCCCGTGCCCACGTCCAGCCAGCTCTCCGGTTCCCCGAAGCGCCGCATCGCGCGGGCGGCCGAGCGGTGCCGTCCGCGGCTGCCGCGCAGGGCGAGCAGTCCGTCGCTGGCCGGGTCCCTGGGTGCCCCGCGCACGGTCCGGTGGTACAGGGCGAGGCCCTCGGCGGTCAGGCGGGGGTTCTGGAAGGTGTGGCCGCAGTCCCGGCACGCGTCGACGGTGAACCCGCCCGGCTTGTACTGCCGCAGGTCACCGGTGCGCAGCCGGTTGCGCAGCCGGGCGGAACCGCACCAGGGGCAGTCCTCGCGGCGCGGTTCGTGGACCCGTGCGGTCGCTTGCGGGGCGGCGGCGGAGGCGGGATGTGCGGGCATGGGCGGCTCCCGGGCGCTAGGGCGTACGCGGGGTCGTCCGGCGGGGGTCGGTGGACGACCGGTACGGCACGACAATCCGCTGCAAAACGGAACGTATGGGATGCCGGTGCCGGGTGCAACGACGTCGTCCCGGCGGTGTGGTGATGTGGCGCCGTGCTGTTCGATCGGTGCCGGTACTGTTCGGCGAATGAGCTCGCTTAATCTCGACGACTTCTCCGATCTGATCGAGCGTCCGGACGGCGGGATCCGCCGAGACGCCGAGGCGCGCCGGGAGCGACAGGTCGTGCCGCCCGGGTCGCTGGGCCGGCTCGACGACCTGGGTGAGTGGCTGGCGGCGGCGCAGTCGGCCGTGCCGGTGCGGCCGGTCGAGCGGCCGCGGGTGGTGCTCTTCGCCGGTGACCACGGCGTCGCGGAGCTCGGCGTGTCGGCCCGGCCGGCGGGCAGCGCCGGGGAGTTGGTGCGCGAGGTGCTGGAGGGCGGCCGGCCGGTGTCGGTGCTGGCCCGCCGGCTGGGCGTGCCGGTGCGGATCGTCGACATGGCCCTGGACTGCGACCCCGAGAGCCTGCCCGGGGACGTCGTACGGCACCGGGTGCGGCGCGGCAGCGGGCGGATCGACATCGAGGACGCGCTCAGTCCCGAGGAGGCCGAGGCGGCGTTCCGGACCGGGGTCGCGGTGGCCGACGAGGAGGCCGACTCGGGGACCGACCTCATCGTCCTGGGCGATGTGAGCGTCGGCGGGACGACGGCGGCGGGCGTGCTGGTCGCGGCGCTGTGCGGGGTCGACGCGTCGGTCGTGACCGGGCGCGGCGGGCTGGCCATCGACGACCTGGCGTGGATGCGCAAGTGCGCGGCGATCCGGGACGCGCTGCGCCGGGCCCGGCCGGTGCTCGGGGACCAGTTGCGGTTGCTGGCGACGGTGGGCGGGGCCGACCTCGCGGCGATGACGGGGTTCCTGCTGCAGTGCGCGGTGCGGAAGCTGCCGGTGGTGCTCGACGGGGTCGTGACGGCCGCGTGCGCCCTGGTCGGGCAGCGGATCGCGTTCCGCGCGCCGGACTGGTGGCTGGCCGCGCACGACAGCGGGGAGCCCGGGCAGGCGAAGGCGCTGGACCGGATGGCCCTGGAGCCGCTCCTCACCCACGGGGTGACGGTCGGCGAGGGCACCGGGGGCCTGCTGGCCCTGCCCTTGATCCAGTCGGCCGCGGCCCTGGCAGCGGACCTGCCGGAGAGGGCCGGGGAGCCGGAGGAAACCCTGGCCGAGGACCGGGCCGGAGCTGAGGAGCCGGCCGGGGCTGAGGAGCCGGCCGGGGCCGAGGACCGGGCGGGCTAGGGGCCGGCAGGGGCCGAGAACCAGGCGAACCGGAGCAGCGGGCATGGCCGAGGGCTTCGGCGGTGCGCCGAGGACCGGGTAGGGCTCCGGTGCCGGCAGAGCCACGAGGAGCAGGACCGGCTCGGGAGGCGGGCGGGCCCCGGGGACCGGGCAGGGCACCCGCGCAAAGCCCCGCCCCGGCAAGGCCCCGCGCCCCGACGAAGCCCCCCGCCGCGCCGAAGCCCCGCGCGTGCCGCAGCGCAAGGCTGACTCGGGGAATCGGTACCGGCTCGCGCAGTGAGGAGTCCGCGGTGGGTGCCGGGGGTCGGTGTACGGGACAGTCACGTCACGCACGCTCGGCTCGACCTCGTCCGCTTCCGGGCGGTCTACGCCCATCGTGTCGGCTATGTCGGCTTGACCGGACCGCAGGCACCCGCTGTCGCACGGACGGGACGACCGACCCGATGACCACGCTCGTCCGCTGGGCCCGCGCCGAATGGGGGCCGCTGTACGCGGCGGTGCGCGGCCCGCTGCGGACCCGGCGGTGGCGGGCCGCGCCGATGGCAGCGGGGGCCGTGTGCCTCACGGCCGTGCTGCACTTCGCGCACCGTCAGGCCTGGGGCCACCGGTTCGTCGAGAACGTGGGCGCCGTGCGGGCCGGGGATCCGCTGCGGCTCGCGCTGCCGCGGACACCGCTGTCGCTGTTCGTGCCCGCGCTGGACCTGCCGGTCCGGGGTGCGCTGGCCCAGGTCCTGCTGGTGTCCGGCATCGCGGAGCTGAGCCTGGGCCGGTGGCGGACGCTCGCCCTGGCCTGCGCCGCCACCCTCGCGGGCACGCTCTACGCACGCCTGGGCATCCGGCTGGGCCCGGACTCGCCGCTGGGGCTGCCCGCCTCCGGCAGGTGGGTCGTGGACACGGGACCGTCCGCGGCGGTCGTGGGCCTTGCGGTGTTCCTGGGACGGCGCCACCGCGCGTACGTCACGGCCTCGGTGGTGATCCTCGCGACGGTGGCCGAGGTGGCCCCGAAGGAGAACCTCGCCGGCAGGGAGCACCTCGCGGCGATCACGGCGGCCTGGTGCTGTGCGCGCTCGGCGGGCTGCGTCAGCGGCGTTCCAGGGACCGGGCCGGCTGCGGGTCGGGCGCGCCGCCGAGCCAGTCCTGAAAGGTCCGCCGGGGACCCACCCAGCGCCGGTCGTGGTGGTAGGCCCGCAGCCCGGACCTGGCCCGGGCCCTGGGGCGGCTGCGGTAGAACCGCTTGGCCCACACAGAGGTCGGGCGGGCCAGCCGTACGGCCGCGATCAGGGCGACCAGCGGGACGATCAGGCCCACCACCGCGAGGCGGAGTTTGCCCTTGAACAGGGCGATGAGGGCGAAGGCGAAGTTGACCAGGACGTTGACGAGGACGGCGGCGCGGTTCTGCTGCTGGTCCTCGGACAGGTCGTCCACGCCCAGCGGCGAGAAGCCGATCAGCAGCAGTCCGACGAGCGAGGCGGTGAGGACGACCATCTCCACGCTCTTGCGGCCGTCCGGGCTCCAGTAGACGTCCGCCAGGTGCAGGACCAGGGCGAACTCGTCGAGGACGAGGCCCGCTCCGATGCCGAAGAGCACCGCCGCCAGGCAGGAGCCGAAGCCGTGCCGGCCGCCCGCGACCGCGCCGAAGCCGCCGATGAGCATGAGGATGACACCGGGGACGACGTGGTGGACGTGGACACCGCCGCTGCCGCTGATGTTGCGGAAGGGGCCCTTGCCCGCCCGGATGAGGCGGGTGATGACCCGGGTGATCAGGAAGGTCAGCACGAAGGCGACGAGGGCCAGGAGCAGCGGAAGCTTCCCGGGTTCGATGATGTTCCGCTCCAGCCATCCCATATGTGAACTTTATCCTCGGCCCGCGCGTCCGCTCTCCTGACCGGCCGGTAGCCTGCGCCGGTGACCGGAACCTCGCCCCTCGACGGAGTCCGCTTCGCCTTCGGCACGCTCACGGTGTTCCCGGTCCGGGTGACGCGCTGGGACCGGGAGGCGGCGCGCGGCGGCATGCTGTGCGCGCCGCTGGCCGGTCTGGCGGTCGGCGCCGCGGCCGCCGCCACGGGGCTGGTGCTGCTGCTCCTCGGGGCGGGCGCGCCGCTCGCGGCCGTGGCCGGGGTCGCCGTGCCGGCCGCGCTCACCCGGGGGCTGCACCTGGACGGGCTCGCGGACACCGCCGACGGGCTGGGCAGCGGGAAGCCGGCCGGGGACGCGCTGCGGATCATGAAGCAGTCGGACATCGGCCCGTTCGGCGTCATCGCCCTCGTCCTGGTCCTGCTGGCGCAGGTCGCCGCGCTCGCCCAGACCTACGAGGCTTCCTGGGCCCGGGGCGCGTGCGCCACCGTCGTCTCCGCGGCCGTCGCCCGGCTGGCCCTGACCCTGGCGGCCCGGGCCGGGGTGCCGGCGGCGCGCCCGGAGGGTCTCGGGGCGGCCGTCGCGGGTGTGCTGCCGGTGCGGGCGGCCCTCGGCGTCACGGTCGCCGTCACGGCGGTGGCGGCAGCGGCCGGGGCCGCCCTCGGTCCGTACGACGTGGTGCGTGGTGTGCTCGCGGTCCTGCTCGCCCTGGCCGCCGCCGAGGCGCTGCTGCGGCACTGCGTGCGGCGGTTCGGCGGGGTGACGGGGGACGTGTTCGGCGGGCTCGCGGAGACGGCGGCGACGGTCTCGCTGGTCGTCCTGTCGCTGGGCTGACTGTCACCGGCCGGTGCTCCTGCCCGGCCGGCGCTCCCTCGCCGACCGGGTCGCGGGCGAGGCGGTCACGGGCGCCGGGCTCAGCACTCCCGCCGCCACGCACCCAGTTCGTACTTCTTGAGCAGCGAACTCAGCTTCAGGCGGCGGGACTCGGCGCAGAAGCGCCCGGTGGGCACCTCGTACTCGACGTGGAAGACCGCCTTGCCCGCCTCGACGAACGGCTTCAGGGCGCCGCACTCGCCGTACTGGGCGCACTGTTCGTTGACCGCGAAGTCGAAGTCGCCGACCAGTTCCGGGATCTGGTCGAGGTCGTTCTTCAGTCCGACGGCAAGGCCCCGGTCGTGGGCCAGGCGGGCGATGAGGCGGTTGTAGCGGAGCTGGTCGGCGGCCGTGAGCGGGAAGCCCGTGGCGTTGCGGTAGCCGTCCATGTTGTCGGGCTCGACGGCGTCGAAGCCCTTGTCGCGGCACATGTCGATGCGGGCCGCCATGAGCGGTTCCAGGACGTCGGTGCGGCGGATGTCGAGCCAGCGCTCGCCCCGCCAGCCGTTGCCCCGGCCGAGGACGGCCTTCGGGAACTTCCCCGCGTCGGGGCGGAACTCCTCCCAGGCGCCCGTCGACAGGTAGCAGATGACCTTGCGGCCGTCGTCGTGCAGTCCGGCGACCGTGTCCGCGGAGTGGTCGAAGCCGTCGATGTCGTAGACCGGCACGTCGACGGAGGTGTCCAGGCGCCCGCTGAGCTGCCACTGCCAGGCGGTGCCGGGGCGGGGCTGCCAGCGGGGGCCGGGCTTGTCGTCGGGGGCCCGGGTGCAGCCGGCGAGCAGCAGGAGCAGCAGGAGGAGGGGCAGCAGCGGGCGTCTCACGAGGCGTTCTCCAGGGTGTACGGCAGGGTCCCCCAAGGATGATCTCCGGTTCCGGGCACCGCGCAGCACACCATCGCACCCCGTGCCCGGGCGAGGCAGGCCGGGTCGGCGCCGGACGGGGCCTCGTTCGGCAGGACGACGCCCTGGTACTTGGCGCGGGGCCGGCCGCCGGCCGTGTCGCTCGGGAACGACTCGGTGATCACCGGACGGCCGGTGTCGTTCGCGTCGACCGTCGTGTACGGGATGCCCGTGCTCTCGAGCGGGGCGACGACGGCCCCGACGGAGCTGTCGCCGTTGTCGGCCACCAGCACCCGCAGACCGACGCGCGGGTCCTCCGCGGCCGCCGCCCCCGGGGCCACCGCCCCGCCACGACCATGCCCGCCGCCGTCACCCCGGCGGCCGTGTTTCTCCATTTGCGCGCACAGCGCCATGGTGCCTGCCCCGGAAGATCCCCCGGGGGCCTCGTGCGTCGTCAGGAGCAGGGACCGCGGGGATCGCGCCACGCGGTGAGTAGCAGGGCGCTCACCGGATCCCGGCGAGTGTGACCCAGTTCACCGGTGTGAGGGATCAGGAAATGGCCACTACGCCACCGACAGGTCAACGACCGCAGGAATGAGCGAACGGACCCACGCGCGTAGTCTCGTCGTCGAGTGTTCGCCGCACCGGGAAGGCCCCGCGCGACCTGCTCCCCGAGGTCCGCATAGGGTCGGCTGTCGGGCCCGGTCGACCCACACCGTTCGACCATCGCAACTTCACATCGGAAGCGAGATTTCACCACCGTGACTGCTCTCACTCTCAGCACCGCCGCGGCGCCCGGTCTGCGGGCCGACGCGATCGTGATCGGTGTCGCCAAGGGAGCCAAGGGGCCGGTCGTCGCACCGGGCGCCGAGGCCGTGGACAAGGCGTACGACGGCAGGCTCGCCGGCGTCCTGGAGACGCTCGGCGCCTCCGGTGCCGAGGGCGAGGTGACGAAGCTGCCGGCGCCCTCCGGCTTCAAGGCACCGCTCGTGCTGGCGGTGGGCCTGGGCGCGGTGCCCGAGAAGGACGCCGCCTACGACGCCGAGGCCCTGCGCAAGGCCGCGGGCATCGCGGCCCGCGCGCTGGCCGGCGCCGGGAAGGCCGCCTTCGCCCTGCCGGTGACCGACGCCGCCGACGCCGGCGCGATCGGGGAGGGCGCGCTGCTCGGCGCGTACTCCTTCGACGCGTACAAGGAGAACGGCAAGGACCCCAAGGCGAAGAACGGCAAGACCCCGCTCGCCGAGGCCGTCCTGCTCGGCGGCAAGCCGCGCGACAAGGCGTACAAGGCCGCGATCGAGCGCGCCGTCGCGGTCGCGGAGGAGCTCAACCGCGCCCGCGACCTGGTCAACACCCCGCCCAACGACCTGAACCCCGAGTCCTTCGCCGCGATCGCCCAGGCCGCGGCCAAGGAGCACGGCATCAAGGTGCAGGTGCTCGACGAGAAGGCCCTGGCCAAGGGCGGCTATGGCGGCATCCTCGGGGTCGGGGCCGGCTCGGCCGCCGGACCGCGCCTGGTGAAGCTGTCCTACACCTCGTCCAAGGCGAAGAAGCACCTCGCCTTCGTCGGCAAGGGCATCACGTACGACTCGGGCGGCATCTCGCTGAAGCCGGCCGGTCACAACGAGACGATGAAGTGCGACATGAGCGGCGCGGCCGCGGTGTTCGCCGCGGTCGTCGCCGCCGCGCGGCTCGGCCTGGAGGTCAACGTCACCGGCTGGCTGGCGCTGGCCGAGAACATGCCCTCCGGGTCGGCGACCCGACCGGGCGACGTGCTGCGGATGTACAGCGGCAAGACGGTGGAGGTGCTCAACACCGACGCCGAGGGCCGGCTGGTGCTGGCGGACGCGCTGTGGGCCGCGTCGCAGGAGAAGCCGGACGCGATCGTGGACGTGGCGACGCTGACCGGGGCGATGGTGCTGGCCCTCGGCAACCGCACTTTCGGGATCATGGGCAACGACGACGCGTTCCGCACGGCGCTGTACGAGGTGGCCGAGGAGGTCGGCGAGCCGGCGTGGCCGATGCCGCTGCCGGAGCACCTGCGCAAGGGGATGGACTCGCCCACGGCCGACATCGCGAACATGGGCGAGCGGATGGGCGGCGGGCTGGTCGCCGGTCTGTTCCTGCGCGAGTTCGTGGGCGAGGGCATCACCTGGGCGCACCTGGACATCGCGGGTCCGGCGTACAACGAGGGCGGACCGTTCGGGTACACGCCGAAGGGTGGCACGGGCAGCGGTGTGCGGACGCTGGTGCGGCTGGCGGAGCTGACGGCCGCCGGGGATCTGGGCTGACCTTCGCCTGAGCGCTCGGTCTCGCCGGTCGTGTGGCGCGTGCGGGGGCGTGGGGGCTGTTCACGCAGTTCCCCGCGCCCCTTCGGGTGCTCTCGGTTGAACGTGGGGCGTCTCACACAGCAGCCCGGCGTCTCCTTGTGTGCTGACAAGTGCGAAGATGGGGCTCGGCAGGACAGGGCCCCACCGAAGGGCCGAAGAACGAGCGGCCGGACACCAGCCGCCTGCCGGTCAGTGAAGACCGGCTCACGGCGCACATGCATGGAGGACGTGACGTGGCGAACGACGCCAGCACCGTTTTCGACCTAGTGATCCTCGGCGGTGGCAGCGGTGGTTACGCCGCGGCCCTGCGCGGGGCGCAGCTGGGCCTGGACGTCGCCCTGATCGAGAAGGACAAGGTCGGCGGCACCTGCCTGCACCGGGGCTGCATCCCCACCAAGGCCCTGCTGCACGCGGGCGAGATCGCCGACCAGGCTCGCGAGAGCGAGCAGTTCGGTGTGAAGGCCAGCTTCGAGGGCATCGACATCGCCGGTGTCCACAAGTACAAGGACGGCGTGATCGCCGGTCTGTACAAGGGCCTGCAGGGTCTGGTCGCCTCCCGCAAGGTGACCTACATCGAGGGTGAGGGCCGGCTGTCCTCCCCCACCTCCGTCGACGTGAACGGCCGCCGCGTGGAGGGCCGTCACGTCCTGCTCGCGACCGGCTCCGTGCCGAAGTCGCTGCCGGGCCTGGAGATCGACGGCAACCGGATCATCTCCTCCGACCACGCCCTCGTCCTGGACCGCGTGCCGAAGTCCGCGATCATCCTCGGCGGCGGTGTCATCGGCGTCGAGTTCGCCTCCGCGTGGAAGTCCTTCGGTACCGACGTCACGATCGTCGAGGGCCTGAAGCACCTCGTCCCGGTCGAGGACGAGAACAGCTCGAAGCTGCTGGAGCGCGCCTTCCGCAAGCGCGGCATCAAGTTCAACCTGGGCACCTTCTTCGAGAAGGCCGAGTACACCCAGGACGGCGTCAAGGTCACCCTCGCCGACGGCAAGGAGTTCGAGGCCGAGATCCTGCTCGTCGCCATCGGCCGCGGCCCGGTCTCGCAGGGCCTGGGCTACGAGGAGCAGGGCGTCGCCATGGACCGCGGCTACGTCCTGGTCGACGAGTACATGCGCACGAACGTGCCGACCATCTCCGCCGTCGGTGACCTGGTCCCGACCCTCCAGCTCGCGCACGTCGGCTTCGCCGAGGGCATCCTGGTGGCGGAGCGTCTGGCCGGTCTGAAGACCGTGCCGATCGACTACGACGGTGTCCCGCGGGTGACGTACTGCCACCCCGAGGTCGCCTCCGTCGGCATCACCGAGGCCAAGGCCAAGGAGATCTACGGTGCGGACAAGGTCGTCGCTCTGAAGTACAACCTCGCGGGCAACGGCAGGAGCAAGATCCTGAACACCGCGGGCGAGATCAAGCTCGTCCAGGTCAAGGACGGTGCCGTGGTCGGCGTCCACATGGTCGGCGACCGCATGGGCGAGCAGGTCGGCGAAGCCCAGCTGATCTACAACTGGGAGGCGCTGCCCGCCGAGGTCGCGCAGCTGATCCACGCCCACCCGACGCAGAACGAGGCGCTCGGCGAGGCCCACCTGGCCCTGGCCGGCAAGCCCCTCCACGCGCACGACTGACCCCTCGGTCGACGAACGCGACGACAGACTTCCGCACTTTCCGTAAGGAGCAACCGAAACCATGGCGGTTTCCGTAACCCTTCCGGCGCTCGGCGAGAGCGTCACCGAGGGCACCGTCACCCGCTGGCTGAAGGCCGAGGGTGAGCGCGTCGAGGCCGACGAGCCGTTGCTCGAGGTCTCCACCGACAAGGTCGACACCGAGATCCCCTCCCCCGCCTCCGGCGTGCTGTCCTCCATCAAGGTCGCCGAGGACGAGACCGTCGAGGTCGGCGCCGAGCTGGCGCTGATCGACGACGGCAGCGGCGCCCCCGCCGCCCAGGAGGCCCCGGCCGCCCAGGAGGCCCCGGCCGCCGAGCAGGCCCCGCAGGCCGAGCAGGTCGCCGAGCCCGCCCCGGAGCCGGCCGCGGCCGCGCCCTCCACCGAGCAGGCCGCCCCGGCGCCCGCCCCGACCGCCGACGCCGCCGCCGGCGGTGGCTCCGCCCAGGGCACGGACGTCGTCCTGCCCGCGCTCGGCGAGTCCGTCACCGAGGGCACCGTCACCCGCTGGCTGAAGTCGGTCGGCGACACGGTCGAGGCCGACGAGCCGCTGCTGGAGGTGTCGACGGACAAGGTCGACACCGAGATCCCCGCCCCGGCCTCCGGCACGCTGCTGGAGATCGTGGTGGGCGAGGACGAGACCGCCGAGGTGGGCGCCAAGCTCGCCGTCATCGGCGAGGCGGGTGCCGCTCCGGCCGCCGCCCCCGCGCAGGAGGCCCCGGCCGCCCCGGCCCAGCCCGAGCCCACCCCGGCTCCGGCCCAGGCCCAGGCCCAGGCTCAGCCCGCCCCGGCCCCGCAGGCTCCGGCCCAGCCGGCTCCGGCTCCGCAGGCCCCCTCCGCCCCGGCCCCGCAGCAGCAGACCACCCCGGCTCCCGAGCCGGTCCCGTCCGCTCCCGCGCCGGCTCCGGCCCAGGCCCCGGCCGCCCCGGCCGCCGCCAAGCCGGCCGACGACGGCGCCTACGTCACCCCGCTGGTGCGCAAGCTCGCCGCCGAGCAGGGCGTCGACCTGTCCACCGTCAAGGGCACCGGAGTCGGCGGCCGCATCCGCAAGCAGGACGTCGTCGCCGCCGCCGAGGCGGCGAAGACCGCCGCCGCCACCCCGGCCCCCGCCGCTGCCGCCCCGTCGGCCGCGAAGAAGGCCCCGGCGCTGGAGGCCTCCCCGCTGCGCGGCCAGACCGTCAAGATGCCGCGCATCCGCAAGGTCATCGGCGACAACATGGTCAAGGCCCTGCACGAGCAGGCCCAGCTGTCCTCGGTCGTCGAGGTCGACGTCACCCGACTGATGAAGCTGCGCGCCCGTGCCAAGGACGCGTTCGCGGCCCGCGAGGGCGTCAAGCTCTCCCCGATGCCGTTCTTCGTCAAGGCCGCGGCCCAGGCGCTGAAGGCGCACGCGCCGATCAACGCCCGGATCAACGAGGCCGAGGGGACCATCACCTACTTCGACACCGAGAACATCGGTATCGCGGTGGACTCCGAGAAGGGCCTGATGACCCCGGTCATCAAGAACGCCGGTGACCTCAACCTCGCCGGTATCGCCAAGGCCACGGCCGACCTGGCGGGCAAGGTCCGCGCCAGCAAGATCACCCCGGACGAGCTGTCCGGCGCGACCTTCACCATCTCCAACACCGGGTCGCGCGGCGCGCTGTTCGACACGATCATCGTGCCGCCGGGCCAGGTCGCGATCCTCGGCATCGGCGCCACGGTCAAGCGCCCCGCCGTGATCGACACCGAGGACGGCCCCGTCATCGGCGTCCGGGACATGACGTACCTGACCCTGTCCTACGACCACCGCCTGGTGGACGGCGCCGACGCCGCCCGCTACCTGACGGCGGTGAAGGCCATCCTGGAAGCCGGCGAGTTCGAGGTCGAGCTCGGTCTGTGACCTTCGGTTCCACAGCTGATCGGTGCCCCGTCCGGATCCTCCGGGCGGGGCACCGTCGTACCCGGGGGCGCGGGGAACTTGCGCGACGAGCCACGAACGGCCCGCAGCCGCCCGCGGACCGTCCGGGGCGAACTCACAGGCGCCGCAAACACCGTGTAAGCCTCGTCTCACCTGCACCAGGACACCCCCGCCTGCCCCACCCACGGAGCGCACCGGCCGTATTGTCTAAGCGTCAGATCCCGACCGAGGAGCCCTCATGACCGCGCCCGTCATCCACTCGCTGCGCGAGCAGATCCGCGAGCACATCCTGGAGGGCATCATCAGCGGCCGCTGGCAGCCGGGTGAGCGGATCGTCGAGCGGCGGATCGCCACCGAACTGGAGGTCAGCCAGACCCCGGTCCGCGAGGCCCTGCGCGAACTGGAGTCGCTGCGCCTGATCGAGTCGGCCCCGAACAAGGGCGTCCGCGTCCGGAACCTGACGGCCGCCGACCTGGAGGAGAGCTACCCGGTCCGGGCCGGCCTGGAGGCCATCGCGGCGGAGCTGGCCGCCCGGACTCTCGCCGAGGACTGCTCGGCGCTGGAACCGCACGTCAGCGCCCTGTACGAGGCCGACCGCGTCTCCGACGGCACGGCCCAGGTCCGGCACACCGTCGCCTTCCACCGCGAACTGGTCCGCGCCGCCGGCAACTCGGTGCTCCTGCACACCTGGGAAGGCCTCGGCATCGAGGTGTTCACGGCCCTGTCCATCCGCTGGCTCGGCACTCAGCAGCAGTCCTACGCCGAGGAACACGAGGAGCTGGTCGCCGCCTTCAAGCGCCGCGACCCCCGGATCGCCGAGCTGGTGAAGGCGCACGTGCTGGGCTGCGCGCCCCGGGCGTGACACCCGAGCGCAACCCCGCTCAAACGCCTCCGACCTGCGGAAACCCTACGGAAAACGGTCACCGCGTGCCACCGTCGGCGGCACCCCGTGCCTACTTTCTCGTGATCAAGAGGTTTTATCCCTCAACCCTTTGATCGATCATCGATCAGCGAGTTACAGTCGCCGACGGGCTTGCCACCCAAGCCTCAGCCCTGTCCTGCCAAAGACAAAGGGCACCCCCGATCCCCTTACGTGAGGGAACCCCCTTCGACTGAGGAAGGCGGCGACATGACCGACCCCAACGCCATCCAGGCCAGCGAGCTCGACCAGCTCCCCGACCGGGACCCGGAGGAGACCGCCGAATGGCAGGCCTCTCTGGACGCGGTCACCAAGGCAGCCGGGCCGCACCGTGCCGCGTACCTGATGCGCCGCACGCTGGAGCGCGCCGAGGGCGCCGGCATCGCGCTGCCGAAGCTCCTCGAGACCGACTACGTCAACACCATCCCCACCGCCGCCGAGCCGGACGTGCCCGGTGACGAGGCGATGGAGCAGCGGATCACCGCGTGGAACCGCTGGAACGCGGCCGCGATGGTGACCCGGGGCAGCAAGTACGGCGTCGGTGGCCACATCGCCACCTTCGCCTCCGCCGCCTGGCTCTACGAGACCGGCTTCAACCACTTCTTCAAGGGCAAGGAGACCGACGGCTCCGGCGACCAGCTCTACATCCAGGGCCACGCCTCCCCCGGCATCTACGCCCGCGCGTTCCTGGACGGCCGGCTGAGCGAGCAGCAGCTCGACAACTTCCGCCGGGAGACGGGCGGCAACGGCCTGCCCTCCTACCCGCACCCGCGCCGCCTGCCCTGGCTGTGGGAGTTCCCGACGGTCTCCATGGGCCTCGGTCCGCTGTCGGCCATCTACCAGGCGCGCTTCAACCGCTACCTGACCAACCGCGGCATCAAGGACACCTCCGCCTCGCACGTGTGGGCGTTCCTCGGCGACGGCGAGATGGACGAGCCCGAGTCGACGGCGGCCCTGGCGCTCGCGGCCCGTGAGGAGCTGGACAACCTCACGTTCGTCATCAACTGCAACCTGCAGCGCCTGGACGGCCCGGTCCGCGCCAACTTCAAGATCGTGCAGGAGCTGGAGGCCCAGTTCCGCGGCGCCGGCTGGAACGTGATCAAGACGCTGTGGGGCACGGCCTGGGACGAGCTGTTCCGGCTCGACACCACGGGCGCGCTGGTACGCCGCCTGCGCCAGGTACCGGACGCGCAGATCCAGACGTACCAGACGCGCGACGCGGCCTACATCCGCCAGGACTTCTTCGGCGCCGACCCGGCGCTGGTGGAGATGGCGAAGCTGCTGAGCGACGACAAGATCCTGGAGTGCTTCCACCTCTCGCGCGGTGGTCACGAGGCGCGCAAGGTGTACGCCGCGTACAAGGCCGCCGTCGAGCACAAGGGCGCGCCGACCGTGATCCTGGCCCAGACGGTCAAGGGCCACACCCTCGGCGAGGGCTTCGCGTCGAAGAACGCCAACCACCAGATGAAGAAGCTCTCGGTGGACGAGTTCAAGAACATGCGCGACCTGCTCGGCCTGCCGATCAAGGACAGCGACTTCGTCGACGGCGTGGTCCCCTACGGCCACCCCGGCGCCGACTCCCCCGAGGTGCGCTACCTCCAGGAGCGGCGTGCCGCCCTCGGCGGTCCGGCCCCGGCCCGGCGCGTGCACCCGGTCGCCCCGCTGCCCGCCCCGGCGGAGAAGGCGTTCGCCTCCTTCGACAAGGGCTCCGGCTCGCAGAACGTGGCCACCACCATGGCGTTCGTCCGCCTGGTCAAGGATCTGGTCCGCGACAAGGAGACGGGCAGGCGCTGGGTGCCGATCGTCCCGGACGAGGCCCGTACCTTCGGTATGGAGTCGCTGTTCCCGTCGCTCGGCATCTACTCGCCCAAGGGCCAGACGTACGAGCCGGTCGACCGTGACCAGCTGATGTACTACAAGGAGGCCAAGAACGGCCAGATCCTCAACGAGGGGATCACCGAGGCCGGTTCGATGGCCGACTTCATCGCCGCTTCGACGTCGTACGCGACGCACGGCGAGGCGATGATCCCGTTCTACATCTTCTACTCGATGTTCGGCTGGCAGCGCACGGCCGACCAGATGTGGCAGCTCGGCGACCAGCTCGGCCGCGGCTTCCTCGTCGGCGCCACGGCCGGCCGCACCACCCTGACCGGTGAGGGCCTGCAGCACGCCGACGGCCACTCCCCCGTCATCGCCGCGACCAACCCGGCGGCCCTCACGTACGACCCGGCGTTCGCCTACGAGGTCGCGGCCATCGTCAAGGAGGGGCTGCGCCGGATGTACGGCGAGGCGGCCCCGGGCGAGGACCAGGACGTCTTCTACTACCTGACCGTCTACAACGAGCCGCTGCCGCAGCCGGCGAAGCCGGCCGTCGCCGGGATCGACGAGGGCATCGTCAAGGGCCTGTACCGCTTCAACACGGCGGAGTCGGCGGGCGTGACCGTGCCGGCGAACGCCCCGCGGATCCAGCTGCTCGGCTCCGGCACGGCGATCCACTGGGCGCTCAAGGCGCAGCGGCTGCTCGCCGAGGAGTGGGGCGTGGCGGCCGACGTGTGGTCGGCGACGTCCTGGAGCGAGCTGCGCCGGGACGCCCTGGCGGCCGACGAGGCGCTGCTGCGCGGTGAGGAGCGGGTGCCGTTCGTCCGGCAGGCGCTGCACGGCGCCGAGGGCCCGGTGCTGGCGGTCTCCGACTACATGCGCCAGGTCCCGGACCAGATCGCGCAGTGGGTGGAGCAGGACTGGTCCTCGCTGGGCGCCGACGGCTTCGGCCTGTCGGACACCCGTGAGGCGGCCCGCCGCCACTTCGGTGTCGACGCCGAGTCCATCGTCGTCGCGGCCCTGGCCCAGCTCGCCAGGCGCGGCGAGGTCAGGGCGGTGTCCGTGAAGGAAGCGCGCGAGAAGTACGGTCTGTAAGGACCGTGAACCGCAGGCCCCCGCCCCGGCGGGGGCCTGCTGCATGATGTGGCCATGCGCGCTGCCCGGCTGATCAAGATGGTGTTGCTGCTCCAGTCCCGGCCCTCCATGACGGCCGCCGAGCTGGCCCGGGAGCTGGAGGTGTCGGAGCGGACGGTGACACGGGACGCGCAGGCGCTGTCGGAGGCGGGTGTGCCGGTCTACGCGGACCGGGGCCGGGCCGGCGGCTACCGGCTGGTCGGCGGGTACCGGACGCGGCTGACCGGGCTGCACCGCGGCGAGGCCGAGGCGCTGTTCCTGTCCGGGGTGCCGGGCGCGCTGCGCGAGATGGGTCTGGAGGACGCGGCCTCGGCGGCCCGGCTGAAGGTGTCGGCGGCGCTGCTGCCGTCCCTCAGGGACGCGTCCCGGACGGCCGCGCAGCGGTTCCACCTGGACGCGCCGAACTGGTTCACGGAGCCGAAGACGCCCGCGCTGCTGCCGGCGGTCGCGGACGCGGTGTGGGACGACCGGCGGATCGCCGCGCGGTACCGGCGCGGCGAGGAGGAGGTCTCGCGGGAGCTGGAGCCGTACGGGCTCGTGCTGAAGGCGGGCGTCTGGTACCTGTGCGCGCGGGTGGCCGGGGGCGCGTCCTTCCGGGTGTACCGGATCGACCGGTTCACGGCGGTGGAGCCGGGCGCGGAGCGCTTCGCGCGGGAGCCGGAGTTCGACCTGCCCGCGTTCTGGGAGGAGCGGGCGGAGCAGTTCGCGCGGTCCATCCTGCGGGCGCGGGTCCTGGTGCGTCTCTCCCCCGAGGGGGTGCGCAGGCTGCCGTACGCGCTCGACTCGCTGTCGGCCCGGGAGGCCCTTGCCGAGGCGGACGCGCCGGACGGCGACGGGTGGGTGACGGTGGATCTGCCGGTGGAGTCCGAGGAGGTCGCCCACACCCAGCTGACGGCGCTGGGCCCGGAGGTGGAGGTGCTGGCGCCGGAGGGCCTGCGGGAGCGGTTCGCGGCGGACGCGGCGCGGCTGGCCCGCCTCTACCGACCCGCCGGCGGCGTATAACGATCCCGGGCACTCCGGGTGCGCCCCCGTGCCCCAGGGCCGATGCTTGACCCGTGATGGACGAGACGGAGTTCTGGGAGCTGGTGGACGACGCCCGGGAGGCCGCCGAGGGCGACCCGGAGGAGCAGGCGGACCTGCTCGTGGAGCGGCTCGCCCGGCTGGACCCGGACTCGGTCCTGGACTTCGCCCGGCACTTCGAGTCCCGTTACAACCGCGCCTACCGCTGGGACCTGTGGGGCGCCGCCTGGGTGCTGCTCGACGGGGCGAGCGACGACGCCTTCGACTTCTTCCGCTGCTGGCTGATCGGCCAGGGGCGGGAGGTCTTCGAGGGCGCACTGCACGACCCGGACGCGCTCGCCGACCTCCTCGGCGACTTCGACGAGGAGATCGACGGCGACGGTGAGGAGCTCGGCTACGCGGCCGACGAGGCCTACGAGCAGCTCACCGGCGTGGTCGCCCCCGACCTGGAGATCCCGCCCCCGCCCGCCGAGCCGGAGGGCACCCCGCTGGACTTCGAGGACGAGCGGCTGCTCGCCGAGCGCTATCCGCGGTTGTGGGAGCGCTTCAGGGGCTGATCACACGCCCCGGCGACGGCTGGTGCCGGCCGGGAGGTACCCGTGTGTCTGCTCGGCCCGCACCGTGTGGTGCAGGGGGGCCGCGTTGGCCTGGTCGAGGGCCCAGGGGTGACCGCCGCCGGTCCCAGGACGACCGTCGCGACCGCGCAGAGCACCGCCCAGGGGCCTCGGGCGGCCCTCCGGGTGCGTGCCGCCGCATCCCGCGTACCGCTGCTGTTCATGGTCCCCACCTCCGGTCGGCTGTCTGCGGGGACGACGGTAGGGGGCCCGGATGTGACGGCACCGCGCGTTCGCCGTGGCCCTGCTGTGCCCTGGCGGGCCGGCCCTGGAACCGGGCCGCGAGCTGCCGGATCTCGGGCAGGCGGGCGTGCAGGGCGGCGCCCGGGCAGCTGGTCATGTAGCCGTCGTTGTGACCGGCCACGGCGGGCAGTTCGGCGGTGGTGCCGGCCGCGTACCGGCTCAGGCCGTTGCTGGAGACCAGGCGGACGTCGGCCCGCGGGTCGGTGCCGGTCAGGCCCAGCTTCCAGGCGGACAGCGCGGCGATGGCGCGGATCATGGCCCGGGGCACGGGCAGGCCCGCGGTGAAGGTGCCGAGTGCGGCGATGCCGGTGGTGCGGTGGTTGAAACCCTGGGTGTGGGCGCCGGTGACGGCCCGTTCGACGCCCCCGGCGCGGCCCTCGTAGATCGTGCCGCAGCGGTCGACGACGAAGTTGTAGCCGATGTCGTCCCAGTCGCGGCTGCCGGTCTGGCCGGTGTAGAGGTCCCGGATGATGCGGGGCGCGTCGGCGCAGTCGTAGCCGTTGGGCGAGTCGGTGTGGTGGACGAAGACGGCGGCGACCCGGTCGTCGTAGCGCGGGCGCGGCTGCCGGCGGGCGGCGTCGCCCAGCCAGTGCGAGCGCGGCACGATGGGCGGCCGGGGGACGGTGTACGGCGTGGCGGTGGAGCGGGCCGGGGCGGCGCGGGCGGGGGTCTCGGCGGCGTTCTCGACTCCGTGGGCGCACAGCACCAGGGCGACGGCGGCGGCGACGCCCGGCAGACAGCCGAGCGCCACCCGGGCCGCGCGCGGCACACCGGCTGTGCCGGGTGTCCCGGCGGCGCGGCGCCCCCGCGCACCCCGCCGCCCTCGGTAGACACGCATGGTCCCACTGTCGGCCTGATCCGGTCCGTCCGCGATGTGTGATGTGCCACGCGGTGGAACCATCGTCACGGTCCGCGACGTTCCTCCGAGTGCACGCGCGCGTGGCCGGTTCCGATCATCCGCGCGCGGGTGACTGATCACCGGGCCCTTCCCCCACGTACTGGAGGGTCCGAGAGAAAGGCGGCGTTGCGTGGACCTGCTCGACATCCTGCTGTTGCTGGTCGTCCTGGCCTACGCGGCGTCCGGGTACCGGCGCGGACTGGTGGCCGGCTGTGTGTCGCTGGCGGGCTTCGTGGGCGGCGCGGCCGTCGGCGTGTGGATCCTGCCCTGGGTCATGGACCTGGTGGAGCCGGGCACGACCCGGGCGACGGTGACGGCGGTGTTCACGGTGCTGCTGCCGGCGGTGGTGGGCCACGAGCTGGCGGGGCGCCTGGCGCTGCGGTTGCGGCGGGAGCTGGACCGGGGGCCGCTCAGGGTGGCGGACGGGATCGGCGGGGCCGTGGCCAACTCGGTCGCCGTGCTGATCGTGGCGTGGGTCGTCGCGAGCGTCCTGGGCGCCTCCTCGTCGCCGCTGGTCACGTCGGCGATCCGGGATTCGCGGCTGCTCGGCGCGGTGCAGCGGACGATGCCGGAGACGACTCCGGCGTGGTTCTCGGAGGCCACCTCCGCGCTGACCCAGGCGGGTTTCCCGCAGGTCTTCAACCCGTTCGAGAACGAGTCGACGGCCGAGGTCGCCCGGCCCTCGGGCGACAGTGTCACGGCGGCCGCGGCGAACGCCGCCAAGCGGAGCACGGTGAAGGTCGAGGGCGTCGCGGGCACGCAGGGCCGCGAGGGCAGCGGCTTCGTGTACGCCCGCGAGCGCGTGATGACCAACGCCCACGTGGTGGCCGGCATCGACGAGCCGACCGTGCAGATCGGCGGGGTCGGGCGGACGTACGAGGCGCGGGTGGTGCTCTTCGACCCGCAGAAGGACGTGGCCGTGCTGTACGTGCCGGGTCTGAAGGCGCCCGTGCTCGGGTTCGACGACGACGCCGGGCGCGGCGATTCGGCGGTCGTCGCGGGTTATCCGGAGGACGGCGACCTGAACCTCCAGGCGGCGACGGTCGCGAACCGGGTGCGGGCGACGGGCCAGAACATCTACAACGACGGCACGGCCGTCCGCGAGATCTACTCGATCCGCTCCACGGTCCGCCCGGGCAACTCGGGCGGACCCCTGCTCACCACGGACGGCCGGGTGTTCGGCGTGGTCTTCGCCCGCTCCACCTCGGACGCCGAGACGGGCTACGTGCTGACGGCGGACGAGGTGGCCCCGGACGCGGAGCGGGCGGCCGGCGCGACGGCGCCGGTGGACACGGGCGAGCTGGCGGCGTCGTAGCCGGCTGTCACCGGGCTCAGAGGAAGCGGCCCATGAACACGTCGTCGACGTACGCGCCGTCGAGGAAGAACTCCTCGGGCAGGACGCCCTCCACGGCGAACCCCTCGGAGGCGTAGAGCGCGCGGGCGGGCGTGTTGTGGGCCAGCACGCGCAGGGTGAGGCGCCGTGCGCCCAGCCGCCGGGCCTCCTCCCCCGCCGCCCGCAGCAGGGCCCGGGCGACGCCGTGCCCGCGGGCCTCCTCCGCGACGGCCAGCCCGCGGATCATCCGGACGTGGGCGTTGCAGGCGAGCGGCGTCGCCGTGCCCAGCCGGAGGTAGCCGGCGAGGGCCCCGTCGAGTTCGGCGACGAGGCACTGCGCCATCGGGTTCCGCTCGCTGAAGAAGGGGCCGTACGGGGGTTCGGGACGGGGCTGGACGGCGTGCAGCGGGGACCAGGTGGCGCGGTCGAGCCGCCCCAGTGCGTCCTCGTCCTCGGGACGTGCGGGGCGTATGTGCGGAGTCGGCATGGGGGCACGTTACGCCGGGCGCACGCCGCCCCGACGGGGGTTTTCTCCCGTCGGCGGGCAAGATTGAGCCATGCGACGCATCGCGGTGACCGGCGCCTCCGGTCTCATCGGCAGCGCCCTGGTGCGGTCCCTGACCGCGGACGGGCACGAAGTGGTGCGCCTCGTGCGCCGAACTCCGCGCACGGAGGACGAGGTCCGGTGGGACCCGGAGGGCGGGCGCGCGGACGCGGCCGGACTCGCCGGCTGCCACGCGGTGGTCAATCTGGCGGGGGCCGGGGTTGGCAACCGCCGCTGGACGGACGCCTACAAGCGGCGGATCCGCGACAGCCGCGTGAACGGCACGGCGGCGCTCGCCCGGGCGGTCGCGTCCCTGGACGGCGAGGTCAGGCCCCGGGTCTTCGTGAACGGCAGTGCCATCGGCTACTACGGCGAGACCGGTGACCGGGCGGTGGACGAGGACGCGCCTCCCGGGACCGGCTTCCTGCCCGAGCTGTGCGTGGAGTGGGAGGCGGCGACGGCACCGGCCCGGGAGGCCGGTGTCCGCACGGTGTTCACCCGTACCGGTCTGGTGGTGTCCCGCCACGGCGGGGCGTGGCAGCGGCTGTTCCCGCTCTTCCGGGCGGGTCTGGGCGGGCGGATGGGCGACGGGCGGCAGTACTGGTCGTACGTCGCGCTGCACGACGAGGTCGCCGCGATCCGGCACCTCATCGACACCGACGGCCTGTCGGGGCCGTTCAACCTCACCGCCCCGAAACCGCTGACGAACCGTGAGATCACGGCGGCGATGGGGCGGGTGCTGCACCGGCCGACGCCGTTCGCCGTGCCCGCGCCCGTGCTGCGTTCGGTGCTCGGCGAGATGGCCGGGGACGTCCTCGGCAGCGCCCGGGTCCTGCCGACGCGGCTGCTGGAGTCGGGTTTCCGGTTCGCGTTCCCGGACATCGAGGGGGCGATCCGGGCGGCTCTGTGACCCCTGCGACCACTTCACGCCCACACGGCTCGCGTATGCGACCGCCGTGCGACCGTGCCCTGCCGATGCGCGACTGCCCCTGACCGGTCACGGCCCTACCTTCGACCAGAACTCGCGTATCGCTGCGGCCTGTTGAGGGCATGACGTCTCCAGCGCCCGCGCAACCTCGAGGAGGGGCACGTGCTTGAGCCCGCTTACCAGGCGGACGTGGTCGTCGTGGGGGCCGGGGTCGCCGGACTCTCGGCCGCGCACCGGCTGACCAGCGCAGGAGTGACGACCATGGTCCTGGAGGCCGCCCACGGCGTCGGCGGCCGCATGGCGACGGAGAAGATCGACGGCTTCCGGCTCGACCGGGTCGGCCAGTTGCTGTCCACCGCGTATCCCGAACTACGGCTGACACCCGGCCTGGGCGGGCTGGCCCTGCGGCCCTTCGCGCCCGGTGTCCTGCTGCACGGCGACGGCCGCCACCATCGTGCGGGCGTCCAGCCGGGCGCCGGGGGCGCACGGGGCGCACTGCACGCGGTGCGCACGCTGGCGAGTACGCCTCGCCAGCCGTCCGTGCCGAGGCCGCTCCGGCGGCCGGCGGCCGTGCCCGGCCGTCAGGTCTCCGTCCCGCGGAGCCGGTCGGGCGCCCCGCTCGGCACGGCCGTGGACCAGGCCCGGCTGGGGGCCGCGCTGACCCGGCTGGCGGGCACCCCGGCCGAACGGCTGCTGACCCGCCCGGAGTCGCCCGCCGGTGAGGCCCTGGCGGCCCGCGGGCTGCCCGCCCGGACGATCGACGGCTTCCTGCGCCCGCTGCTCGCCGCCCTGCTGTGCGACCCGGACCTGACGACGTCCAGCCGGTGCGCGGACCTCGCGCTGCGCGCCTTCGCGAGCGGCCGGCTGTGCCTGCCGGAGGGCGGCGCCGAGGCGCTGCCGGAGCGGCTGGCGCAGATGCTGCCGGCGGGCACGGTGCACACGGGCGTGCGGGTCACGTCCGTCTCGACGACCTCGGTGACCACGGCGGAGCACGGCGAGATCCGGTGCCGGGCGGTGCTGGTGGCCACGGGCGCGCGAGCCGCGGCCGGGCTGCTGCCCGGGTTGCGGGTGCCGGAGTTCCACCCGGTGACGGTGGTGCACCACACGACCGACGAGCCGCCGGGGACGGGGTCGTCGCTGCTGCTCGACGCGGACCTGGGCGGTCCGGTCGCGCACACGGCGGTGGTCAGCCAGGTCGATCCCTCCCGGGCTCCGGCGGGGCGGGCGCTGGTGTCGTCGACCGTGCTGGGGCGACCGCCGGGGGACGTCGACACGGCCGTGCGGATGCACCTGGCGCGGCTGTACGGGGTGTCGACGTCCCGCTGGGAGACGCTGGCCGTGTTCCGCACGGCCGAGGCCGTGCCGGCGATGCGGCCGCCGCATGATCTGCGGCGGCCGGTGCGGTTGCTCGCGGGGCTGTACGTGTGCGGCGATCACCGGGACACCAGCACGGTCCAGGGCGCTCTGCACTCCGGGCATCGGGCGTCCGCGGCGATCCTGGCGGACCTGGGGACGGGGCGGTCGATGCACGTCGCCGACCCCGTGCCGACCGTTCCCAGGGCCGCCTAGACGGTCCTCCGGAAGGATCCCTATCCCAGCGCCGCCACCTTGTCGCGGTACGTCCGCACCGGAGCCGCGTCCTTGTACGGCTCCAGCCTCCGCTCGAAGTCCCGCACGTACTCCACCGCCCGTACCGAGCGCATCTCCGCCGCCTGGCCCGCCGCCTCGGCCGCCAGCTGGCAGGCCTGGTCGAGTTCGCCGAGACCCAGGCGGGCGGTGGCGAGGACGACGCGGCAGAACAGGCGGCTGCGGGCGTAGGACGGGGCCCGCAGCTGGAGTGAGCGTTCCGCGTGCTGGGCGGCGGCGCGGAACTGCTGCAGGTCGCGGTGGCAGTGGCCGAACTCGTCGGCGAGCTGGGCCTCGTCGAAGAACCTCGCCCAGTGCGGTACGTCGTCCCCGGGCCGGGCCGTCTCCAGCGCGCGCTCGGCGCGGACCAGGGCGGCGGTGCAGGCCCGGACCTCGCCGAGCACGCCGTGCCCGCGCGCCTCGGCGGCGTGCAGCAGGGCCTGGACGACGGGCGGGCCCGAGGTGCCGACGCCCTGCTGGGCCACGCGGGCCAGCTGGACGGCCTCCCGCCCGTGCCCGAGGTAGACGGCCTGCCGGCTCATGGTCACCAGCACGTACGCCCCGTACGCCCGGTCTCCGGCCGCCTGGGCCAGCCGCAGCGCCTGTACGAAGTAGCGCTGCGCGAGCCCGTGCGCGGCGATGTCGTACGACGTCCAGCCGGCCAGCCGGGTCAGGTCGGCGGCGGCGGCGAACAGGCGGCGGCCGGTCTGCTCGCCGTAGGTGCCGCGCAGCATCGGCTCGCACTCGTGCTCCAGATAGCGCACGAGGGCCTGACGGGCGTGACCGCCGCCGTAGGCGTCGTCGAGCGTGCGGAACAGCTCGCCGACCGAGCGCAGCGCGGCGATGTCCCCGGCGGTGACCCGCTGGCCGGGTCCGCGCTCGGTCTGACCGCGCCGGCGGGGCAGGACGGGCACGCCCTGCTCGGCCGTGGCCGGGAAGCGGGCGGTGGGGCGGCCCTGCGCCGGAATGCGGGCGGCGGTCTGGTCGCCCCGGGCCACCTTCTCGTCGGCCCGGCCGATCAGCCAGTCCCGGCTCGGCACGACGAGCCCGGCCGGGGTGAAGGCGATCTTCCGCAGCTCGGCGTGGCTGCCGGAGTCCTTGCGCCACAGCCCGCTGACGATGTCGACGGCCTCCTCGGGGGTGGCGGCGAACTCCAGGCCCGCGTAGACGGGGGCGCAGGCGTCCAGGCCGAGGTCCTGGGCGGTGAGGCGGCGGCCCAGGCGCCGGGTGAAGACCTCGGCGATCAGTGCGGGCGTGGTGCCACGGGGCTGCTGGCCGCGCAGCCACCGGGTGACGGATGTCTTGTCGTATCTGAGGTCGAGCCCGTGTTCGAGACCGAGCTGGTCCACGCGACGGGCGAGTCCCGCGTTGGAGAACCCCGCTTCTGCGATGAGCGCGGCGAGCTGTCGATTGGGAGTGCGCTGCGCGGGTCGTTCCGTCATCTGCGGTGCGGTCTCCTGCCTTCCGGCCTTCGTGATGTGCGCGGATTGCCTGTGAGCAGGCCTTATGCCTTGCTGGACGGCGCGAATGTAGCGGAGAGTAAACACTCCATCACACATTTTCCCGGACATTCATCCGATCGTGTGAGGATTGACCCCGGGACTGACGCGTACGGGCCGGACGTACAGTGGCTTGGGCGCGATACGTGCCTTACACACCCGTTCGAGGGAGGCGCTTGCCGTGAGTGAGTTGCGGTTCGTCCGTATGGGGTTCGGCGACGAGGCCGTCGAGTACCAGGAGGCGTGGGACGAGCAGCGCCGGGTGCACGCGGCGCGCTTCGCCGACGAGGTCCCCGACACCGTACTGCTCCTGGAGCACCCGCCGGTCTACACGGCCGGCCGGCGCACGGCGGACAACGAGCGACCCCTGGACGGCACGCCGGTCATCGACGTGGACCGCGGCGGCAAGATCACCTGGCACGGCCCCGGCCAGCTGGTCGGCTACCCCATTCAGAAGCTGCCCCGCCCCGTGGACGTGGTGGCCCACGTCCGCCGCCTCGAAGAGGCCCTGATCCGCACCTGCGCGGAGTTCGGCCTGGAGACCACCCGGGTCGAGGGCCGCAGCGGCGTGTGGGTGCTGGGCGACCCGGTCGAGCAGCGGCCCGCGCTCGGCGGGCTCTCCCTGGACTTCGACCCGCGGCTGCACGACGAGGAGTTCGACCCCCGGCTGAACGGCCCGGAGTACGCCCCTTCCAACGCCGGCCAGCGCCGCGAGGACCGCAAGATCGCCGCGATCGGCATCCGCGTCGCCAAGGGCGTCACGATGCACGGCTTCGCGCTCAACGTGAACCCCGACAACAAGTGGTTCGACCGGATCATCCCCTGCGGCATCCGCGACGCGGGCGTGGCCTCCCTCGCCGGCGAGCTGGGCCGTGACGTGACGATCGAGGAGGTCCTGCCCGTGGTGGAGCGCCACCTGCGGGACGTCCTGGAGAACGCCGACCTCAAGCCCCGGGAGATCGAGAGGACACCGGCGGCATAAATGCCCGTGGGGAGGGGCTGACACCACACAGAGGCATTCAAATCCACGGGCGTACCCTTGAGGTCGCCGAAGAATCAACGCTAGGGAGCCGGTCGTGTCCGCAGTCGCACCCGACGGACGCAAGATGCTGCGCCTGGAGGTCCGCAACAGCCAGACCCCCATCGAGCGCAAGCCCGAGTGGATCAAGACCCGGGCGAAAATGGGCCCCGAGTACACGAAGATGCAGAACCTCGTGAAGAGCGAGGGCCTGCACACGGTCTGCCAGGAAGCCGGCTGCCCGAACATCTACGAGTGCTGGGAGGACCGCGAGGCGACCTTCCTCATCGGCGGCGACCAGTGCACCCGGCGCTGCGACTTCTGCCAGATCGACACCGGCAAGCCCGAGGCGCTCGACCGCGACGAGCCGCGCCGCGTGGGCGAGTCCGTGGTGGCGATGGACCTGAACTACGCCACGATCACCGGCGTCGCCCGCGACGACCTGGAGGACGGCGGCGCCTGGCTGTACGCCGAGACCGTGCGCCAGATCCACCAGCAGACCGCCGGCCGCGAGGGCGGGCACACCAAGGTCGAGCTGCTGGCCCCGGACTTCAACGCGGTCCCCGAACAGCTGGCCGAGGTCTTCTCCTCGCGCCCCGAGGTCTTCGCGCACAACGTCGAGACGGTCCCCCGGATCTTCAAGCGCATCCGCCCCGGCTTCCGCTACGAGCGCTCCCTGAAGGTCATCACCGAGGCCCGCGACTACGGCCTGGTCACCAAGTCGAACCTGATCCTCGGCATGGGCGAGACCCGCGAGGAGGTCAGCGACGCGCTCAGGCAGCTACACGACGCGGGCTGCGAGCTGGTCACCATCACGCAGTACCTGCGGCCCTCCGTGCGGCACCACCCGGTCGAGCGCTGGGTCAAGCCGCAGGAGTTCGTGGAGCTGCAGCAGGAGGCCGAGCAGATCGGCTTCTCCGGCGTGATGTCCGGCCCGCTGGTGCGCTCCTCGTACCGCGCCGGGCGGCTCTACCGGATGGCCATGGAGCAGCGGGACGCGCGCATCGCGCCCCAGGCCGTCTGACGAATCGTCACCGCCCTTCCCGGCCGGGACGGGACAAGCGTGTGAATTCCCGCACAAGACGCTACCGGCTGGTAGCGACCGATGTGACGCGGTCCTGACCGTCCTCGCAGATGAGGGCGCCTGTCGGGACCGCGTCGGCGTTTCGCCGCTCCCCGCCGGGCCTTCATGGGTGTTTGACCGGTCGGTCACGCCCTGGTAACACCAAACAGTGACGCTGGACTCACAGCACGTACACCCTTACCGAGGGGGGACCTCACCCATGCAGGCCGCGCCTGTTCGCGCCACCGCGATTCCGTCCTTCACGACCGCTCTGCGCGCCGTGGAGTCGCTGCTGATGAGCAGCGGTCAGCGCACCGCCCGCCGTAACGCCTGGACCTCCGTGCTGGAGGACCGCCGTCGCGCCAAGGACCGGGTCGAGGCGCAGCGCGTCCTCGAGCAGTCCCTTACCCGGTCCGTCTCCGTCCGCCCCTGAGCCCGGGCCCCTCGCCCGAGGGGCCGCGCGGACACTGCCGTCGTCCGCGCTTGTGCGGCCACGTAGACTTCGTGGCATGGCGAGGAAGGAAACCGCAGCGGACGCTGCGAACACCGGGCGACTGAAGCAGATCGCCCTGACCTACAAGATGACCCGCAGGGCCGACAAGAAGATCGGTCTTGTACTCGCGGCTGTCGGAATCGTCACCTTCGGTGTCTTCCTCGCGATCGGTTTCTTGATCGGTCACCCCATCTATCTCGGCATCCTGGGCCTCCTGCTCGCCTTCCTCGCGACGGCGATCGTGTTCGGGCGCCGGGCCGAGCGGGCCGCCTTTGGGCAGATGGAGGGCCAGCCCGGTGCCGCGGCGGCGGTGCTCGACAACATCGGCCGGGGGTGGACGACGACCCCCGCGGTGGCGATGAACCGCAACCAGGACGTGGTGCACCGCGCGGTCGGCAAGGCCGGCATCGTGCTGGTGGCCGAGGGCAACCCGAACCGGGTGAAGACCCTGCTGGCCGCCGAGAAGCGGAAGATGAACCGCATCGTCGCGGACGTCCCCGTGCACGACCTGGTCGTGGGCACGGGCGAGGGCCAGGTCGAGCTGAAGAAGCTGCGCACGACCATGCTGAAGCTGCCGCGCGTGCTGACCGGCCCGCAGGTCACCGCCACCAACGACCGGCTGCGCGCCCTGGGCGACCTGATGAGCAACATGCCGCTGCCGAAGGGGCCGATGCCGAAGGGCATGCGGCTGCCGAAGGGCGGGCCGAAGGCCCGCTGATCCCCGCACCTGTACGACGAAGGGGCGCCCGGAGTGGTCCGGGCGCCCCTTCGTCGTACAGGTGCGGGGATTTTGACGGTCGTACGCAGGGATCAGATCCGGACCTCGACCGTGCCGGCGAGCCGGTCGTGCAGGCCGCGGCCGTCGCGGTCCCAGATCAGGGCGGGGATCGCCAGGAAGAGCAGGACCGTGCGCAGGGCGGAGCGCCAGGGGCTGACGCGGCCGGACTCCAGCGCCAGCACGCGCAGGCCGAACAGGCGCTTGCCCGGGGTGAAGCCGACCGTACCGACCGTGAGCACCATCAGCGCGAACATGATGAGCGGCGCCCAGATCTGCGCCGCCTCGTTGTAGCTCTGGGTGATGAGGCCGTATGCGATCAGGAGGCTCAGGCCCCAGTCCACGGCGAGGGCGCCCAGGCGGCGGCCCGGGCGGGCGATCGAGCCGGGCCCCTCCTCGGGCAGACCGAGCTGTTCGCCCCGGTATCCGAAGTCGACACCGGCCTCCTCCGCGGCCGCGCGGGGCCCGGAGAGCCACGATCCGAGTGCTTGCCTGTTGTCCACCCGTCCACGGTACTGCGCCCGTATATGACCCGGGCACGGCGGGGTGCGCCGGGGCTACGGTGGTGGGAGAGCCGGTTAACTTGTGCGAAACAAATGAGTCACGCCCGAGAAATCACCCGTCCCTAGGGTCGAGGTCAGCGTGTGCCACCCGCACTGGCCGCACGATCGAACTACCACCCCGGCGGGACGGTCGGGAGTAGGAGGAGCTGGATGTTCCAGAACGCCGACGAGGCCAAGAAGTACATCGCGGACGAGGACGTCAAGTTCATCGACGTCCGCTTCTGCGACCTCCCGGGCGTGATGCAGCACTTCACGGTGCCTGCGGAGGCGTTCGACGCCGACGAGGAGCTCGCCTTCGACGGCTCCTCGATCCGGGGTTTCCAGGCCATTCACGAGTCCGACATGGCGCTGCGCGCGGACCTGTCGACCGCCCGGGTCGACCCGTTCCGCCGTGACAAGACGCTGAACATCAACTTCTTCATCCACGACCCGATCACGGGCGAGCAGTACTCCCGTGACCCGCGCAACGTGGCGAAGAAGGCCGAGGCCTACCTCGCCTCCACCGGGATCGCCGACACGGCGTACTTCGGTCCCGAGGCCGAGTTCTACGTCTTCGACTCCGTCCGCTTCGCGACCAGCGCGAACGAGTCGTTCTACCACATCGACTCCGAGGCCGGCGCCTGGAACACCGGTGCCCTGGAGGACAACCGCGGCTACAAGGTCCGTTACAAGGGCGGCTACTTCCCGGTCCCGCCGGTCGACCACTTCGCCGACCTGCGTGCCGAGATCTCCCTGGAGCTGGAGCGGGCCGGCCTGAAGGTCGAGCGCCAGCACCACGAGGTGGGCACCGCCGGCCAGGCCGAGATCAACTACAAGTTCAACACGCTGCTCGCCGCGGCCGACGACCTCCAGCTCTTCAAGTACATCGTGAAGAACGTGGCGTGGAAGAACGGCAAGACCGCGACCTTCATGCCGAAGCCGATCTTCGGTGACAACGGCTCGGGCATGCACGTCCACCAGTCGCTGTGGGCCGGCGGCCAGCCGCTCTTCTACGACGAGGCCGGTTACGCGGGCCTGTCGGACACCGCCCGCTACTACATCGGCGGCATCCTCAAGCACGCCCCGTCGCTGCTGGCCTTCACCAACCCGACGGTGAACTCGTACCACCGCCTGGTGCCCGGCTTCGAGGCCCCGGTCAACCTGGTGTACTCGCAGCGCAACCGCTCCGCGGCCATGCGTATCCCGATCACCGGCTCGAACCCGAAGGCCAAGCGCGTCGAGTTCCGCGCGCCCGACTCCTCCGGCAACCCGTACCTGGCCTTCTCGGCGCTGCTGCTCGCGGGCCTGGACGGCATCAAGAACAAGATCGAGCCGGCCGAGCCGATCGACAAGGACCTCTACGAGCTGGCCCCCGAGGAGCACGCGGGCGTCCCGCAGGTCCCGACCTCCCTCCCGGCGGTCCTGGACTCCCTGGAGGCCGACCACGAGTTCCTCCTCCAGGGCGACGTGTTCACGCCGGACCTGATCGAGACGTGGATCGACTTCAAGCGCACGAACGAGATCGCCCCGCTGCAGCTGCGTCCGCACCCGCACGAGTTCGAGCTCTACTTCGACGTCTAGAAAAGCCGGTCGGCGTTTCTCGGGCCCACGCGGCCCGGGGACGCTCCGAGCCGACACCGAAGACACCGAGGGCCGTCACCCCGAGCATGGGGTGACGGCCCTCGCTGCTCCCACTCTCCCCTGTCCGGCCAACCGTCTTGTCGTCGGCTCCTTGTACGCGGAGAATGAGGGACGGCCGTCAGGCGGCCGATCCCGGTCCCGCACCGCCCCGTTGCAGGACCACTTGCGGATGAAGGAGCCATAGCGCCACCTGTCGGTGTACGGCACTGTCGTCAGGCGCCCGCGTCACGGGCGCGCAGATCAGTTGTCGGGCGCTGAGGGGCGGCGGCGTTCGGGGACGGATCTTGCGATGACCACGGGTGGACGTCTCACCAGGCTGGCCCGTACGCGACAGCTCTACACCGGTGAGCCCTACCAGGTGACCCGGAACGCGATGCGAGGTGGTGACAACCGGTGTCCCATCCCGTATGCCACCGGGGCCCAGGCGCACCTTGAAGCGGAAGTGCTGGCCAAACTGGGCACCGGTGGGCAGTGGTGGCGCCACCCCCTCGGCATCGCTCACGTGCATCCGGGATCGGACTCGGCCCTGGTCCAGCTCGACTGTCACACCAGGTTCAGCAGCGGAACTCCCTATCCCCGCAGTGCACATGCGCTGGACAGGCTTCTCCCCAGTGCGGAGCCAGGTGTTCAGGTGACCGGGGCCATCGGCCTGCGCGTGGCGGGCATCGCGGGAGCTGACCTGCATCTGACCTTGTGCGGTGGCGATTCCCGGGTCGTCCTCAGGGGCACTCCCGGCACCCGCTGGGAGCCACTGCTCGAGGAACGCCGGCAACGGTGCGAGGAGGCTGGGTGTCCGCCCCTGTGGCAAAGCCCTTCTCTGACCGACTACGAGAAGGCCGACATCAGTGGCTTCGGGGAGTCCTGGCGGGCTGAGCGGGATCTTGACTGGCTCGGATCCGCGCTGCTGCGCCGGATCGCGCTCTTCCACACGTCGGGCAGCGCCTACTCCACTCGCTCATGGATCACGGGCGACGAGTGGATCTTCGAGTTGGACACGGTCCTTGGTGCACTTCCCGGGCACGAAGACTTCCTGCACCGGCTTCTGGATCCTGTCTGGGGGCCGGCCTTGCGCGTCGATCGTTTCCACTGCACCTGCGACGAGCGGAGGGACCCGGGCGATCGCTTCTACCTACGCCAGTGCACCTACTACCTGAGGCACCGCGAACTGCCACTGGGTGGCCTGCAACTGCGCTTCCGCCATGGCCACGCCGTGTACGGCTCCGACGTCCGGACCGTCCTGGACGGTCTCGGCTCTCCCACGAAGTGGCTCGACAGGGTACTGCCGACGGACGCTCCCCGCCCGCGCCCGCAGGTTTCGACCGGGCGTCGTGTGCCGGGCCTGGAAGGGGAGGGTCGCTGATGTCCTGGGACGACGTCGCCCTGGCGATCCTCGCGGTGTCCGGGTGTCTGACTCTGTTGTTGGCGCAGATCAGTGACGTGCTGGCGAAGTTGCCGCAGGTCATCCGGGCCTGGCGGGAGGTGCGTCGGGAGCTGGGTGGTGATTCCGGTGAGGGTGGGGATTCCGGCTTTCCGGGCGGGCCGCCTTCGCGGGATCATTGGTCCTGACACTGTTGTTCGAGGAAGGTGGCGGGGATGTCCGGAAAGGATGAGGACGAGCGGGAGTTCGACCTCAGGTGGGCGGACAGCGCCGAGCACAAGGAGCCCTCGGCCCGGGCCCGTATGCTCGCCGCCCGCTGGAAGCACGATCCGCCCGGGCCCGTGCCGTTCCGCGCCGACCCCGAGCACGTGGGCTCGCGTCGCCGGTCCTCGTGGGTGTCGACGGCCGTGGTGCTCGGCTGTGTGGCGGCGTTGATCGTGGTGCTGGGGTACACCGGCTTCCGGCCGCCGTACTAGGTCCCCGGGCGTCGTACGAGGTGCGCGAGGACGAGGAGGGCGGCCGGTTGCCGGCGCGGGCACGGCACCTGCTCGCGAGCGGCTGCTAGCGTCCGGCTGCGTGGACGACAGCGTGTACGTGGGCAACGCCGGGCGGGACGCGGCGCTCGACCGGGGATGGCTTGCTTCTGGGGCACTTCAGGGATGTCGGGGATCCGCGTCACAGCGAGGCGGTGGAGATCAAGTGGGGTGTGCACCCGCAGGGCGACGAGCGTTCGCGGTGGGTGCGGGGTGAGGAGCGGACGGCGCTCCTGGTCCTGATCAGCGGGCGCTTCCGCGTCGAACTCCCCGGCCGCAGCGTGCTCCTGGAGCGGCAGGGGGACTACGTGGTGTGGGGGCGCGGTGTCGATCACTCCTGGTGCGCGGAGGAGGAGTCGGTGGTGCTCACCGTGCGGTGGCCGTCCGTGCCCGGGTACGCGGTGGCCGGCGGCTGACGTCTTGGCCGGTCCTGGGGGCGATCACGACCCTTTCATGGGCGGGCCCGTGTGCACACGGGCGCATCGAGCCCGACCCGGGCCGTTGGTTCCCGGTCTGGGAGCGCCGGTCCGGTGGCCGTGTGATCGCCCCGTACGGGACCGCGCCGCGTGAGTGAATGGCCGTATGAACGAGCCGATGCCTGCCACGCGAGCCGAGTTCACGCCCACCGCCTCCGCGGACACCGCCCCCTCGCATGCCTCCTCCGCGGACACCGCCTCCCGGTACACCGTCTTCACGCACGCCGTCGGGGGTGAGCGGCTCAGCGGGTGGTACGCCGACGCCGGCGACGCGGGGTCGGCGACCGCCGTCCTGCTGCACGGCGCCGGCACCGGGAGCAAGGAGGCGCTGCTGCCGTTGCTGGAGGAGTTCGCCGCCCACGGCTGCCGTTTCCTGACCTTCGACTTCTCGGGGCACGGGCAGAGCACCGGCCGGCTGCGGGAGCTGAGCCTGCGCCGCCGGCTCGACCAGGCCGTCTCCGTCATCGACGCGCGCGTGGCCGCGCCCGCGCCGCTGGTCCTGGTCGGCTTCAGCATGAGCGGCCAGACGGTGGCCGACCTGGTGCGGCACTACGGGGACCGGGTGGTGGCCCTGGGTCTGTGCGCGCCGGCGGTGTACGCGGCCGAGGCGTGGGACGTGCCGTTCGGCCAAGGGGACGGGCGGTTCAGCGCGCTCATCCGGCGTCCCGGCAGCTGGCGCGAGTCGCCCGCGCTGGACGTGCTGCGGACCTACGAGGGGCGGGCGGTGCTCGCGGTGCCCGGCACGGACGAGGTCGTCCCGCCCGCCGTGACCGAGGCCGTCTCGGCGGCGCTGGCCCGCCGCGCGCAGTTCACCCACTGGGAACTGCCCACGGCGGAGCACCGGTTGGGCCCGTGGTTGCGCGACCACCCGCAGGACCGGCGGGAGTTCGTCACGTCCCTGCTGACCGGGCTCGGCGAGCAGGGCTGGACGGCCACGCGGGCGTGGGTGGCCGAACAGCTCCCCGAGGGCCGCCGGGTCGTGGAGTCCGTCTTCCTGACGGGCGGTTGGAGTGCCCAGTTGCGGCGGCTCACCCTCGACGACGGCACCGCACTGGCGCTGCGGACCTTCGTGGCGCCCTTCTTCCGGCGCCACGCGCCCGGGCTGCTGACCCGTGAGGCGGACATGCTCACCCTGCTGGCCGGGCAGGACGACGTGCCCGCGCCGGAGCTGATCGGCGTGGACGCGGCCGCCGGGCACTGTGACCATCCGTCGCTGCTGATGACGGTGGTGCCGGGGCGGGTCCGGGTCGACGAGGAGGACCTCGGCCCGCGGGTGGAGCTGCTGGCGGCCCAACTGGCCGCGATCCACCGGGTCGTACCCGGGCAGCGGCCCCGCACGTACCAGGCGTGGACGTCGCCGGAGCGGGTGAACGCGCCGGAGGGCGGGGTGTGGCGGCGGGCGGTGGACGTGCTGCGCCGCGACCCTCCCCCGTACGAGGGCTGCTTCCTGCACCGGGACTTCCATCCCGGGAACGTGCTGTTCACCGGCTCGGGGGCCGGGCTGCGCGTCAGCGGTGTCGTCGACTGGGTGGAGACCTCGTGGGGGCCCGCCGACCTGGACGTCGCCCACTGCTCCACGGCGCTCGCGCTGCTGCACGGGGCGGAGTACGGCCTGGATTTCCGGGACCGTTACGCGGCACGGGGCGGCCGGCGCCTGGCCGACGGCCCGGACCATCTGTACTGGCGGCTGCTCGACGCGCTCGCCTACGCTCCGGACGCGGCGAAGCTGGCGGGGCCGTGGCGGGAACTGGGCCGGACCGATCTGACACCGGAGGTGCTGGAAGCGCGGCTGGAGGCGTATGTGACGGGGCTGCTGGAGCGCTACGCCTGAGACGGGCCGACCAGCTGTCGCGTGCACGCCTCGACGGGCCTGGCGGTGGCCGCCCGGGGGCGGGCCGGTCGCGCTGCGGATGGGGCGGGCCGGTCGTGCTGCGCCTGGAGCGGGCCGGTCGCTGTCGCGCGGCAGGTCGCGGTGCGATGTCAGTGGTGACCGCGATGATGCTGTCCCGTAGGCAGACGCGAGGAGGGAGGCCGGGATGGCGGCGGAGCGGCACATCGGTGTGGCGGAGCGGCGGGCGCGGCTCGCGCTGCGCCACCGGCTGGCCGGGCAGGCCAAGGCGGCCACGCCCGAGGCGGTCGCCGACGCGCTCGTCGCGCTGCACGGCACGGACCCGGCGACGGTGTACCTGGCGGTGGGCGCGCGGCTCGCGGACCCGGTGAGGACGGTGGAGGAGACCGGGCGGGCGCTGTACGAGGACCGTTCCCTGGTGCGGATGCACGGCATGCGGCACACGGTGTTCGTGTTCCCCACGGCCTTGACCGCCGTCGTGCACGCCTCGACGAGCCTGGCGGTGGCCGCCCGGGAGCGAGCCGCGCTGCTCACGCACATGGCGGCGGCGGGGGCGCCGGACGCGGCCTGGCTGAAGGAGGTCGAGGAGTCGACGCTGGCCGTCCTCGCCCGGCGCGGACAGGCCACGGCCGCCGAGCTCGCCCGCGAGGAGCCGCGTCTGAAGGAGCAGTTCGTGTACGCGGCCGGCAAGAGTTACGAGGGGGTGCACACGGTCTCGACCCGCCTGCTGAAGGTGCTCGGCGCGGAGGGGAAGGTCGTCCGCGGCCGGCCGCTCGGTTCCTGGACGTCCAGTCAGTTCCGCTGGGCCCTCGCGCCCGAGCACCCCGAGCTGGACGAGGCCCGGGCCCGGGCGGAGCTGCTGGGGCGGTGGCTCGCCGCGTGCGGTCCGGCGACCGAGGCCGACCTGAAGTGGTGGACGGGGTGGCGGGTGACGCAGGTCCGCGCGGCGCTGGCCGCGATCGGGGCGCGGCCGGTGTCGCTGGACGAGGGCACGGGCTATGTGACGGAGGACGACACCGGCCCGGCGCCCGAACCGCACGAGCCCTGGGCCGCGCTCCTGCCCGGCCTCGACCCCACGGCCATGGGCTGGCAGCAGCGCGACTGGTTTCTCGCACCGGAGCTGCGGCCCGCCCTGTTCGACCGCAGCGGCAACGTCGGGCCGACGGTGTGGTGGAACGGGCGGGTGATCGGCGGCTGGGCCCAGCGGGCCGACGGGGAGATCGTCTGGCGGATCCTCGACGGGGAGGGCGTCGGCCGGGAGACCCACGCGGCGATCGAGGCGGCGGCACAGCGGCTCACCGGCTGGCTGGGCACGACGAGAATCACGCCCCGCTTCCGCACACCACTGGAGAAGGAACTGGCAGCGCGCTGAGCAGCGACGGGGGTCGGCCGGCGCGGTGGGGTGTATCCGGGGGGCGGGCCGACGCGGTAGCCGGGACTGGTGGCCTGCGCCCCGGTACCCGGGGCGGGTGACCGGTGCATGTCCCCCGGGGGTGACGGACGCGGTAACCGACTGGCGTGCCTGCCCGGCGGCCGGAGGGAGTGGCCCCCGGACACACACCCCGTCACCCCCGTCACCCCCCGGCAGGACCCCGCACGTACACCCCCGCCCGCGCCGCGATCGCCGCGGCCTCCGCCGCGCGGTCGGCCAGGGTCTCGTCGAGTCGGCCGCCGCTGATGAGCAGGTGGTAGTAGAGCGGAGCGGAAACGGCACGGATCACCTCGTGCGCGTCGGTGCCCTCGGGCGCCTCGCCCCGGTCGACGGCCTGCCGTACGCAGGGGGCCCACTCCCGGACGCGGATGTCGTAGAAGCGGTGCAGGGCCGCGGCCGTCTTCGCGTCCCCGGTCGCGGCGGCGATCAGCGCCTTGAACAGTGCCCCCTGCCGAGGGTCCGTCAGAGTCCGGTGCACGAGACGGGCGTTGGCCGTCAGGTCGCCGAGCAGGGAACCGGTCTCGGTGCGCGGCGCGGACCGCTCGGCCATGTCCGCCAGGAGGTCGGCCACCAGCCCGGTCACCGTCCCCCAGCGGCGGTAGACGGTCGTCTTGCCCACCCCGGCGCGGCGGGCGATGTCGGCCAGGTCCAGGCCGGTGAAGCCCTGCTCGGTCAGGGCGTCCTCGGCCGCCCGCAGCACGGCCTCCCGCACCCGCGCCGTACGCCCACCGGGCCGCAGCGTCCCCGGCTCGCCTCCGTCAGCCATAACGGCACTCCTGTTCCATTAAGAGCCTCGCCCTGCTAGCCTAATGACCACTAACGGAACCATAGACCCGTTAGTTGCGACCAAGGAGGGTCCGCGATGGAGTACAGGCGATTGGGCGCGTCCGGGCTGATGGTCCCCGCGCTGAGCTTCGGCGCCGGCACCTTCGGCGGCCGGGGCCCGCTGTTCGGGGCATGGGGCGCGACCGACGCACGGGAGGCCCGCCGCCTGGTGGACATCTGCCTGGACGCCGGCATCACGCTGTTCGACACCGCCGACGTCTACTCCGCCGGCGCGTCCGAGGAGGTGCTCGGCCAGGCGATCAAGGGCCGCCGCGACCGGGTGCTCCTCTCCACGAAGACCGGCCTGCCCCTGGGCGACGGCCCGGGCGACGCGGGCACCTCGCGCTCCCGGCTGATCGCCGCCTGCGAGGACGCCCTGCGCCGGCTGGGCACCGACCACATCGACCTGTTCCAGCTCCACGCCTTCGACGCCGGTACACCGGTCGAGGAGGTGCTGGACGCCCTGGACAGCCTGGTCCGGGCGGGCAAGGTGCGCTACACCGGCGTCTCCAACTTCTCCGGCTGGCAGCTGATGAAGTCCCTCGCGGCGGCGGACCGGCTCGGCCGCCCCCGCCACGTGGCCCACCAGGTGTACTACTCCCTCGTCGGCCGCGACTACGAGTGGGAGCTGATGCCGCTCGCCCGGGACCAGGGCCTCGGCGCGCTGGTGTGGAGCCCGCTCGGCTGGGGCCGCCTCACCGGCCGCGTCCGCCGCGACACCCCGCTCCCGCCCGGCAGCCGGCTGCACAGCACCGCCGGCTACGGTCCACCGGTCGACGACGACCACCTGTACCGCGTGGTCGACGTGCTGGACGAGATCGCGCAGGAGACGGGCCGGGCCGTCCCGCAGATCGCACTCAACTGGCTGCTGCGCCGCCCGACCGTCTCCTCCGTCATCATCGGCGCCCGCGACGAGCGGCAGCTGCGCCAGAACCTCGGCGCCGTCGGCTGGAGCCTCACCCCCGAGCAGGTGGCGCGACTGGACGCGGCGAGCCACCGCCCGGCGCCGTACCCGTACTTCCCCTACGAGCGCCAGGAGGGCTTCGCCCGGCTGAACCCGCCGGTGTTCGCGGCACCGGAGCGGGCGGCGTGAGAAGGCGCACCGCGCGCCGGGCGCACCGCACGGCTGGGCACCCGGCGCGCCAACGGTCCGGTCAGCGTGCGTAGCGCATGAACGCCCGCACCATGTGGCACGTCGTGTCCGACGGCGGGTGGACGCCGATCAGCTCCGCCGTGTCGCGGATGGTCTCGTTGCGGGCCTGGTTCGGCAGGTAGACGCCGGAGTCGAGCAGGGCGATGGCCAGCCGCATCGCCTTGAGGCGGCGGTTGTGCGTCACGTACCACTCGCGGGGCCGGCCCGGCGGCAGCGGTCGCTTCTCCACGGGCGCGTACGGCAGGTCGAGCAGGACGGGACGCTTCGCGGTGGACTGGGTGGGCAACGGCTTCGGCTTCAGAGCGGCAGCGGGCACAGGCATCCTCCTGTCGCGGTCGGGCGGTCCGCCGAAGACCTCGGCGTCGTCGGCGTCACCCTCGAACACTGCTTCCAGTTTACCGCCGGGCACTGACAACGGGGAGTCCGCAACCACTCACAAAAGCCCAGGTGGCGACGGAAATTGGCACCTCGTCACGGCAGCTGCGGAAGGGGCGGATGAGTCGGCAGAAAATCGAACAGAGCCGGGAGCGCGTACGGTGGGCGGCATGGAAATCTGGATCAATCCGGCCTGCTCGAAGTGCCGCAGCGCCGTGCAGCTGCTCGACGCCGAGGGCGCCGACTACACCGTGCGCCGCTACCTGGAGGACGTGCCGAGCGAGGACGAGATCCGCGGCGTGCTCACGCGCCTCGGCCTCGAACCCTGGGACATCACCCGGTCGCAGGAGGCGGCCGCCAAGGAGCTCGGGCTGAGGGAGTGGCCGCGGGACGCCGGGGCGCGCGACCGGTGGATCAAGGCGCTGGCCGAGCACCCGAAGCTGATCCAGCGCCCGATCATCACCGCGGACGACGGCACGGCGGTGGTGGCCCGCACCGACGAGGCCGTACGCGACGCGCTGGGGCGTTGACGCCGGTCAACAGCGTTGTGGCGCAGGTCACTTCAGCGTCTCCCGCAACCGCTGAGCAACCCCGTTCGGTATCTCGTACATAGCGGCGTACGCTCCCCTACCGCTTCAGGAGGCGCGCATGTCGCGCAGGAGAACTCTCGGCACGAAGAAGAAGATCGCGCTGCTCGTGGGCGCGGCGACGGTGGCGGGAGGCGGGGCCTTCGTCATGGCGAGCACGTCGAACGCCGCGCCGACCCCCAAGTCGGCGTCGGAGTCGACGGTCTGCCTGGGCCTCGCCACCGCCCTCGGCAACAACCAGAAGTTCATCGCGGACCAGCGGGCCAGGCCCGACGCCCAGTCCGAGGCGCGGATCGCCAACCGCGAGGCGGTCGTCGCGGAGATCAAGCGCAAGCAGGAGGCGTCGGGCTGCGTGGTGGGGGAGTCGGCTCAGGACTCCCAGGCCACGCAGCCCGCGCAGCCCGCCCAGCCGTCGGCCCCCGCGGCGTCGGCCCCGGCCGCCCCGCCCGCCGCGTCCGCCCCGGCGGGGAACGCCGGTGGCGGTGGCGCGGCCGCCGGGCAGCAGGTGTGCAACGGCTCCACGGTCACGCTCTCCGGCGAGGGCGGTGCGCCCGCCGCGTCCAGCAACCAGTTCCCGGCCGGCACGAAGCTGAAGGTCACCAACCTGGACAACAACAAGTCCACGACGGTGGAGGTCACTTCGGTCTCCGGCAGCTGCGTGCTGCTCAACAACGCGGCCTTCGAACAGGTCCGTGAGCCCGGCAAGTTCCTGATCCGCCGGGCCGTGATCGAGAAGGTGGGGTGAGGCCGGGCGGTCGAGGAAGCCACTGAGGCGGCGGCCCACCCCCCGGTCGCCCCTCGTACGTGTCCCCGGCTCCCGCCTCCCCCGGCCAGGGGCGGCGGGACCGGCACGTCAGGGCCGCACGGCGCAGTTCACCGGCTGACCGGGGGGTAGCCGGTGAACTGCGCCTGTCCCGGGGCGAAACACCCTCACAGCGTGAGGTGCGGCGCAGCGCCACCAGGTAACACGGGGTTCACATTCGGGCAATGGCCGGGAAATCGCCCGTTGCGAGGCTGCCGGGCAGCACCGCGCGGCGTTTCAGTGCCGCAGCGCCGCAGCACCCGCGATACGCGCCCAGACACACCCCCGAAGGATGTGGCCCGTGACCTTCAAGGCTGAGTACATCTGGATCGACGGCACCGAGCCGACGGCCAAACTGCGTTCCAAGACCAAGATCATCACGGGTTCCCCCGCCGGTCTCGACGCGCTGCCGATCTGGGGCTTCGACGGGTCCTCCACCAACCAGGCCGAGGGCCACGCCTCGGACTGCGTGCTCAAGCCGGTCTTCACCTGTCCGGACCCGATCCGCGGCGGCGACGACGTCCTGGTCCTGTGCGAGGTGCTGAACATCGACCTCACCCCGCACCCGAGCAACACGCGGGCCGCGCTGGCCGAGGTGGCGGAGAAGTTCGCGGCGCAGGAGCCGATCTTCGGCATCGAGCAGGAGTACACGTTCTTCAAGGACGGCTACCCGCTCGGCTTCCCCAAGGGCGGCTTCCCGGCCCCGCAGGGCGGTTACTACTGCGGCGTCGGCGCCGACGAGATCTTCGGCCGTGACGTCGTCGAGGCCCACCTCGACAACTGCCTGAAGGCCGGCCTCGGCCTGTCCGGCATCAACGCCGAGGTCATGCCCGGCCAGTGGGAGTTCCAGGTGGGCCCGTTGGCCCCGCTGGAGGTCTCGGACCAGCTGTGGGTGGCCCGCTGGCTGCTCTACCGCACCGCCGAGGACTTCGACATCGCCGCCACCCTCGACCCGAAGCCGGTCAAGGGCGACTGGAACGGCGCGGGCGCGCACACCAACTTCTCCACCAAGGCGATGCGCGAGGGCTACGACGCGATCATCACCGCGTGCGAGGCGCTCGGCGAGGGCTCCAAGCCGCTCGACCACGTCAAGAACTACGGCGCCGGCATCGACGACCGCCTGACCGGCCTGCACGAGACCGCCCCGTGGGACCAGTTCTCCTACGGCGTCTCGAACCGCGGTGCCTCGGTCCGTATCCCGTGGCAGGTCGAGAAGGACGGCAAGGGCTACATCGAGGACCGCCGTCCCAACGCCAACGTCGACCCGTACGTGGTGACCCGTCTGCTCGTCGACACCTGCTGCACGGCGCTGGAGAAGGCCGGCCAGGTCTGATCCCGTCCCGCGGGGCTTGTCAGGGGGCGCTCACCGTGCGCGGTGGGCGCCCCCTGTCGTCGCCTGGGTGATGGTGCGCTGGGAGCGGGAGAAATCCGGCTGCCGGCCCCGCCGCCCGGCCGGGAGACCGCCGCGCGGCCCACGGCCCCCTGGCCCGGCGCGAACGGACGATGGGGTGACGCACCCGACATCCGCTCGATGTCCAAGCAGTGAGAGAAGGGTCCCGGCGGTCGGCCCCCGTCTGCTTCAATGGGCCCATGGCCAGCTACCAGAAGCACACCGCGACGGGTCGCCATGACCTCGAGCCCTTCTGGCCTTCCCGTCAGCACCACGACTTCGACCGGGTGTGTTGCCGCGCGACGAACGCGCCGGCCCTCTAAAGCCGTACACCCCGGCCTTCGGCCAGCGCGCACCGCGTACGTCCTCGGCGGCCCCGACCACGAACTCGCGGCCGTCGACCTCCCGACGAACCCTTCGCGCGAAAGAGCTGACCTCTCATGGCGACCACTCGTTCCCTGTCCACCGCCACCCTCGACTCCCCCGCCCCCCACGGCCCCCGGCACCGGCTGCGCGCCGTCGACCGGGACGAGGTGGTGACGGTCGCGGATCTGCTGCCGCCCGGGGCCACCTGGCTGCCGGCTCCCCCGCACACCCTGCCGGCGCTGCCCGGGCAGCCGCCGATGATCGGTTATCTGGTGCTCGTCCCCGCCGACCAGCAGCCCCCGTTCCCGGTGGCGGTCCCCGACCGGCCCGCGGCGCCCGAGGCCGCGACCGAGCCGGGCGGCGAGCCGCTGATCCGGGTGGACACCGTGCAGCGCACCGCCCAGGTGGACGGGCGGCCGCTCGACCTGACGTACCTGGAGTTCGAGCTCCTCGCCCACCTGGTGGCCCACCCGGGCCGGGTGCACACCCGGGACCAGCTGGTCGGCACGGTGTGGGGCTACGGCCACGTGGGCGACGGCCGCACGGTCGACGTCCACATCGCCCGCCTGCGCCGCAAGCTGGGCGCGGAGCACCGCGACGCGATCCGCACGGTGCGCCGCGTCGGCTACAAGTACGTGCCGCCGGTGGAGCGGTGATCCGCGTCTGCTGACAGCAGATCCCCGTTCCGTCCCCTCGCCGCACCGGGCAGAGTCCTCGGCATGAGACTTCTGGTGCTGGGTGGTACGGAGTTCGCGGGGCGGGCCGTCGTGGAGGCGGCGCTCGCGCGGGGCTGGGAGGTGACCGTCTTCCACCGGGGGCGGCACGAGGCGCCGCCGGGCGTGCGGTCGCTGCACGGCGACCGCACCGCGCCCGGCGGGCTCGCCGCCCTGGCCGAGGACACCGGCGCGTGGGACGCCGTCGTCGACACCTGGTCGGCGGCGCCCCGGGCCGTACGGGACACGGCGCGGCTGCTGCGGGACCGCGCCGGCCGGTACGTGTACGTGTCGAGCTGCTCGGTGTACGCCTGGGCACCGCCCGCCGGGTACGGCGAGGACGCGCCCCTGGTGGAGGGAGCCTCGGCGGAGGCCGGGGCGACCGACTACGCCCGGGACAAGCGGGGCGGCGAGCTGGCCGCCCTGGACGCCTTCGGTCCGGACCGGTCGGTGCTCGTCCGGGCCGGGCTGATCCTCGGCCCGTACGAGAACGTCGGCCGTCTCCCGTGGTGGCTGAACCGGATGGCCCGCGGCGGCCCGGTCCTGGCGCCGGGGCCGCGGGAGCTGCCCCTGCAGTACGTCGACGTCCGGGATCTGGCCGAGTGGATCCTCGGCGCGGCGGAGCAGGGGCTGAGCGGGCCGTACAACCTCATCAGTCCGCAGGGGCACGCCACGATGCACACCCTCCTCGACGCCTGCGCGCGGGTCACCGGCGGTGCGGCCGAGCTCCGGTGGACCGAGCCCGGGGTGATCCTGGAGGCGGGCATCGAACCGTGGGTCCAGCTGCCGGTGTGGGTGCCGCCGGGCAGCGACCTGCACGACGCCCTGCACAGCGCCGACGTCTCCCGGGCGCTCGCGGCCGGTCTGCGCTGCCGGCCCGTCGAGGAGACCGTGGCCGACACCTGGAGCTGGCTGCGGGCCCTCGGCGGGGTCGCGCCGCAGCGGCCGGACCGGACGGGCAAGGGGCTGGATCCGGAGGTGGAGGCGAAGGTGCTCGCGGCCGGCGCGGGTTCCTGAGCCACCGGCCGCCCCGGGGGGGTGTAGGCAGCACCACCCCCGGGCCGGGTGCCGGGCCCCGTGACCGCGCACGCCCGCTCGACCAGACTGAACGCCATGACCATCGACACGAGGACCAGCGGGTTGCGGACGGCGGGGCGGGGCATGGGACTCGCCGCGGTGCGAGGGCTGGCCCTGGCCCTGATCTCCCTGCCCGGGGCGGTGCTGTGCTTCTGCCTGTCCGCGGTCTCGATCGGGCTCATCCCGATCGGGGTCGGGCTCGTCACCACGCCGTACGTGCTGACGGGGGTGCGGGCGTTCGCGAACTGGCGCCGGGTGCTCGCGGCCGAGTGGGGCGGGGTGCGGATCCCCCCGGCGTACCGGCCGCTGCCTGAGGGTGCCAACCCCTGGGCCCGCACGTTCGGGATGCTGCGCGACCCGGCGACCTGGCGGGACCTGAGGTGGCTGCCGGTCGACATGACCGTGGGATTCACCACCGCGCTGCTGTCGGCCGCGCTGCTGATCTGGCCGCTGGAGGGGTTCGCGCTCGCCCTCGGGCTGTGGCGGGTCTTCCCCGACGGGTACTGGTACGGCTTCGTGCCGGTGACGGGCCAGGCGTCGGCGCTGGGTGCCGCCGCCCTCGCCCTGGTCATCGTGTTCTTCGCGCACTTCTTCACCCCGCGCCTGCTGGACGCCCACTTCCGGCTGACCCGGGCGATGCTCGGCGGCGACCAGGTGCAGCTGGCCGAGCGGGTGCGGGTGCTGACCGAGACGCGGCGGGACGCGGTCGACGCCTCGGCGGCCGAACTGCGGCGCATCGAGCGGGACCTGCACGACGGGGCACAGGCCCGGCTGGTCGCCGTCGGCATGGACCTGGGCACTATCGAGGCGCTCCTGGACAAGGACCCGGCCCAGGCCAGGGAGCTGATCGCGCAGGCCCGCAAGTCCTCGGTGGAGGCCCTGACCGAGTTGCGCGAGCTGGTGCGCGGCATCCACCCGCCGGTGCTCGCCGAGCGCGGTCTCGGCGACGCCGTGCGGGCGCTGGCGCTGCGGTTGCCGGTGCCCACCGAGGTGAGCGTGGACCTGCCCGGGCGTGCCGAGGCGCCCGTGGAGTCGGCCGCGTACTTCGCGGTGAGCGAGGTGCTCGCCAACGCCGTGAAGCACTCGGGCGCGGACCGGATCTGGGTCGACCTGCACCGGACGGACGGCATGCTGCGGGCGACCGTGACGGACAACGGCAAGGGGGGCGCGGTGATCGGGACCGGTTCGGGCCTGGCCGGCGTCGAGCGGCGACTCGGTACATTCGACGGCGTCCTGGCCGTCAGCAGCCCCGCGGGCGGCCCCACCATGGTCACCATGGAGATCCCTTGCGCGTAGTCCTCGCCGAAGACCTCTTCCTGCTGCGCGACGGACTCGTCCGGCTGCTGCAGGCGCACGGCTTCGAGATCGCGGCGGCCGTCGAGTCCGGGCCCGAACTGGCCGCCGCCCTGGCGGAGCTGGAACCGGACGTCGCCGTGGTGGACGTGCGCCTGCCGCCCACGCACACCGACGAGGGGCTGCAGTGCGCGCTCGACGCCCGCCGCGAGCGGCCCGGCCTGCCGGTGCTGGTGCTGTCCCAGCACGTGGAGCAGCTGTACGCGCGTGAGCTGCTCGCCGACGGCAGCGGTGCCGTCGGCTATCTGCTGAAGGACCGGGTGTTCGACGCCGAGCAGTTCGTGGACGCCGTACGGCGGGTGGCGGCCGGCGGTACGGCGATGGATCCGCAGGTCATCCAGCAGTTGCTGGCGCGGCAGTCGGGCGGCGACCGGCCGCTGGCGCGGCTGACGCCCCGGGAGCTGGAGGTGCTGGAGCTGATGGCGCAGGGCCGGTCCAACGCGGCGATCGCCGGGAAACTGGTCGTGACGGAACGGGCGATCGCCAAGCACACCGCGAACATCTTCGCCAAACTGGGCCTTGAGGTCTCGGACGACGACAACCGGCGCGTGCTGGCGGTTCTCGCGTATCTCGACCACGGCCGGTGAAACCGGACCTGCTCATTCACCGACGGTGCGGGATCGACAACTCCCGGTGCTCCAGGGGCTGTTGAGCACACAGAGTCCACACGAATCTCGCATCAATTCCCGGGACCTCTGAACACCCGTGGGACGGCCTCCGTATGGAAGGGAGCCGCTTCACTCCTGTCGGGCGCCTCGATGCCCCCGAAAAAGGAAGTCAGAGGAGTTCCATGGGACGCAACACAAGAAAACGCCGTACGCCGCTGGCCACCAAGGCCATTGCCGCATCGGCGGCCCTAGCGCTCGGTGGGGGCGGGCTGATCTGGGCAAACTTCTACGCCTCGGCGCACGAGGAGAACTCGGCGAACCAGACGAAGGCCGCGGGCGCGCAGATCGCCACGATCCAGTGCCCGGACGTCGGTCAGAAACTGACCAAGGTGCCCAAGCGTGCCCGGCGGGGGGTGGACCGGGAGCTGGCGAACCTCGACAAGCAGATCAGCGAGGCGTACTCGCGGCTCGCCTCCACGCGCCAGGCCCAGGCCGGCGACCCCGGCTTCGTCAACAACGCCATCCTCGGCCCGCTGAAGTCGAAGCGGACCGCGGCCCTCGACCGGATCGGCATCAACATCCGGCGGGTGGGCGGCAAGGCGCCCAACCTCGGCAGGTTCGCCGGGTGCAAGGGCATGGCCGCGAACCCGAACACCAACGACGGCAACGCCGGAGGCGGCCAGAACGACGGCGGCCAGAACAACGGCGGCCAGGACCAGGGCCAGAACAACGGCGGCCAGAACAACGGCGGTCAGGGCAACGGCGGCCAGGGCAACGGCCAGGGCGGCAACGGTGGTCAGGCCGGCAACGGCCCGGCGGCGGCGGACTTCATCAAGATCGAGGACGTCCAGCCGAACTCCCGCAACCTGCCCAACGGCCTCGCCGCGAACGGCGAGGGCGGTTCCACGGGCTCGTTCACCACGAACTGCGGCACCAACGAGAACGAGAACCGCAACTCCGACAACGTGATCGTGGCGCCCGGTGTGTCGAACGGCGCGCAGCACCAGCACGACTACGTCGGCAACCAGAGCAACAACGCCTTCGCGAGCGACGAGGACCTGGCCAACGCCCAGACCACCTGCCAGAACCAGGGCGACAAGTCCTCGTACTTCTGGCCGGTCCTGCGCGTCCAGGACGGCTCGCAGGACATCGACCAGGGTCAGCCCGGCGGCGGCCAGGACGGCAACGTCGGCAAGATCGTCGAGCCGGCCGAGGCGCAGCTGAAGTTCGTCGGCAACCGCACCAGCGACGTCGTCGCGATGCCGAAGGCCCTGCGCATCATCACCGGTGACGCCAAGTCCTTCACCAACGGCCTGAACAACGCCAACACCTCCTGGAGCTGCACCGGCTTCGAGGACCGGCAGGTGACGGACAAGTACCCGATCTGCCCCCAGGGCAGCTCCGTGGTGCGCACGTCCAACTTCCAGAGCTGCTGGGACGGCCAGAACATCGACAGCGCCAACCACCGCACCCACGTGGACTTCGTGGAGGCGGACGGCACCTGCTCGAACGGCTTCCAGGCCATCCCCCAGCTCCAGGTCCGCCTGGTCTACGACGTGCAGGCGCCGCAGATCAACAACGGGCAGGTGCAGAACGCCTTCGCGGTGGACTCCTTCCCGGAGCAGCTGCACAAGCCGATCACCGACCACAACGACTTCATCAACTTCTTCGACGAGGACCTGATGAACGAGATGGTCCAGTGCATCAACAACGGCGAGGACTGCCAGTAGTGCGGACCCGGTGAAAGCCGGCGGTGGGATCTCCCACCGCCGGCTTTCGCATGCCCGGACGTGCCTCGTGGTCAGCCGTGGTGGCCGCCGCGGTTGTGGCTGCCGCCGGGGTTCATGTGCTCGGAGCCCTCTTCCATCGTCCCGCCGAGCGTGCCCTGGAGCGCCAGGACGGTCTTCTCCTGGCCGACGGCGACCCACTTGCGGCCGACGAGGTAGTAGCCGCCGTAGTCCTTGGCGCCGTTGAGCCATTCGCGCTGGCCGCGGTCGGTGGCGAAGGTGGCGAGGACGTACTTCTCCTTGCCCTTCTTGCAGATGGCCTGACGGATGGTGTCGGCGTCGGTCTGCATGTTCGGCTCGCACTCGGCCTGGGCCGCGATGTGCTCCAGGCTGCCGGTCACCGCCTCGGGCACGGCGGCCGCCTCGTGCTCGCCGCCGGATCCGCAGCCGGCCAGCGCCAGTATCGCCACCGCGCCGCTCAGCGCGAGCATCGGTCGGGTCACCCTCATCTGTTCCTCCGGTCCTTGTCACGGCACGGTCCGGACGCATGCCGCACGGAGCCCTGGCACGAGGCTCTCCCCCTCGATACGGCCGCGGGGCCCGGACTGCTCAAAATTCCGCTGTCCCGATGGGCACTGCCGTGCGAGGGTGGGCGCGTGAACCAGGACTGGGAAGACCGCGTGGCCGCCCTGTGGGACCGTTTCGACGAGTACGCCGAGACGGAGGAGGACGAGGCCCGCTTCCGCGCCGACGTCGACGCCCTGGTGGCCGAACTGCCCGGCGACAGCCCGCTGGGCCCCTTCGAGCAGGCCTGCGCCTGGGACTCGACCGGCCACTCGGACCGGGCCGTCCCGCTGTACCGGGAGGCGCTGGCCCGGGGTCTGGCCGGCGTCAGTCCCTACAAGACCCGCCGGACGAAGATCCAGTTGGCCAGCTCGCTGCGGAACATCGGGCAGGCCGAGGAGGGCGTCAAGCTGCTGGAAACCGAACTCGACGCCCCCTCCGACGAGCTGGACGACGCCGTGCGCGCCTGTCTCGCCCTGTGCCTGTCCAGCCTCGGCCGCGACCGCGAGGCCCTGTCGCTGGCCCTGGGCGCCCTCGCCCCGCACCTGCCGCGCTACCAGCGGTCGATGGCGAACTACGCCCGGCTGCTGGTCGAGCCCGAGGGAGGGCCCGGGGCCTGACAGCTCCGCGGTCAGGTGACCATCCACCGATTCGCTCGTTCTGCTGAACGTGCAGTCACAGGATGTCGCCCAGCGCCCCGCAGCCTCTTCCCCGGCCGGCCCGGTCGTCGACGTCGAGCAGGCGGAGGCCGCCCTCGTCGAGCACTATCCACGGCTGGTCCGGCTGGCCTACCTGGTGTTGCCGCCCGGCCTGGGCCGCAGCCGGCGCGTGCTGACCGCACACGCCCTCACCCAGCGCGCGCTTCCCCGCAACCGCACCCCGGCACCCGTGATCCCGGCCCAGTCCACCGGCCGGGACGGCGACCCGGGCTACGCCCTGGTCCGGCTCCAGGTGCTGCGCACGGCGCTGGAGGCCGGACTGCCGCTGCGGCTCAGGGCCTGGCCCAAGCGGTCCCAGCTGCCGCCGCTGCTGCCGCAGGTGTGGGGGCTGAAGCTCTTCCCGCGCTCCGGCGGCGCCGACGAACTCGCGCTGGACCAGCGGCTTTCCACGCTGTCGGGCCCGGCCCGGGCCGCGTACGCGCTGCGCGGCGTGGAGCGGCTGACGGACGACGGCGCGCGCGAGGTACTCGCGGCGGCGGGCGTCGCCGATCCGGAGGGTGCCCTGCTGGAGGCCGGCGGCGTCCCCGAGCAGTTCGGCCTGCTGGACTCCCCCGAGTTCGACCCCTGCTCGCTGCAGGCCCGCCCCACCGACCTGATGCGGCGCCGCCAGCACCTGAAGGCCGCGCTGGCCGCCGGTGCGGCCCTGCTGGTGTGCGGGGCGCTGCTCGGACTGCCCGGCGAGGGCTGGGGCCCCGACGGCGCCGCCGCACCTCCGTACGCGCGGAACCCGGCCGCCCAGGCCGCCCTCGACCCGGCGAAGCTCACCCGGGTCCCCGCCGCCGCGTGGCGTGTCTCGGCGCGCACCGACTTCTCCGTGTGGCCCGCCCGGGGCGACCTCACCGGCGACGACGCCCTGCTGCGCCGCGCCCTCGCGGTGTGGGCCCGGCCCGGGGAGACGGTCCAGGTATCCGCGACGCCCGGCACCCCCTCCGGCGGCCCGGCCGGACCGCCCCAGCTGCTGTACGCGGGGACGGTCGACGCCGCCCGCGTGGTGATCCTCTACGACGGGCTGCGCATCACCCGGTACGCCGAGCCGAAGGACGGCGCGCAGGGGGCCGCCCTCGACTTCGCCCGGGTCGACGGGGCCTCCCGGGCCGAGGCCGGCGCAGTGGTCCTCGGCCGGGCCGACGGGAACGTCCGCTACCTGACCGCCCCCTGGGTCGAGAAAGCGGCCGAGCGGGATCTGCTGAAGCCGCGCTCGGGCGCGATGGACCTCGCGCTCGACGACGGGGTGACCGCCCCGCTGGCCAGCCCGGCCGTGCGCTCCGGCCCGTGCACCTCGTGGAACGTGCTGCAGGTGACCGACGGCACCAGGACCCGGCTGCTGACGGACCTCGGCGAACTGGTCCCGGCCCGGCTCACCACCGGCCGGCCCGGCTCCCCGGGCGAGGTGTCCGGCGCCGCGGCGCTGCGCACGTGGCAGCCGTTCGCCTGCTCGCTGGGCACGGTCCGCTCGGCGGGGGTGCGCAGCATCAACGCCTGGGCGTTCAACGAGCAGCCGCTGCCCGACGCGAGCGGCTCGGCGGCGTGGGTGTGCACGCGGGCGGAGACCTGGCGGGGCGGCGGGGCGCGGGTGCTGGCCCAGTTCCACACGCCGGGCGGGGCGTACGGGGCGGTGGCGGCGAAGGCCGAGAACGTCCCGGCGTGCGGGGCGCGGGATCCGCACGTGCTGGCCGGCGTGCTGTGGAAGGCGAAGGCGGGCGACTGGTACCTGCTGGCGGCCGGCAGCCGGCGGACCGCCTCGATCCGGGCGACCGGCGGGGTCGACGGGTCGGCGCCGGGCAGTCTGCTCACCGTGCCGGCCGAGCAGGGCGCGCAGGCGGAGCTGAAGGGCACGCTGGAGGACGGGCGTTCGGTCGGCGGGCTGCGCTGACGCGCGGTTCCGGCGACGGCCCGGTGGCCCTGGGCGGACCTCGGCGAACGCTCCGGACCGTTCGCGGCTGGAATCGATCGGTAAGGTGTTCGTATGACTACCGGGGTTCGCCGCAGAATGGGAGTCGAGGAGCGGCGGCAGCAGTTGATCGGCGTCGCCCTCGAACTGTTCAGCCGCCGCTCGCCCGACGAGGTCTCGATCGACGAGATAGCGTCGGCCGCGGGCATCTCGCGCCCGTTGGTCTACCACTACTTCCCCGGCAAACTCAGCCTGTACGAGGCCGCGTTGCAGCGGGCCTCGGACGATCTGGCGGCCCGGTTCGTGGAGCCGCACGAGGGACCGCTGGGGGCCCGGCTGCTGCGCGTGATGCGCCGCTACTTCGACTTCGTGGACGAGCACGGGCCCGGTTTCTCCGCCCTGATGCGCGGCGGCCCGGCGGTCGGGTCCTCGACGACCAACGCGCTCATCGACTCCGTACGGCAGGCCGCGTATGTCCAGATCCTTTCGCACCTGGGCGTGAGTGATCCGCCCGCGCGGCTGGAACTGGTCGTGCGGTCCTGGATCTCGCTCGCCGAGTCGACGGCGCTGATCTGGCTGGACGGGCGGCGCATCCCGCGCGAGGAGCTGGAGCCCCAGCTCGTCAACGACTTCGCCGCGCTCGCCGCCGTCAGCGCCGCCTATGACGAGGAGATGGCCGCCCTGCTGCGCCGCATCGTCAAGGACGAGCCGGCCGACGGCCCGTTCGCGGACCTGGCCGGCCGGCTGCTGGCCCTGGCGACCTGAGGCCGCTCAGGTCTCGGACTTGGCGTACGAGGGGTCCAGGTCGCGGACCTCGGCGGAGGCGTGCAGCGCGACGCCCGCGGCGGGCTTCAGATGCGTCCGCAGCAGCTCCAGCGCGGCCTGCGTGAGCCGGGCCTTGGTCTCGTCGGTGCGGCCGGCGAGCAGCGCGATGTGGACGTGCACATGGGCGTGCCCCTCGGCGTCGGGGCCGACCACGATGTCCTCGGTCCGGCGGAACCGGGTCTTGCAGGCCGGCGGCTTGGCGGCGGCGATCTCGACCGTGGCCTCGTGCAGCGCCTTCGCGAAACCGGGCCGGTCGAAGTCGTCCGCGAGGCCGGCGGAATAGTCGACGGTGATCTGCGGCATCAGCACTCCTGTTCCGGGTCGGTGGGCTCACCCTAGCCGCAGACGGGGCGGACCGCCGGTGGCGGTCCGCCCCGTCCGGGTGCGTTACCCCGCGGTCCGGGTGAAGACCGCGACCGTGCGTCCCGGAACGGTGAACGTCCCGGACTGCTCCGCGTACGCGGAGGACTTCACGGTGGCGTCGGACCCCGCCGCCTGCACGGGGTGCAGCCGGTAGCCGGTTCCGGCCAGGTCGGGGACGCGCTGTTCCTGCCGCTGGGGCGTGGCGTTGAAGACGACGACGAGGTCACCGAGCCGCATGGTGATCACGCCGGGCGTCTCGTCCGTGCCGGACAGCGGGAAGGACAGCCGGGACTGCACCCGCTCGGCCGTGCCGAGGGAGAAGTCCGGCTCGGCGGCGCGGATCCGCAGCAGGTCGCGGTAGGCCGCCGAGGCGCCCTCGATCTGCTCGCAGCCCACCCTCACCGTGCTCAGCAGGGGCTTGGCGTAGGGCCACTTGCCGGCGTTGTCGGCCGCCATCGGCAGTCCGCGGCCGAAGCCGTTGCCGTCCCGGCAGTCCCAGTGGATCGCGTTGAACCAGTCGCCGCTGTCGTAGGAGTTGCGGTCGAGGGACTTGGAGCGCAGCAGGTCGGTGCCCGCCTGGGAGAGGGCCGGGCCCTGCGAGAGGGTGGCCGTCGCCATGGCGAGGACCTGCATCCGGGCCCGGTCGGAAGCGCTCACCGAAGCGGGCAGCTTGAAGGCGAGCGCGTCGAACAGGGACTCGTTGTCGTGCGCGTCGGCGTAGGCGAGGGCGTCGCCGGGCGCGTCGGCGTATCCGGCGGGGGCGCCGTTGTAGTCGACCTCGGAGCCCTTGACCTGCTTGCCGCTGGTGTCGGTGAAGGCGAAGGCGCTCAGGTTGCCGGTCAGGCCCACCTTGATGAGGTCCTGGTAGTGCAGCAACCTGGCCTTCTGCTCGGCCGGGGTGCCGTTGGCCTTGGCGGAGTTGGGCTCGGTGTACAGGCCGGACGCGAAGCCCTGCACGCCGGGGTCCTCGTCGAAGGGGCCGCCGCCGCGGACGGCGTCGCGGGCCCGGTCGGAGAAGGTGGCGATGCCGGTGCCGGCCATGTTCTTCTGCGTGGCCTGGACGAACCGGGCGTCGTCGGCGACCTCGCCGAAGTTCCAGCCCTCGCCGTACAGGATGATCTTCTTGCCGTCGACGCCGTCCTTGTCGAGGGTCAGCGCGTCGAGGGCCTTCCTGACGGCCAGGACGTTGGCCTTCGGGTGGTGGCCCATGAGGTCGAAGCGGAAGCCGTCGACCTTGTACTGCTTGGCCCAGGTGACGATCGAGTCGACGACCAGCTTGCCCATCATGGCGTTCTCGGTGGCGGTGTTGGCGCAGCAGGTGCTGTTGGCGACCGAGCCGTCGGCGAGCAGGCGCTGGTAGTAGCCGGGCACGATCCGGTCGAGGACGCTCGTCCGTTCCTGGCCGCTGGCCGCGGTGTGGTTGTAGACGACGTCCATGACGACCCGCAGCCCGTCGTCGTTGAGGGCCTTCACCATCCTGCGGAACTCGACCGTGCGGGCCGTGCCGTCCGGGTCGGTGGCGTAGGAGCCCTCGGGGACCGTGTAGTGGTACGGGTCGTAGCCCCAGTTGTAGGCGTCCTTGGCGCCGATCTTCCCGACGCACTCCTGCTGCTTGTCGGAGTCGGCCGGGTAGGAGGCGAGGTCGCAGTCGGTCCGCGCCTGGTCGGCCCCGCGCTCCGGGATGGTGGCGATGTCGAAGGCGGGCAGCAGGTGCACGTGGGAGGTGCCGGCCTTCGCCAGCTCGCGCAGGTGCCTGCTGCCGTCGCTCGCCTTGTCGGTGAAGGCGAGGTAGGTGCCGGGGTGCTTCGCGGTGCGGTCCTCGACGGAGAAGTCCCGGACGTGCAGCTCCTGGATCTGGGCGTCCCGCAGCGGCACGGCCTTCGGCTTGGTGTACGTCGACCAGCCGGCCGGCTTGAGGTCCTTGTCGTCCAGATCGACGACGAGGCTCCGCCGGGAGTCGGTGGTCAGGGCGAGGGCGTAGGGGTCGGTGACCTTGTTGGTGACGACCTGGCGGGCGCTGGGCGCCCAGACCCGCACGACGTAGCGGTAGGGCTTGTTCTTCCAGGACGCCGGGCCGGTGACGGACCAGACGCCGGTGGCGGGGTCGCGGCGCATGGCGACGGTCCTGCCGTCCAGTTCCAGGGCCACGGACTGCGCGGTCGGCGCCCACACGGACAGGGTGGGGCGGCCCTTGGCGAACGTCGGTCCCAGATCGGCCTTGGTGGCGTCGTAGAGGTCGTCGAGGACTCCGGCGATCTGGACGCCGGTCGCCGCGAGCACGGCCCCGTTGGCCGCGTGCCGGGTGGCGACGACCTGGCCGCGCAGGGCTTCGCGGACCCGGTCGCGGTCACGCGGGTCGACGGTCCAGGCGTCGTACTCCTTCAGGTGCGGGAACTTCGCCTTCTGGGCGTCGGTCAGCTCGCCCTTCGACAGGCGCAGCCACTTCGCCTCGCCGGTCAGGGCGCCGTCCTCGACCTTGACCGAGCCGTCGCGGGAGTACTGCAGCTGGGTGGAGGCGGCGGCGTCGGAGCCGTTCCAGACGAGGGTGTTCCGGTCGATCCAGACCGCCTTGGAGGTGGTCAGGTCGAGGGCGGCGGCAGAGCCCGCGGGCTGCGGGAGCAGGTACTTCTCCTGGCCGCTCACCAGCCACACCTCGTGGCCGTCGGCCTTGAGGTCGAGCGACCGGTCGGTGGGCAGGTCCTTCTCGTCGCCCTTGTGGATGATGTAGCTGAGGCTGGTGGCACCCTCGGTGAGCGGCACCTCGAAGACTGCGCCATAGGCATCAGTGTCGACCGGCTCGAGGGGGTTCGACCAGTCGGTGGGGTCGGCGGCGCCGGTCCAGACGTGCAGACCCCAGCCGTCGTAGTTCCCGTCGGCCCGGTGGTAGTGCAGGACGGCCTTGCTCCTGTCCGGTGCCGGGTGGTCGGGGCGCTCGGTGGTGACGGTCTCCTTGCCCTGCTCGATCCAGATCTCGCCGGTCTTGGTGACGTCGATCGTGCGGTCGGTGGCGACGTCCTTGGTGCCGTCCTTGTCGATGACGAGGAAGCCGACGTTCGAGGCGCCGGGCTTGAGCTTGACCCAGGCGAAGGCGCCGTAGGCGTCCCGGCCGGTGAAGGGGTGGCTGTCGGGCCACTCGGTGGCCTCGCCCTCGGCGAGGTCGCCCCAGGCGTACAGGCCCCAGTCGGCGTAGTCGCCGTCCGCGCGCTTGTAGTGGACGATCGCGTAGTCGCGGGAGGACGCGCCGGGCGGCTCCGCGACGGGCGGGGTGCCGGTGGTGGAGGCGGCCAGGGCGCTCGCGGTGCGGCCGGCCGAGTCGACCACGACGGCCTTGTAGCGCAGGGCGGTGCCCGGTGCCACGTCCTTGCCGACGGTGTGCGTGACCTTGTAGGGGGCGTGGTCGGCGGAGCCGAGGACCCGCCACTTCCCGGTGCCGGTCTGCGCGGCGAAGACGACCCGGTTGAGCTGCCCGCCCTCGACGTCCGCGGAGAGCTCCACGGTGCCGGTGGCGCCGGCCGCGGGGGCCTTGAGGGTGAGGGACGGTTCGGTGGCGGGCTTCGCGAGCCTGCCCGCCGCCTTGAGGACGATCGCCGAGCCGGCCGGGACGGTCACGGTGAGCTTCTTGTCGCCGTCGCTCCTCGCGGAGGCGTCGGTGCCGTAGAGGCCGCGGAAGGTCATGCCGGCCGAGCCGGTCGCGAAGGTCGCGGTCCTCTCGTCGGCGGCGTTGTTGAACGCGACGACGTACTCGGTGCCGGTCTTCGCGTCCGTGCGGGAGAAGGCGTAGACGCCGGGCCCGTCGGCCGCGTACCGCTGCTGCTGGACGCCGTCGGTGAGCGCCGGGTGGGCCTTGCGGAGCTGGGCGAGGGCGCTGATCTGCCGGTAGAGGGGCGCCTTGGTGTCATAGGCGTCCTCGGCGTGTGTGGCGTCGGTGCCGATGCGGTCGTCGTCCAGGTAGTCGGCGGTGCGCGAGGCGAACATGCTCTGCCGGGCGTCCTTGTCGCCGCCCGGGCCGGCGAAGCCCTGCTCGTCGCCGTAGTAGACGACCGGGTTGCCCCGGCTGAGGAACATCAGCTCGTTGGCGAGCTTGTCCTTGGCGAGGATCTCGGCGTCGGTGGCCTTGGGGTTGTCCTGCTTGAGGAACGTCCCGATGCGGCCCATGTCGTGGTTGCCGAGGAAGGTGACCTGCTCGTACGCGTTGGCCTTGCCGGTCGTGTACTTGTAGTCGTCGCCGAAGACACCCGCGAGCTTCTGCGCGCTGCCGCCCTGGGAGGCGTACTGACGGGCCGCCTCCTGGAAGGGGAAGTCGAGGGTGGCGTCGAGCCGGCCCTCGGTGACGTAGGGGGCGGTGACGTTCGTGTCGGCCGAGTAGACCTCGCCGAACATGAAGAAGTCGTCCCGGCCCTGCTTGGCCGCGTACGCGTCGAGGGCGGTGGCCCACTGCGTCCAGAACTCCATGTTGACGTGCTTCACGGTGTCGATCCGGAAGCCGTCGATGTCGAAGTCCCGCACCCAGCGCTGGTAGATCCTCTCCATGCCGCTGACGACCTCGGGCCGCTCGGTCCACAGGTCGTCGAGCCCGGAGAAGTCGCCGTGGGTGGAGCTCTCACCGGCGAAGGTGGAGTCGCCGCGGTTGTGGTACATCGTCGGGTCGTTGAGCCACGACGGCACCTTGTTCCGCTGGGTGACCACGGGGGTGCGCGGGAAGGAGTCCCGGCCGACCTCGGGGAAGCCCCGCCGCCCGTCGGCGTAGTCGGCGTCGTCGAACGGCCTGCCGTCCTTCGTCAGGTACGGGAAGGCGCCCTTGGCGAGGTAGTCGTAGGACTTCTCCTCGTAGTCGACGACGTCCGCCGTGTGGTTGGTGATGACGTCGAAGAAGACCTTCATGCCCTTGTCGTGGGCCTTGTCGATGAGGGTTTCGAGGTCCTCGTTGGTGCCGAAGTGCGGGTCGACCTGGGTGAAGTCGGTGATCCAGTAGCCGTGGTAGCCGGCGGAGGCGTTCGCCCCCGTGCCCTGCACGGGCTGGTTCTTGAAGATGGGGGCCATCCACAGGGCGGTGGTGCCCAGGCCCTTGATGTAGTCGAGCCTCTTGGTCAGGCCCTTGAGGTCGCCGCCCTGGTAGAAGCCCTTGTCGGTGGGGTCGTAGCCGGTCGTCAGACGCGAACCGGTCAGACCGCCCTTGTCGTTGCGCGGGTCGCCGTTGGCGAAACGGTCCGGCAGGACGAAGTAGAACTGCTCGCGGGTGGCGTCGTGGCGGGCGGGCTCGGCGGCCAGCCGGGCGTCGGACGGAGGCGCCGGCGGGGTGGCCGCCCCGGCGGCGAGCGGCTGGACGAGTGTGGCGGCCAGCGCGGCGGCGGTGACCGCGGCGACCCGTCCGGCACGTGCGGTACGGCGCCTGGACGGCACCGGCCATCTCGGTATCACAGATGGGCTCCTAGCGATTGCGGCTCTCTCGGGTCCGACCCCGCGCGACCGTATCGCCGCCGAAACCCTTACAGCAAGAGTCTTGAAACTGTTGGAAAGAACTTTCAACCAGGTGTGCTGGTCTGGAACAGCGGCCCCGGCCGCCCCAGGGGGTGACGGGCGGGGCCGCCCGCGGTGTCCGGCCTCAGCAGGCGGACCTGCCCGCGTGGATCGCCAGAGCCGTGTTCGCGCCGAGGGTGGCCGTGAACTGCCCGGCCGAATTCACCGTCACCGGCGTGTTGTTCTGCACGTTGCAGTACGTGCCCGCCGGCAGCGAGGTCTGGTACGTCCGGGTCAGGGAGCCCGACTCGTGGTTGATGGCCACGAAGCCCTTGCCGCCCCGGCCGAAGGCGATGGCGTCACCGCCGTTGTCCCACCAGTTGGTGACGGCCTGGCCGCGCGTGGCGTTGCGGAAGGCGACCATGGACTTGATCTCCGGCCAGTTGTGCTGGCACTTCCAGCCGTCCTGCCAGCAGGCGTTCACCTGGCCGCCGTTCGGCGGGCCGGCGTCGTGGTCGGTGAACTCGTAGCCGGAGTTGATGTCCGGGGCGCCGTAGGGCCAGGCCAGCATGAAGACGTTGGCCAGGGTGTAGGTGGCCCCGTCCTTGTAGCTGAGGGTCGAGCCGTTGCGCTCGGTGTCGTGGTTGTCGACGAAGACGCCCGAGACGCCGCTGTTCATGTAGCCCCAGCCCTCGCCGTAGTTCTTCAGGTAGGCGAGGTTCTCGTTGTTGAAGACCCGCTTGAGGTCGTAGGCGTAGCGGAACTCCTGGACGTCGCCGTTGCCCGTGTACTCGGTGGGCTGTACGGCCTCGCCGGCGCCGAAGATGACCTCCTGCTTCCAGTACACCGACGGGTTGCTCAGCCGGGACTTGATGTTCGCGAGGTCGGCGGCCGGCATGTGCTTGGCCGCGTCGACGCGGAAGCCGTCCACGCCGAGGGAGAGCAGGTCGTTCATGTACCCGGCGATGGTCCTGCGGACGTAGTCCTCGCCGGTGTCGAGGTCGGCGAGGCCGACCAGCTCGCAGTTCTGGACGTTCGCGCGGTCCTGGTAGCTGGTGATCTGCGAGGTGCAGTTGTCGAAGTCGTACGAGGAGTACAAGCCGGGGTAGTTGTACTTGGTGTACGACGAGCCGCCGGTGCCGGTGCCGCTGCCCGCCGACATGTGGTTGACGACGGTGTCGACGACGACCTTCACACCGGCCGCGTGGCAGGTGTTCACCATGTTCTGGAAGGCGGCGCGATCTCCCAGCCGCCCGGCGATCCGGTAGCTGACCGGCTGGTACGAGGTCCACCACTGCGGGCCCTGTATGTGCTCGGCGGGCGGGGAGACCTGCACGTAGCCGTAGCCCGCGGGGCCGAGGGTGGTGGTGCACTCGCGGGCGACGGAGGCGAACTTCCACTCGAAGAGGACGGCGGTGACGTCCTTGGTGCCCGGTGGGGAGGCAGGGGCGGTAGTCGGGTGCATGACAACCGCAGCCGCGGCGAGCGCGACGGCGGCGGAGAGGTGTCTGCGTGCCATGTGGGGTTTCCTTCTTCGTTGAAGGCTCTTGCTGCAAGGTTCAGAAACCTTGCGGTGACGCAGATGGTAAAGGCCCGCCGCCCGAAAGGGCAGCGGGCCGTGCGAAATTCGGAGGAAAATCAGGCAGTCGTCGCGGTGGTCCACCACACGGTGGTGTCGGCGGGCACCTTCGCCTCGTCGTCGACCTGCACGATCTCACCGCTCGCGACCAGCACCCGGCCGTACGCCGGCATCGCCACCGACTCCCCGGTGGTGTTGGCGACGCACACGAACTCCCCGCGCCGGAAGGCGAGTACGCCCTCGGGCGCCCGCAGCCACTCCACGGACGTGCCGGCTCCGAGGTCGGGCTGCTCCCGGCGCACGCCGAGCGCGGCCCGGTACAGCTCCAGCGTGGAGCCGGGCACCCCGTTCTGCGCCTCGACGCTCAGCTCGCCCCACTCCGCCGGCTGCGGCAGCCAGCTGCCCCCGTCGCCGAAGCCGTACGACGAGCCGGTCCTGGTCCACGGGATCGGCACCCGGCAGCCGTCCCGGAAGCCGTCCTGGCCCGCGCCCCGGAAGTACGCCGGGTCCTGGCGCACCTCGTCGGGCAGGTCGACGACGTCGGGCAGGCCCAGCTCCTCGCCCTGGTAGATGTAGGCCGAGCCGGGCAGCGCCAGCATCAGCAGGGTCGCGGCCCGGGCCCGGCGCAGGCCCAGTTCCCGGTCGCCGGCCAGGCGGATCTGGGTGCCGAGGCCGGGCGGGTTGGCGAAGCGGGTGGCGTGCCGGGTGACGTCGTGGTTGGACAGCACCCAAGTGGCCGGGGCGCCGACCGGGCGCATGGCCTCCAGGGTGCGGTCGATGACCTCGCGCATCTCGGCCGCGTCCCAGTGGGTGCTCAGGTACTGGAAGTTGAAGGCCTGGTGCAGCTCGTCGGGACGGACGTAGTTCGCGGTGCGCTCGATGGTCGGGGTCCAGGCCTCCGCCACGAAGATCCTCTCCCCCGCGTACTCGTCGAGGATCAGCCGCCACTGCCGGTAGATCTCGTGCACGCCGTCCTGGTCGAAGAACGGCATGACATCGTTGCCCAGGAGCTTCACCTGGTCGTGGGATCCAAGGTCGGGCAGCCCGTCCGCCTTCACCAGCCCGTGCGCGACGTCGATGCGGAAGCCGTCGACGCCCATGTCGAGCCAGAAGCGCAGGATGGAGCGGAACTCGTCGCCGACGGCCGGGTGGTTCCAGTTGAAGTCGGGCTGCTCCGGGGCGAACAGGTGCAGGTACCACTCGCCGGGCGTGCCGTCGGGCTCGGTGACCCTGGTCCAGGCCGGGCCGCCGAAGATGGACTCCCAGTCGTTGGGCGGCAGCTCGCCGTTCTCGCCCTTGCCGGAGCGGAAGTGGTAGCGGTCCCGCAGCGGCGATCCCGGCCCTTCGGCCACGGCCCGCTTGAACCACTCGTGCTGGTCCGAGGAGTGGTTGGGCACCAGGTCGACGATGATGCGCAGCCCCAGCCGGTGGGCGTCGCGGATCAGCGCGTCGGCGTCCAGGAGGTTGCCGAACATGGGGTCGACGGCCCGGTAGTCGGCGACGTCGTATCCGGCGTCGGCCTGCGGCGAGGCGTAGAAGGGGCTGAGCCACACGGCGTCCACGCCGAGGTCGCGCAGGTACGGCAGACGGGTGCGGACACCCTCCAGGTCGCCCATGCCGTCACCGTTGCTGTCGGCGAAGCTGCGCGGGTACACCTGGTAGATCACCGCGTCCCGCCACCAGTCGCGGCGCTTGGCGACGGCCACGGTGGAGCCGGAGGTGGGGGCAGGTGCAGCTGAGTGCTGGCTCATGTCGTCCTTGATGCGTAACTGGGGTGTGGTCATGTGGGACGTGGTGGGGTGACGAGGCGGCCGCGGCACAGCGGGGTCGGATGGGCACCGCGGCCGCCTCGGGCTTGTGACATGCCGTTCGGCAGCGCCCCGAAGGGCACGGGGGTCACCCCTTGGTGCCGCCGGCGGTGAGCCCGGTCACCAGGTTCTTCTGCACGAGGTAGAAGAAGAGGGCGGCCGGTATCGCGATCAGCACGGCCGTCGCGGCCATGAGGTTGCGCTGTGCGTCGTGCTCGCTGACGAACGTCTGCAGACCGACGGCGAACGTGTACTTGTCGTCGCTCAGCATGAACGTCGAGGCGAACGCGACCTCACCGAAGGCCGTGAGGAAGCTGTAGAACGCCGCGACCGCGAGTCCCGGCTTGGCGAGCGGCAGGATGAGCCGCGCGAACGTGCCGAAGGGGGTCAGCCCGTCGACGCGCCCGGCCTCGTCGATCTCGAACGGGATGGTGTCGAAATAGCCCTTCATCAGCCAGGCGCAGTACGGCACGATGGTGGTGCAGTTGACAAGGATGAGACCAAGGTAGCTGTCGATGAGCTGCAGATCCGAGAGGATCTGGTACATCGGCACGATCAGTACCGCGATGGGGAACATCTGGGTGACGAGCAGCACCCACATCAGCTTCCGGTAGCCCGGGAACCGCATGCGGGAGACCGCGTAGCCGGTGGACGCGGCGACGACGACGCCGATGAGCGTCGTGCCCAGCACCACGACCAGCGTGCTCTTCAGCCAGTCGAAGAAGCTGGTGTCCTGCAGGACGAACGCGTAGTTGTCGAACGTCATCTTGCCCCAGATGCGCCCGGGGTGCAGATAGTCGTCCTTGTCCGGCCCGAGGGACAGGAAGAACAGCCAGGCGACGGGGAAGAGCGCGGTCAGGCTCGCGACGATCAGCACGGCGTGCGAGGCGAGGGACGCCGCGCGGCTCTGCTCGCCGCGCCGGCGCGTCCGGCCCGGGGCCTTCGCGGGGCGCCGCTCGGCCGACGGGGCGGGGGTCTCGACGGTGGTCGTACTCATTTCGGACTCCTGCCTCAGATCGCGAGCTGCTGCTCGTTGCGGTTCAGCCAGCGGCGGTAGAAGGAGGTGAAGACGATCAGGATGGACAGCAGCAGGATCCCGTAGGCGGCGGACTGGGCGTAGTCGCGCGGCTGCTGCCCGAAGCCCAGCTGGTAGGCCCAGGTCACGAGGATCTGCGCGTCGGGGGCGGTGTTGCCGAACAGCAGGAAGATGATGGCGAACTGGTTGAACGTCCAGATGACGCCGAGCAGGACGACCGTGGTGCTGACCGAGCGCAGGCCGGGCAGGGTGACGTAGCGGAAGCGCTGCCAGGCGCTCGCGCCGTCCATCTCGGAGGCCTCGTACAGGCTCGCGTCGATCGACTGCAGGCCGCCGAGGAGCGAGACCATCATGAACGGCACGCCGCACCAGGTGTTGACCATGATCGCGGAGAACCGCTGCCAGAAGGTGTCCTCCAGCCAGGACGGCGTCGGCAGGTGCAGGAACTCCAGACCGCTGTTGATGATGCCGCCGTCGGCGAGCATGAACCGCCAGCCGAAGACGGTGACGAAGGTCGGCACCGCCCAGGGCAGCACCAGGATCATGCGGTACAGGGTGCGGCCGCGCAGCTTCTGGTTGAGCAGCAGGGCGAGGCCGAGTCCGATGCCGTAGTGCAGGGTGACACAGGCCGCCGTCCAGAAGACCGTCCACAGGAAGTGGGACCAGAAGCGGTCGTAGGACGTCGGGCCCCACAGGATGTCGGCGTAGTTGTCCAGGCCGATGAACTCGTAGGTGGCGTCGATCTCGTTGACGCCGATCGTGCGGGCGGTGTTCAGGCTGGTGGCGTCGGTGAGGGTGAGGTACAGGCCGTATCCCAGCGGGTACAGCACGAGGACGCCGAGGACGATCGCCACCGGGGCGACCATCGCGTAGGCGTACCAGTGCTTGTTCAGGCCGTTCCTCAGCCGCTGCACCGGTCCGGGCCGTGGTTCCCGCTCACCGCGCCGCTTGCCGGTCGCTCGGTCGATGGCGACTGTCATGGTTCGACACCTTCTGGAAGTTCAAGGAGGTCAAGGAGGGCTGCCCGGTTCGAGGCGCGGGCCGGTGGCCGCCGGATCCCCTCCCCCTTGACCGGGGGACCCGGCGGCCACCCGGCGGTCACTTGCTGTAGTCGGGCACCAGCTTGGCGATGGCGGTCTCGGCGTTGCCGAGGCCCTTGTCCAGGGACACCTTGCCGCTCGCGATCTTCAGCAGCTCGTCGTCGAGCGGGGTCCACAGGGAGCTGTACTCGGGCAGGGCCGGGCGCGGCTGGGCCGCGGGCAGCACACTCTGGAATCCGGCGATGCCCGGGTCGGCCTTGACCTTCGCGGTGTAGGCGTCCTCGCGCGTGGGCAGCGTGGAGTTCTTCAGCGCGATGGTCTCCTGGGCCTTGGCCGAGGTCATGAACTTCACGAACTTCAGCGAGGCCTCCTGGTGGGCCTTGTCCGAGCCCGCGTACACCGAGAGGTTGTGGCCGCCGGTCGGGGCGCCAGCCTTGCCGGTGGAGCCGGCCGGGACGGTGGCGATGCCGAGGTTGTTCTTGTCCTTGAAGGCCGAGCCCTTGTAGAAGTTCGTGATCTCCCACGGGCCCTGGATGATCGAGGCGACCTTGCCGCTGACGAACGCCTCCTGGATGTGGGCGTAGGCGTCGGCGGTGGTGTCGGCCTTGTGCAGGCCCTTGCCCTTGAACAGGCCCTGCCAGGTGCCGTAGGCCTTCTTGGCCTCGGGCGAGGTGACGGTGATCTTCTTGGCGTCGACGTCGACGGTGTCGGTGCCCTCGCCGTAGAGGAAGGACTGGGCGTAGTAGGCCTGGGTGGAGCCCCAGTAGCCGTCGACGCCGGTCTTGTCCTTGATGGTGGCGGCGGCCTTCTTCAGGTCGTCCCAGGTCCTGGGCGCCTCGACGCCGGCCTTGGCGAACAGTTCCTTGTTGTAGACGAGGGCGAGGGTGTCCGTGGTGAAGGGGACGCCGTAGGTCTTGCCCTCGTACTTGGCCTGCTCGATCAGGCTGGGCTGGAACTTGTCCTGCTCGGCGAGGGCCTCGGTGCCGTCCAGCGGCGCGAAGAAACCCTTCTTGGCGAAGGCGGGGGTCCAGCCGACCTCGGAGCGCAGCACGTCGGGGGCGCCCTTGGAACCGGCGGCGGTGTCGAACTTGTTCTGCGCCTGGTCGAAGGGGACGTTGACGTACTTGACCTTGATGTCCTTGTTGGCGGCCTCGAACTCCTTGACCAGGGCCTGGTACGTCGGCGCCTCGTTGGTCGCGTTGGAGGTGTCCCACCAGGTGATGGTGACCGGACCGCCGGCCTCGTCGCCGCTGTCGCTTCCGCCGCAGGCCGTCGCCGCCAGGGCGAGGGACGCCACCAGCGCGGTGGCCGCTATGCCACGCCGCATGAGTTCTCCTTGAGGGTGAAGCCCGTTGTGCTGCCGACTGCGCCGTTGGCCGCCGGGCGTCGGTGACATTAACCTCGCCGCAACGGGTTGCGAAAGACCTTGCAGCAAAAAGTTGCAAGAGGTGCGGATGGTTATCCCGCCGTGACCTCCTCTCGATTGCCCTGAGGCCTTGATCCGCCTTGCTGACCGGCTGTTCGACGGGCAGTCGGACAGTTGTGCAAGACTCTGCAAGCACTTGCCATCCGTGTCCGCCGGGAGAATCATCCGTTGCGGAGCGGACGCCGACACGACTTCAGGGGACCGCGATGACCAAGCAACCCGCAGCGGGCCGTGCACCGGCCCGCACCCGGCGTCCCGTCGGTGTGCAAGCAGAAGTCCGGCCGCTACAGTCCAGTGCTGTGACCACACGGCTTGCGGACATCGCGTTGCAGGCGGGGGTGAGCGAAGCGACCGTCAGCCGCGTCCTCAACGGCAAGCCGGGCGTCGCCGCCACGACCCGCCAGTCCGTGCTGGCCGCCCTCGACGTGCTGGGCTACGAACGCCCGGTGCGGCTGCGTCAGCGCAGCGAGGGCCTGGTCGGCCTGATCACCCCGGAGCTGGAGAACCCGATCTTCCCGGCCCTCGCCCAGGTCATCGGCCAGGCGCTGACGCGGCAGGGCTACACGCCCGTGCTGGCCACCCAGACCCCGGGCGGCTCGACCGAGGACGAGCTGACCGAGATGCTCGTGGACCGCGGGGTCGCCGGCATCATCTACGTCTCCGGGCTGCACGCGGACACCACCGCCGACATGCAGCGCTACGACCGGCTGCGCGCGCAGGGCGTGCCCTATGTCCTGGTGGACGGTTTCTCGCCGAAAGTGCAGGCGCCGTTCATCTCCCCCGACGACCGCGCGGCGATGAGCCTGGCCGTGACGCATCTGGCGTCCCTGGGGCACACCCGGATCGGGCTGGCGCTGGGGCCCAAGCGGTTCGTGCCCGTGCAGCGCAAGATCGAGGGGTTCGTGCGGGCCATGCAGGAGCAGTTGGGCCTGGGCGCCGAGGCCGTCGAGTCGGAGCTGGTGCAGCACTCGCTGTACACGCTGGAGGGCGGACAGGCCGCCGCCGTCGCCCTGATGGAGCGGGACTGCACGGCCGTGGTGTGCGCCAGTGACATGATGGCCCTGGGCGCGATCCGGGCGGCCCGGCAGCGCGGTCTGGACGTGCCGAAGGACGTCTCCGTGGTCGGCTTCGACGACTCCCCGCTGATCGCCTTCACCGACCCGCCCCTGACGACCATCCGCAAGCCGGTCCCGGCCATGGGCCAGGCGGCCGTGCGCACGCTGCTGGAGGAGATCGGCGGAACGCCCGCGCCCCACAGCGAGTTCGTGTTCATGCCGGAGCTGGTGGTGCGCGGTTCGACCGCCTCGGCGCCCGGTGACCGTGCGCGGTCGTGAGGCGCGCGGCCTGATCTCGCCGTAGAACATGCGGCTCAGGCCGGGCCGCGGGATGATCGGTGGGGAAGTCCTTTTCTGGCAGACTTTGTGCCTATGGGTGACGCGACCGTGACGCAGCCGGAGGGCCTGGAGGCGGCCCTCCCGCCCCCCGTTGCGGCCGAGACGGGACCGCGTGTGCTGCGCCGGCTGCGCACCCCGCGCCGGCCCCGCTTCTGGTTCGAGATCCTGTTGATCGCGGTGAGTTACTGGACGTACTCGCTCGTCCGCAACGCCGTGCCCGAGCAGCGGGCCGAGGCGCTGCGCAACGCCGACTGGATCTGGCAGACCGAGCACCGGCTGGGCATCGCCGTCGAGGAGTCGGTCAACCACGCCGTGAACTCGGTGAATTGGCTGATCATCGGCATGAACTACTACTACGCGACGCTGCACTTCGTGGTCACGCTGGGTGTGCTGGTGTGGCTGTACCGTCGTCATCCCGGCCGGTACGCGGCGACCCGGCTGGTGTTGTTCTCGACCACCGCCGTCGCCCTGGTCGGTTACTACCTGTATCCGCTGGCGCCCCCGCGGCTGATGAACGGCGGCGGCTTCATCGACACCGTGATGGTCCACCAGACCTGGGGTTCGATGGCGTCCGGCGACCTGAAGAACATGTCCAACCAGTACGCCGCGATGCCGTCGATGCACATCGGCTGGTCGGTGTGGTGCGGTCTGACGATCTTCGCGCTGGCGGCCGTCCCGTGGGTGCGGGTGCTGGGCCTGCTGTACCCGGCGCTGACGCTGGTGGTGATCGTGGCCACGGCCAACCACTTCTGGCTGGACGCGGTCGGGGGCGTGCTCTGCCTGGCGTTCGGGTTCGCGGTGGCCCGGGTCTGGTGCGGCAGGCTGCCGTACGCCCTGCCGCGGGTGGTGCGCGCACCGGCCGCATCCCGCTCGCGGACGTCCCGGGAGCAGGGCCGGCCACTCGCGCGGGACAGGGTCTGACGCCCCGGCTCACGGCCCTGGGGACCCGGTGCTCGCGCCGGGGTCAGCGCTCGGCCACCCCGTAGAACAGCTCCTCCACCACGCCCCGCGCCCGGCGGGCGGTGCGCCGGTAGGCGTCGAGCATGTCGCCGACGTGGCCCGGGTTGTGGCCCAGGTACCGGCCGACGGCGGCCAGTTCGCGCGGGTCGGAGGGGAAGGTGTCGCCGGCCCGGCCGCGTACCAGCATCACCGCGTTGCGCACGCGGGTCGCGAGGACCCAGGCCTCGTCGAGTGTCCCGGCGTCCTCGTCCGCGATGAGCCCGGCCGCGCGGGCGGCGGCCAGGGCCTCGCGGGTGCGGGTGGTGCGCAGCCCCGGTTCCCGGGCGGCGTGCCGCAGCTGCAGCAGCTGCACGGTCCACTCCACGTCCGACAGCCCGCCCGGCCCCAGCTTGGCGTGCAGCTTGGGATCGGCGCCGCGTGGCAGCCGCTCCCGCTCCATCCGGGCCTTCAGCCGCCGGATCTCGCGGACGGCCTCGTCGCCGAGCCCGTCCGCCGGGTAACGCAGCGGATCGATCAGTTCGATGAAGCGGCGGCCCAGGTCCGCGTCCCCGGCGACCGGCTCGGCCCGCAGCAGGGCGTGCGACTCCCAGGTCAGCGACCACCGGCGGTAGTACGCCGCGTACGAGGTGAGCGTGCGCACCAGCGGCCCGGACTTGCCCTCCGGGCGCAGGTCGGCGTCGATGAGCAGGGGCGGGTCGGCGCTCGGGAGCTGCAGCAGACGGCGCATCTCGGAGACGACCTTGTTCGCCGCCTGGGACGCCTCCCGCTCGTCGACGCCGTCGCGCGGCTCGTGCACGAACAGCACGTCCGCGTCGGAGCCGTAGCCCAGTTCGTGGCCGCCGAACCGGCCCATGGCGATGATCGCGAAGCGGGTGGGCAGCTCGTCGCCCCAGCCGTCCCGCACGACCGCGCGGAGCGTGCCGGCGAGGGTCGCGGCGGTCAGGTCGGACACCGCCGCCCCGACCCGGTCCACCAGGGCGCCCTGGTCGGCCTCGGCGGGCTGCTCCTCGGTGCCGTAGGAGCCGACGATGTCGGCGGCGGCCGTGCGGAACAGCTCCCGGCGGCGCACCCCGCGTGCGGCCGTGACCGCCTGGGCGGCTCCGTCGGCCCGGTTCACCGCGGCGAGTATCTCCTGCTCCAGGTGGGCGCGCGGCCGGGGCGTGAGGCCGCCGCCGTCCCCGTCGCCGAGCAGCGCGACCGCCTCGGGCGCGCGCATCAGCAGGTCGGGGGCGAGGCGCCCGGCCGACAGGACCCGGGCGAGGTTCTGCGCGGCGGCGCCCTCGTCCCGCAGCAGCCGCAGGTACCAGGGCGTCTTGCCGAGGGCGTCGGAGACCTTGCGGAAGTTGAGCAGGCCCGCGTCCGGGTCGGCGGATTCGGCGAACCAGCCGAGCAGGACGGGCAGCAGAGTGCGCTGGATGGCGGCCTTGCGGGTGACGCCGGAGGCCAGCGCCTCCAGGTGGCGCAGGGCGGAGGCCGGGTCGGCGTACCCGAGGGCGACCATGCGTTCCCGGGCCGCCTCGGCGCTCAGCCGGGCCTCGCCGGTGGCGAGCTGGGCGACCGCGTCGAGCAGCGGCCGGTAGAACAGCTTCTCGTGCAGCCGGCGTACGACGGTGGCGTGCCGCCGCCATTCGCGGTGCAGGTCGGCGACCGGGTCGGCGCGCAGGCCCAGGGAGCGGCCGATGCGGCGCAGCTCCGCCTCGTCCTCCGGCACGAGGTGGGTCCGCCGCAGCCGGAACAGCTGGATGCGGTGCTCCAGGGAGCGCAGGAAGCGGTAGGCCTCGTCGAGCTGCGCGGCGTCGGAGCGGCCGACGTAGCCGCCGGCGGCGAGGGCCTTGAGCGCGTCGAGGGTCGTGCCGCTGCGCAGGGAGGGGTCGGTGCGGCCGTGCACCAGCTGGAGCAGCTGCACGGCGAACTCGACGTCCCTGAGGCCGCCCGGGCCCAGCTTCAACTGGCGGTCGACCTCGGCGGCGGGGATGTTCTCCACGACCCGGCGGCGCATCTTCTGCACGTCGGAGACGAAGTTCTCGCGCTCGGCGGCCTTCCACACCAGCGGCTGGACGGCCTCGACGTACTCCGCGCCGAGGTCGAGGTCGCCGGCGACCGGGCGGGCCTTGAGCAGCGCCTGGAACTCCCAGGTCTTGGCCCAGCGCTGGTAGTAGGCGAGGTGGCTGGCCAGGGTCCGCACCAGCGGGCCGTTCCTGCCCTCGGGGCGGAGGTTGGCGTCGACGGGCCAGATGGAGCCCTCGACCGTGGTCTCCGAGCAGATCCGCATCATGTGCGAGGCGAGCCGGGTCGCGGCCCGGATCGCCTTGGTCTCGTCGGCCCCCTCGACCGCCTCGCCCACGAAGATGACGTCGACGTCGGAGACGTAGTTCAGCTCGTGGCCGCCGCACTTGCCCATCGCGATGACGGCCAGCCGGCACAGGGCGTCGTCCTCGGGCGCCGCCGCCCGGGCGAGGCCGAGGGCGGCGCGCAGGGTGGCGGTGGCGAGGTCGGCCAGCTCGGCGGCGGACTCGGCGACGCCGGTCGTGCCGCACACGTCGCGAGCGGCGATGGACAGCAGGCAGCGCCGGTAGGCGACGCGCAGCGAGACCGGGTCGTCGGCCTGTGCGAGGCCGGCCTCGAACTCCGCCACCCCGGGGTGCAGGTCGCGCGCCTCGTAGGTCACCAGGGCCTGCCAGTCGCCCGGGTGCCGGGTGAGGTGGTCGGCGAGGGCGGTGGAGGCGCCGAGAACGCCGAGCAGGCGGTCGCGCAGCGGCTTGGCCGAGATCAGCGTGTCGAGCAGCTCCCGGCGGGCGCCCGGGTGCGGCTGGGCCTCCAGCAGCCGGACGAGGCCGAGCAGCGCGAGATCGGGGTCGGCGGTCGCACCCAGCGCGTCCAGCAGCACCGGGTCGTCGCGCAGGGGCGCGAGCTCGACGCTGTCCAGGAGCCGCTCGGCGGCCAAGGCGTCGGTGAAGCCGTGCCGCAGCAGCCGTGTGAAGGTACTGCTCCTGCGCCCCGGGGCCGCCGTCATCCGGGCCTCCCTCGCACTCTTTCCGAGCTTGCATCGGATCAAGGTCGTACGGCTTCGAGCCTAACGGCAGGGCCCGGGGGGAGCGCCGGTGAGTCGGCGGGCGGACGGGGTCCGCACGGGAGAGCACGGCTGCTGCGCATCTCGACCGTACGGCCGGACGGGCGCCGGCACACGAGGCGCGTCACCGACGGCGCCCGGCTACGGGGGCCGTCCGCGGGGTGGAGGAGAAGTACGGCGGCTTCTGGCAGGTCGAGGTACGGGAGGGCCATTTCGCGCCACGGCGGGGGACGCGCGGCCGTCCACTCGGTGGCGCCGCGTACGGTTTTCGGCTTCGGTAGGGGGAGCCGTTCAGCCAGGCGCGGTGGCGGTTCGCCTGACACGCGGTGCCTGATGCTGTCGCCGCCCGACGAAGGAGTCACGCCATGGACTTCACCCTGGAAGTCATCCCGCTGCCCGTGACCGACATCGACCGGGCCCGGGACTTCTACCGGGACAAGGTCGGCTTCCACGTGGACATCGACCAGGAGGTCATGCCCGGGATGCGGATCGTCCAGCTGACGCCTCCGGGTTCCGGCTGCTCGATCGCCCTCGGCGACTCCCTCTGGGAGATGACCCCGGGCCCCACCCCGGCCCCCGGGTCCTACCAGGGCCTGCAACTGTGCGTCGCCGACATCAAGGCGGCCCACGCGGAACTCGTCGCCCGCGGCCTCGATGTCTCGGAGCCGGTCCAGTACGCGCCGGACGACGGCGCCACGTTCATGCACTTCCGGGACCCGGACGGCAACGGCTGGGCGGTGCAGGAGTACCGCAGGCGGGCAACGGAACCGCTGCACGAGCTGCTGGCGATCCAGAAGCGGCAGCGGGAGTCCTGACCGGTCGGGGCGCGACGCGACCGGTCAGGAATCGAGAAGCCGGGAGGGACGGCCGCGGCCGGCGTCGATGACATGGCCTCCCTCGCATGCGGGCCCGGACCGGTGAAGCTGTCGCTGTACAAGCGCTCCGGTCTGCCGTGAGCAGATCTCGAACAGTGTCTGCCCGGACTTCTCCGCGAGCTCGTCGAGGATGGTGCGACGGTGCCGGAGACGGCGTCCCTGTGAGGCCGACGGTCCACGGCCGCCGGCCTCCAGCACGCCGAGAGGCTTCGCGCTACAGCGCCGGAAGGTTCTTCCGCAGCTCGAACGCCGTGACCTCCGAGCGGTACTCCTCCCACTCCTGCCGCTTGTTGCGCAGGAAGAAGTCGAAGACGTGCTCGCCGAGGGTCTCGGCGACCAGGTCGCTGCGTTCCATCAGGGTCAGGGCCTCGCCCAGGTTCTGCGGGAGCGGCTCGATGCCCATCGCGCGGCGCTCCGCGTCGGACAGGGCCCAGACGTCGTCCTCGGCGCCCGGCGGGAGTTCGTAGCCCTCCTCGATGCCCTTGAGGCCGGCGGCGAGCAGGACGGCGTAGGCGAGGTAGGGGTTCGCGCCGGAGTCGAGGGAGCGGACCTCGACGCGGGCCGAGCCCGTCTTGCCGGGCTTGTACATGGGGACCCGGACCAGCGCCGAGCGGTTGTTGTGGCCCCAGCAGATGTACGACGGGGCCTCGCCGCCCGCGCCCGCCGTGCGCTCCGCGCCGCCCCAGATGCGCTTGTAGGAGTTGACCCACTGGTTGGTGACGGCGGAGATCTCCGCCGCGTGCCGCAGCAGGCCCGCGATGAAGGAGCGGCCGACCTTGGAGAGCTGGTACTCCGAGCCCGACTCGTAGAAGGCGTTGCGGTCGCCCTCGAAGAGGGAGAGGTGGGTGTGCATGCCGGAGCCCGGGTGCTCGGAGAACGGCTTCGGCATGAACGTGGCGTGGACGCCCTGCTCCAGCGCCACCTGCTTCATGACCAGGCGGAAGGTCATGACGTTGTCGGCCGTGGAGAGCGCGTCGGCGTAGCGCAGGTCGATCTCCTGCTGGCCGGGCGCGCCCTCGTGGTGGGAGAACTCGACCGAGATGCCCATCGACTCCAGCATCGTGATCGCCTGGCGGCGGAAGTCCATGCCGACGTTGGTCGGGGTGTGGTCGAAGTAGCCGGAGTTGTCGGCCGGGGTGGGGCGGGAGCCGTCCAGCGGGCGGTCCTTCAGCAGGAAGAACTCGATCTCCGGGTGCGTGTAGAACGTGAAGCCCAGGTCGGAGGCGCGGGCCAGGGCACGCTTGAGCACGTAGCGCGGGTCGGCGAAGGAGGGGGAGCCGTCCGGCATGAGGATGTCGCAGAACATGCGGGCGGTGCCCGGGGCCTCGGCGCGCCAGGGCAGGATCTGGAAGGTCGACGGGTCCGGCTTGGCGATCATGTCGGACTCGTAGACCCGGGCGAAGCCCTCGATCGCGGAGCCGTCGAAGCCGATGCCCTCGTCGAAGGCCTGTTCCAGTTCGGCCGGGGCCACGGCGACGGACTTGAGGAAGCCCAGCACGTCCGTGAACCACAGGCGTACGAACCGGATGTCGCGCTCCTCCAACGTCCGGAGCACGAACTCCTGCTGCTTGTCCATCTTCCGCTTCCCCATCCTTGCTGGTCAGGCCGCCTGTCTTCCGTACCACGGGAGGCGGTCGGGCACCTGAGCATCCCACCACACCACCATTTCGTACGCGTTGCGGACCATGATCGCCCGACCGGTGGAGACCGGACGACCCGCGTACCGCGGGTGGACTGCTCTTGAGCCCATAGTGCCTGCTCGCACCGACATCCGTAACGGCCGGTCCGCTTCGCTGCCCCGGTCCTTAATTTGCAACGCACATGCAACTTTAATTAGCGTGCGCGCAGTCGAGCCGTGAGGAGCCCCGATGCTGTCCGCGCAGTCCGCCGCCGTCGTCCGCGCCACCCTGCCCGCCGTCGGCGCGGCCCTGGACACGATCACCGAGCGCTTCTACGCCGGTCTGTTCGAGGCACACCCCACGTTGCTGCGCGACCTGTTCAACCGGGGCAACCAGGCCGCCGGCACCCAGCGGCAGGCGCTCGCCGGCTCCATAGCCGCCTTCGCCGCGCACCTGCTGGACCATCCGGAGCAGCGGCCGGACGCGATGCTGCGCCGCATCGCCCACAAACACGCCTCCCTCGGCGTCACCCCCGAGCAGTACGGCATCGTCCACGAGCACCTGTTCGCCGCCATCGCGGACGTGCTCGGCGACGCCGTCACCCCCGAGGTCGCCGCCGCCTGGGACGAGGTGTACTGGCTGATGGCGAACGCCCTGATCGCCGTGGAGCGGCGGCTGTACGAGGAGCGCGGCCCGGTCGCCTGGCGGCCGTGGGAGGTCGTCGAGCGGGTCGTCGAGACCCCGGACGTGATCACGTTCCGCCTGCGTCCCGCCGACGGCGGCCCCGCGCGGGACTTCGCCGCAGGCCAGTACGTCTCCGTCCGCGTCGCCCTGCCGGACGGCGCCCGGCAGATACGGCAGTACAGCCTCTCCGGGGCGCCGGGCCCGGCTCTGCGGCAGATCAGCGTGAAGCGCGTGCACGGCGACGGCACCCCCGACGGCGAGGTCTCCCACCACCTGCACGCGCGCGTGCGCGAAGGCGACGTCCTGGAGTTGTCCGAGGCCTACGGCGACCTGGTCCTGGACGCCGGCCCCGACACCCCCCTGCTGCTGGCCTCGGCGGGCATCGGCGTCACGCCGATCACCGCGATGCTGGCCCACCTCGCCGGCTCGGGCCACCGCGCCCCGGTCACCGTCGTGCACGGCGACCGCTCACCCGCCACCCACGCCCTGCGCGCCGACCACGCGTCCTGGGCGGGCAAGCTGCCTGGGGCGGCCCTGCACCTCTGGTACGAGCAGGACGCCCCGGCCGGCGCCCGCACCGGCCTGGTCGACCTCGCCGGGGTCCCGGTCGCCCCGGGCACGCACGCGTACCTGTGCGGACCGCTGCCGTTCATGCGGACGGTGCGGGCGCAGCTGCTCGCCAAGGGTGTGGCACCGGCCGACATCCACTACGAGGTGTTCGGCCCGGACCTGTGGCTGGCCGGGCAGGGCTGACCGCAGGGAGGGGCGGTCGCACGCAGCGGCCTAAGGGCGGCCGGGCCGTGAGATACCGAGCAGCAGGGCGCCGGTCGGCTCCGCCGCGATGTCCGCCACGGTGAGCGGGTCCAGGGAGGCGAAGAACGCCTCCTGGGCCCGGCGCAGGGCGCCGCGCAGGCGGCAGGCGGAGTTCAGGGGGCAGGGGGTCCGGCCCTCGCAGTCGACGACGTCGCCCTCGCCCTCGAAGGCGCGGACCACGGCGCCCACCGACGCCGTGCGGCCCCGCTCGGTGAGGGCGAGTCCGCCGCCGCGGCCGCGGCGGGCCGTCAGCAGCCCGCTGTGCTGCAGCTCGGCGACGACCTTCGCCAGGTGGGTGTACGGCACGCCCATGCCGTCCGCGACCTCCCGGGTCGTCGGACTCGACTCGCCGGCGACGGCGAGCCGCATGAGGACCCGCAGGGCGAGGTCGGTGGAGCGCAGCAGCCGCATGCGGGCAGCGTAGATAAATAGGTAAGGTCGGTTCAAATCATCCGGGGCCCGGCCGGCCGAAGCTGTCGGGCCGCTGTCGGTGCCGTATCGATTCGGCCCTTTCCCGCGGCCGCTCTACGAGGGGCCCCGCCTCCCCCATTACGATCAGCCCACCCGACCGTCCCACTTTTCCCCCGCGAAGGACACCTCATGGGCTCCGCCAAGAAGAGCAACACGGCACGCAAGGCGCGAATAGAGGAGATGCGGCGCGCCGAGCAGGCCCGTGAGCGCCGCAACCGGATCCTCACCATCGCGGCCAGCGTCGTGATCGTCGGCGGCCTGATCGCCGGCGGTGTCGTGCTCGTGCGGTCCCAGGACGACGGCGGCAGCGACACCGCGGCGAGCGACTCCTCGGGCAAGGGCAGGTTCGTCACCGGCAAGGACGGCGTGAGGACCTGGGAGGGCAAGCTCTCCCGCAACCACGTCACCAAGGCCGTCAAGTACGCCACCCAGCCGCCGGTCGGCGGCGACCACAACCAGGTGTGGATGAACTGCAACGGCGACGTCTACACCAAGGAGATCAACAACACCAACGCGGTGCACTCGCTGGAGCACGGCGCGGTGTGGGTGACGTACAACGCCGCCGCGAAGAAGGCCGACGTGGAGGCGCTCGCGGCGAAGGTGAAGAAGACGCCGTACACGCTGATGAGCCCGCTGGACGACCAGAAGGACCCGATCATGCTCTCGGCGTGGGGTCACCAGCGCACCGTGACGGGCGCGGACGACCCGAACGTCGACAAGTTTTTCGAGAAGTTCGTCCAGGGCGAGCAGACCCCCGAGCCGGGTGCCGCCTGCACCAACGGGCTGTCGCAGTGAGGCACGTCGGTCTGGTCGCCGGGGCCGCGGTGACGGCGCTCGTCGCGGCCGGGGCGATCACCTACGCCGTCGCCGGGGACGACGGCGGGAGCACGACCCCCTCCGCCGAGTCCGCCGACGCCGGGTTCGCGCGCGACATGGCGGTGCACCACCAGCAGGCCGTGGAGATGTCGTACATCGTGCGCGACCGCACCAAGGACGAGGAGGTGCGCCGGCTCGCCTACGACATCGCACAGACGCAGGCCAACCAGCGCGGCATGATGCTGGGCTGGCTCGACCTGTGGGGTCTGCCCAAGGTGTCCTCCGAGCCGCCGATGACCTGGATGGACATGGGCGGCATGGCCTCCGGCAAGGACGGCGCGCTGATGCCGGGCATGGCCACCAACACCGAGCTGAAGAAGCTCGGCGAGCTCAGCGGCAAGCAGGCCGAGATCTTCTACCTGCAGCTGATGACGGACCATCACAAGGGCGGCATCCACATGGCCGAGGGCTGTGTGGACAAGTGCGCGGTCGGGGTGGAGAAGCGGCTGGCGCAGGGCATGGTGGACGCGCAGCAGTCGGAGATCGGGCTCATGGCGGACCTGCTCAAGGCACGCGGCGCCAAGCCCCGCACCTAGGGCGTGAGCCCGCTCGAAGGTCTACCACGACGTCACCGACGACCCGACGGGCGGGGAACTCGCCGGGCCCGCGTCGACTTCGTGAACGGCTACGACGCCACCGACGGCCTGGCCACGTCCGTGCGCGGCCTGGGCAGGGACAGCTCGCTCAAGGCCGTCAGGGGTTACGACGACGTCACCGGCGTGGGCACGCCCGCGAACGGTTACGTCGAGTCGTACCGGCGCTGACCACCGCGCGGCGTCAGGGGTGGTGTGGGATGGCCCACACCACCCCATTGCGTCGCACTGACGATTACACTGACCACGTGCCTCAACTACGTCTCGCCCTGAACCAGATCGACTCGCGCGTCGGCGACCTCGCCGGGAACGCGGAGTCGATCGTCCGCTGGACCCGGCACTCCGCCGAGCAGGGAGCGCACCTCGTGGCGTTCCCGGAGATGGCGCTGACCGGGTACCCCGTCGAGGACCTGGCCCTCAGGTCGTCCTTCGTGGAGGCCTCCCGGGCCGCGCTGCGCTCGCTCGCCGCCCGTCTGGCCGAGGAGGGCCTCGGCCGGCTGCCGGTGATCGTCGGCTATCTCGACCGCAGCGAGACCGCCCAGCCGAAGTACGGCCAGCCGGCCGGTGCGCCGCGCAACGCCGGGGCGGTGCTCCACGGCGGCGAGGTGGTCCTGACCTACGCCAAGCACCACCTGCCGAACTACGGCGTCTTCGACGAGTTCCGCTACTTCGTGCCCGGCGACAGCATGCCGGTGCTGCGGGTGCACGGGGTGGACGTCGCCCTGGCCATCTGCGAGGACCTCTGGCAGGACGGCGGCCGCGTCCCCGCCGCCCGTTCGGCCAAGGCGGGCCTGCTGGTGTCGATCAACGCCTCCCCCTACGAGCGCAACAAGGACGACACGCGTCTGGAGCTGGTGCGCAAGCGGGCCCAGGAGGCCGGCTGCACCACGGCGTACCTCGCCATGATGGGCGGCCAGGACGAGCTGGTCTTCGACGGCGACTCGATCGTCGTCGACAAGGACGGCGAGGTCGTGGCCCGAGCGCCGCAGTTCTCCGAGGGCTGTGTGGTCCTGGACCTGGACCTGCCGGCGGCGGCCGCGGACGCCCCGCAGGGCGTGGTCGACGACGGCCTGCGCATCGACCGCGTGGTGCTGTCGGAGGACCCGCTGCCCGCGTACGAGCCGGAGCTGACGGGCGGTTACGCGGACCGTCTGGACGACGACGAGGAGGTCTACTCGGCGCTGGTCGTGGGCCTGCGGGCGTACGTCGAGAAGAACGGCTTCTCGTCGGTCCTGGTCGGCCTGTCGGGCGGCATCGACTCGGCCCTGGTCGCGGCGATCGCCTGCGACGCGGTGGGCGCGCGGAACGTGTACGGCGTGTCCATGCCGTCGAAGTACTCCTCGGACCACTCCAAGGACGACGCGGCCGAACTGGCCCGCCGCACGGGCCTGAACTACCGCACGGTCCCCATCGAGCCGATGTTCGACGCCTACATGGGCTCGCTGGGACTGACCGGCCTGGCGGAGGAGAACCTCCAGTCGCGCCTGCGCGGCACGCTGCTGATGGCGATCTCCAACCAGGAGGGCCACATCGTCCTGGCCCCCGGCAACAAGTCGGAGCTGGCGGTCGGCTACTCCACGCTCTACGGCGACTCCGTCGGCGCGTACGGCCCCATCAAGGACGTGTACAAGACGTCGGTCTTCCGGCTGGCGGAGTGGCGCAACCGGGCGGCCCGGGAGCGCGGCCAGACCCCGCCGATCCCGGAGAACTCCCTCACCAAGCCGCCGAGCGCGGAACTGCGCCCCGGCCAGGTCGACACGGACTCGCTGCCCGACTACCCGGTGCTCGACGCGATCCTGGAGCTGTACGTCGACCGGGACCGCGGCGCGGACGAGATCGTCGCGGCCGGCTTCGACCGCGAGCTGGTCGTGAAGACCCTGCGCATGGTCGACACGGCCGAGTACAAGCGGCGGCAGTACCCGCCGGGGACGAAGATCTCCGCGAAGGGGTTCGGGAAGGACCGGCGCCTGCCGATCACGAACGGGTGGCGCGAGTCGGTCTGACGGACGCGCCGCGAGGGGACTTGGTAGGCAAGCGGACGCTTGCCTATCCTGGGATCGTGGCCGACGACGTCTTCAAAGCCTTGGCCGACCCCACCCGCCGCACCATCCTCGACGAGCTCGCGGAGAAGTCCGGGCAGACCCTGTTCGAGATCTGCTCGCGGCTGAGCATGAAGCACCGGCTCGGCATCTCGCGCCAGGCGGTCTCCCAGCACCTCGCGGTGCTGGAGGCCGCCGGGCTCGTCGAGACCCGGCGGGAGGGCCGCTACAAGTTCCACGACCTGAACACGGCCCCGCTTCGGCAGATCACCGAGCGATGGCCGGCGCCCGCCCCCTCCCGACCGGAAGAGAGCACCCCATGAGGATCCATCTGACCAGCGTCTTCGTCGACGACCAGGCCAAAGCCCTCCGGTTCTACACCGAGGTCCTCGGCTTCGTGAAGAAGCACGACGTCCCGCTCGGCGAGCAGGACCGGTGGCTGACGGTGGTCTCCCCGGAGGAGCCGGGCGGCACGGAACTGCTGCTGGAGCCGGCCGGCCACCCCGCCGTCAAGCCCTACCGCGACGCCCTGGTCGCCGACGGCATCCCGCTCGCCCAGTTCGCCGTCGCCGACGTGCACGCCGAGTACGAGCGCCTGCGCGCCCTCGGCGTCCGCTTCACGCAGGAGCCCCTGGAGATGGGCCCCGTCACCACCGCCGTCTTCGACGACACCTGCGGCAACCTGATCCAGATCGCGACACAGCCGGAGTAGCCCCCAGCGGTCCCGGGGCGCGGGAAGGGGACAGCCCCGCCGACGGGGGAAGATCGGCGGGGCTGTCCTGGTGCCGCAGTGGCTCAGTGGCTCAGTGGCTCAGTGGCTCAGTGGCTCAGTGAACGGAGTGCTCCTCCTGGGGGAACGTTCCGCCGACCACGTCCTCGGCGAAGGCCTTCGCCGCGTTCCCCATGACCTCCCGCAGGTTCGCGTACTGCTTCACGAACTTCGGCACGCGCCCGCCGGTCAGACCCAGCATGTCGGTCCACACCAGCACCTGCGCGTCCGTCTCCGGGCCCGCCCCGATCCCCACGGTCGGGATGTGCAGCACGCGCGTCACCTCGGCCGCGAGCTCGGCGGGCACCAGCTCCAGGACCACGGCGAACGCGCCCGCGTCCTGCACGGCCTTGGCGTCCCGCAGCAGCTGCTGGGCCGCCTCCTCGCCCCGCCCCTGCACGCGGTAGCCCATCGCGTTGACGGACTGCGGGGTCAGCCCGATGTGGGCCATCACCGGGATGCCGGACTCGACGAGCAGCCGGATCTGCTCGTGCGAGCGCTCGCCCCCCTCCAGCTTCACGGCCTGCACACCGGCCTCCTTCACCAGCCGGGTCGCCGAGCGCAGCGCCTGCACCGGACCCTCCTGGTAGGAGCCGAAGGGCAGGTCGCCGACGATCAGGGCGCGCGAGGTGCCCCGTACGACCGCCGCCGACAGCATGGTCATCTCGTCGAGGGTGACGGGCACGGTGGTCTCGTACCCCAGGTGGCAGTTGCCCGCCGAGTCGCCGACGAGCATGACCGGGATGCCGGCCTCGTCGAAGACGGACGCGGTCATCGCGTCGTAGGCGGTGAGCATGGGCCACTTCTCGCCGCGCTCCTTGGCGGCGGCGATGTCGCGCACGGTGATGCGGCGAGTGCCCTTGCCCCCGTACAGCGTCTTGCCGCCGTCGGAGGGCTTCGTCGCAGTCTGGGCAGCCGGAAGCTGCGTCATGGCACGGCTCCTAACACGTCATCTCGAGGCGCCCTGACGGCGTCCCCGGACCACGTCCATGGTGGCACCTCGTGCCAAGCAGGGCTAGGGGAGCCCCCGTGTGTTCCGCTCGGCCGGCACCCCCGTCCGTAAGAGCTGGGTGAAAGTATTCCAATACGAGACGGTCTCGTATCGGAATGGGCCTAGGCTCGAGCGCATGACCACACCTGCCGACGGCGCCGCCCCCACCGGCCGCCGCATACCGGAAGCGGTGCACCGGCGCCGCTGGGCGATCCTCGGCGTGCTGATGCTGAGCCTGCTGATCGTCGTCCTGGACAACTCGATCCTGAACGTCGCCATCAAGACCATCTCCACCCCGGCCCCGACCGGCCTGGGTGCCACACAGAGCGAGCTGGAGTGGGCGATCAACGCCTACACCCTGGTCTTCGCCGGTCTGCTGTTCACCGCCGGTCTGCTCGGTGACCGGCTCGGCCGCAAGAAGGTGCTGCTCGGCGGTCTCGTCGTGTTCGGCATCGGTTCGGCGTTCGCCGCGTTCTCCGGCTCGCCCGGCGAGCTCATCACCTTCCGTGCCGTGATGGGCCTGGGCGCCGCGTTCGTCATGCCCGCCACCCTCGCCGTCCTCATGAACGTGTTCGAACGCGAGGAGCAGCCCAAGGCCATCGGCATCTGGGCGGGCGGCGTCGGCCTCGCCATCGCCATCGGCCCGATCACCGGCGGCGTACTCCTCGACCACTTCTGGTGGGGCTCGGTCTTCCTCATCAACGTGCCGATCGTGCTGCTCGCGCTCGCCCTGATGCTGTGGCTGGTCCCCGACTCCCGCGACCCGAGGCCGGGCCGGCTCGACCCGGTCGGCGTGGTCCTGTCGGTCGTCGGCCTGGTGCTGCTCGTCTACGGCATCATCAAGGGCGGCCAGCTCGCCGACTTCACCGATCCCGCCGTGCTGACGACGATCGGCGCCGGTCTCGCCGTGCTCGTCGCGTTCGTGGTGTTCGAGAAGCGCAGCGCCCATCCGTCCATCGACGTCACGTACTTCGGGAACAAGGTCTTCTCGGCCGCCGTAGCCGCCATCGCGCTGGTGTTCTTCGCGCTGATGGGCGTGACCTTCTTCTCCGTCTTCTACACGCAGAGCGTGCGCGGCTACTCGCCGCTTCAGACCGGTCTGCTGATGCTGCCGCTGGCCGCCGCCCAGATGATCTTCGCCCCGCGGGCCCGGCTGCTGGTCGACCGGTTCGGCAACCGGGCCACCACGACCGGGGGCCTGCTGGTCATCGCCGCGATGCTGGCCGCCTTCGCCACCCTGGACGCCGACACCCCGATCTGGATCCTGGAGGTCGTCTTCTTCCTGATGGGCACCGGCATGGCGCACATCATGACGCCCGTCAGCGTCGTCATCATGCAGGCCCTGCCCCGCGAGAAGGCCGGCTCGGCCTCCGCCCTCAGCAACACCTTCCGGCAGGTCGGCGGCGCCCTCGGCATCGCCGTCCTCGGCTCGGTCCTGTCGACGGCGTACCGCACGGGCATCGAGGACAAGCTGGGCGCGCTGCCGCCCGCCCTGCGTCACACCGCGGGCGAGTCCATCGAGGCGACCCTGGGCGTCGCGGCCAAGCTGGGCCCACGGGGCGAGGCCCTGGTCGCCCCGGCCCACGACGCCTTCCTGCACGCGATGCACGTCACCGCCCTGTGGGGCGCGGGCGTCGCGCTGGTGGGCGCGGTCGTGGTGGCGCTGTTCCTGCCCGGCAGGCAGCGGGCCGGGCAGGCGGGCGAGGAGCAGCGGGAGCTGACGGACGCTCGGTCGTAGACCTGCTGCGAGAATCGGTCCACCCCGGTCCACCCCGGTCCCCAGGTCAGAAAGGACGCAGCGACGTGAGCCTCGCCGAACGGCAGCCCCGGCACGACGGCCCCCCGAGGGGCCGCCCCAGAAGCGAGGCCGTCGAACGCGCCATCATCGAGGGCGTGATGAGGCTCCTGGAGGAGGGCGTGCCGCTGGCGGAGCTGTCCATCGAGCGCGTGGCCCGGACCGCCGGGGTGGGCAAGGCCACCATCTACCGCCGCTGGAGCGGCAAGGAGGAACTCTTCGTCGACGTCGTGCGCGCCGCCGAGCCCCCCGACCCGCCGCTGCCCGGCACGTCCATGCGCGACGACCTCGTGGTGCTGCTGGAGCAGATGCGCCGGCGCGGGCTCGCCAAGCGCTCGTCGGCGATCCTGCACAGCGTGCACGCCCAGATGAAGAGCAGCCCGAAGATCTGGGCGGCGTACCACGCCATCGTCGTCGAACCGCGCCGCCGTCTGGGCCTGGACATCCTGCGCCGGGGCCAGGAGAACGGCGAACTGCGCACGGACGTCGACCTGGAGCTGCTGAGCGACCTGTTCGTCGGCCCGCTGCTGGTGCGTTCCGTGCTGCACCCGGACGCCGACCTGCCGGAGGGCCTCGCCGAACAGGTCGTCGACACGCTGCTCGAAGGCCTGCGCCCCGCGAGTTCCCCGCCCGTCGCTTCCGGGTGAGCCCGGCCCCAGTGTGCGCGTTTCGTCACAGAGCGCGCTTTCGGGGGCCGGGGCCGGAACTCACCGGACGGGCTCGAACGTCCTCGCCCCCGTACGGCCGTCGCGGGACGGCGGGAACGGAACGGATCATCCCCTAGGGTCGTAAGGACACGGGGGCGATGGTGTGCACGGCAGGTAGTGAGGCGACGGTATGGCGCAGCAGGCGTACATGACGGAGACGGACAACGGCGGCTCGGGGCCCGAGCACCGCGGAACCCGGCTTCGGCGCCTGTTCGACCGGCTGGTGAGCGGCTGGCGGGGCGATCCGAGAATCTGGCGGCGCGGACTGGTGGTGGCCGGGTGCGCGGTGCTGCTGGCCGTGATCATGCTGCTGCACGCGCAGGTCCCCAACGCCATCGGCAACCTGGGCAGCCTCATCGAGACGTTCCTGCCCTGGCTCGGGCTGTTCGTGCCGGTGCTGCTCGTGCTGGCACTGGTGCGCAAGTCGGCGACCGCGCTGATCGCGGTGCTCGCGCCGGCCCTGGTCTGGTTCAACCTGTTCGGCGGGCTGCTCAGCGACAAGACCGTCGCCGGGGGCGACCTCACCGTGGTCACGCACAACGTCAACGCCGAGAACCCGGACCCTTCGGGCACCGCCCGTGACGTGGCCGCGTCCGGCGCGGACGTGCTGGCCCTGGAGGAGCTGTCCCCGGCCGCGGTGCCGACGTACGAGAAGGCGCTGGCGTCGACGTACCGCTACCACGCGGTGGAGGGCACGGTCGGCGTGTGGAGCAAGTACCCGCTGAGCGGCGTCCGGGCCGTCGACCTCGACATGGGCTGGACGCGGGCGATGCGCGCCACCGTGACCGCGCCGGCCGGGCAGGTCGCGGTCTACGTCGCGCATCTGCCGTCGGTGCGCGTGAAGATGGAGGCCGGGTTCACGGCGAGGCAGCGCGACCGCAGCGCCGACTACCTGGGCGAGGCCATCGCGCACGAACCGCTGCAGAACATCGTGCTGCTGGGCGATCTGAACGGCACGATGAACGACCGCGCCCTGAACGCCGTCACCTCCCAGATGCGCTCCACGCAGGGCGCGGTGGGCAGCGGCTTCGGGTTCAGCTGGCCGGCCTCGTTCCCGATGGCGCGCATCGACCAGATCATGGTCCGGGGCCTGGAGCCGCACAGTTCGTGGACCCTCCCGCGGACCGGCAGCGACCATCTGCCCGTCGCCGCCCGTGTGAGGGTCGCCACAAGCGGATCCTGAAAGCCGCAGGTCAGGGCGGTTCCGGCAGGATTCGGCAACCTCGGCTTCACCTCGTGGAACAGTGCGCCTGCGAGACTTTGTTCCGTACTTGAACATACGACGTACGGATCTCACGCAAGTCTCGAAAGGTTCTTCATGCCCCTGGCCCTGCTCGCCCTCGCCGTGGGTGCCTTCGGCATCGGCACCACCGAGTTCGTGATGATGGGGCTGCTGCCCGATGTCGCGGACGACCTGAACATCTCGATACCCAGCGCCGGCCACCTGGTGTCGGCGTACGCGCTCGGCGTCGTCATCGGCGCCCCGCTGCTGGCCGCCGTCACCGCGAAGGTGTCCCGCCGCACGGTCCTGATCGGCCTGATGGGGCTGTTCGTCGTGGGCAACGCCCTGTCGGCGCTCGCGCCCGACAACGGCTGGCTGCTGGCCGCCCGCTTCCTGAGCGGGCTGCCGCACGGCGCCTTCTTCGGCGTGGGCGCCGTCGTGGCCACGAACATGGTCGCCCCCGAACGCAAGGCACGCTCGGTCTCCCTGATGTTCCTCGGCCTGACGGTCGCGAACGTCGCGGGCGTGCCGGTCGCGACCCTCATGGGCCAGCACCTCGGCTGGCGGGCCACCTTCCTCGGCGTCAGCGCCATCGGCCTGGCGGCGATCGCCGCGCTCGCCCTCCTCATCCCGCACGACCACGAACACGCCACCGCCCAGGGCCTGCGCGGCGAACTCGCCGCCCTGCGCTCCGTCCCGGTCTGGCTCTCGCTCGGCACGACCGTCGCGGGCTTCGGCGCCCTGTTCGCGGCCTACAGCTACATCACCCCGATGCTCACGGACGCGGCCGGCTACGCCGACGCCAGCGTGACCCTGCTGCTGGCGCTGTTCGGTGTCGGCGCGACCGCGGGCAACCTGCTGGGCGGCCGCCTGGCCGACCACTCCCTGCGCGGCACCCTGTTCGGCGGCCTGGTCTCGCTGGTGGCGGTCCTGGCGCTGTTCCCGCTGCTGATGCGCACGGAGGTCACCGCCGCGGTGGCGGTGACGCTCCTGGGCACGGCGGCCTTCGCCACCGGATCCCCGCTGCAGCTGATGGTCATGGAGAAGGCATCCTCGGCCCCCTCGCTGGCCTCCTCGGCCAACCAGGCCGCCTTCAACCTGGCCAACGCCGGTGGCGCCTGGATCGGCGGCCTGGCCCTGGCCGCCGGCTTCGGAGCCACCTCCCCGGCCCTGGCCGGCGCGGCCCTGGCCGTGATCGGCCTGGGCGTCGCCGCGCTGGCGGCGGTCGTGGACCGGCGCCGGGCTCCGGTCGCCGGGCGCGAGCGGATCGTGGCCGGCCATGTCCCGCGGGAGGCCGAGGCGGTACGCCACTGACGGTTCCCGGCGAACGGCGGCGGGTGGGCCCGGGCCTGCCCGCCGCCGCGTCTGTCAGGACCGGCGACGGGTGACGACCCCGGCCGGACCGGGGGCACGGCGAGGGATTCGTCGGCGTCGGGCTCCGGGAGCGTGAGCGGGAACAGGCGCAAGTGGTCCGGCGCCCGCCCGGCATCCTCCCGCCTGCCTCCGCCGTCGTCGCGGAAGAACCCGCCGAACGGGGCGTGCCGTTGGAGCCGCCGCCCCTCGCCGTGGAGCACGCTGACGTGGTCGCCGTCCGCGCAGCGCCCGGCGGCGCGGCGGGCCATCCCTGCGCCCCCGCTCCCCGGCGGACCGCCGCGCTCCGGCCCCGAGCCCGCTGGAGCCAGGTGGCCCCCGCCCCCGCCCCGGCGACGACGCACTCCGGCTCACCGACTGCGGCCACGCCCGGCAGCCTGACCTCCGCACGGACACAGCCCGTGGCAAAGGACACCCCGGCGGACCGCCGCTCGGGGGTCAGGACGCGGGAGCGCACGGGCCGCTCGCTCACGGTCCGACCCCTTTCACGAGGCGCCCGGCGCCACCCGGCCGCCTCGCCGCGGACCGCCGGAAACGGCTGTCGGTGGTCTGTCGGTGATTTGTCGGTGGGGCCTGGCACCGTCGGCGACATGACGCGAATCGACGAGAACACCAGCGGTGCCGCTGTGACCGTGCGGGGGCTGGTGAAGCACTACGGCGAGACCAAGGCGCTGGACGGGGTCGACCTGGATGTGCGGGAGGGCACCGTCATGGGTGTCCTCGGGCCGAACGGGGCCGGCAAGACCACCCTGGTACGGATCCTGTCCACCCTGCTCGCACCCGACTCGGGCCGGGCCACCGTGGCCGGCTACGACGTCGTACGGCAGCCCCGGCAGCTGCGGCGGGTGATCGGGCTCACGGGGCAGTACGCCTCCGTGGACGAGAAGCTGTCCGGCTGGGAGAACCTCTACATGATCGGGCGGCTGCTCGACCTGCCGCGCAAGGACGCCCGTACCCGGGCCGACGAGCTGCTGGAGCGCTTCTCGCTGACCGAGGCGGCCAAGCGGCCGGCGGCGACGTACTCCGGGGGCATGCGGCGCCGGCTGGACCTGGCCGCGTCCATGATCGGCCGGCCGGCGGTGCTCTTCCTCGACGAGCCGACCACCGGCCTGGACCCGCGCACCCGCAACGAGGTGTGGGACGAGGTCAAGCGCATGGTCGGCGACGGGGTCACCGTGCTGCTCACCACCCAGTACATGGAGGAGGCCGAGCAGCTCGCCTCCGAGCTGACGGTCGTCGACCGCGGCCAGGTCATCGCCGGCGGCGCCATCGAGGAGCTGAAGGCGAAGGTCGGCGGCCGGGCGCTGCGGATCCGCCCGGCCGATCCGGTGCAGCTGCGGCCGCTGGCCGGCGCCCTGGACGACCTGGGAATCACCGGGCTCGCCACCACGACCGTGGACACCGACCGGAGCGACGTCCTCGTGCCGATCCTCAGCGACGAGCAGCTGACCGCCGTGGTCGGCGCGGTCACCGCGCGCGGCATCACGCTGTCCTCCATCACCACCGAACTGCCCAGCCTGGACGAGGTGTTCCTGTCCCTCACCGGCCACCGCGCCAGTGCCCCGCAGGACACCGTGCCCGCCGAAGACCTTCAGGAGGCCGCCGTATGAGCGCCGTCACCCTCGACGACACCGGGGCCGACGCCCGTATCCCGCTGCGCGGCCACCTGCGGCACACCGGGGCCCTGATCCGCCGCAACCTGCTGTGGATCCGCAAGGACCCGGAGTCGATGGCCGACGCGCTGCTGATGCCGGTCATCTTCACCCTGCTGTTCGTGTTCGTCTTCGGCGGCTCCATCGGGCAGGCGCTGGGCGGCGGGCAGGAGCGGTACGTCCAGTACGTGATCCCCGGCATGATCGCGATGATGAGCATGACGCTGTCCCAGGGCGTCGGCACCGGCTTCAGCCAGGACTTCAACTCCGGTGTCATGGACCGCTTCCGGTCCCTGCCGATCGGCCGCGGCTCGGTGCTGTTCGCGAAGATCTCCGTGGAGCTGCTGCGGATGCTGTTCGCGACGGCCGTGCTGATGATCGTCGCCGTCGCGGTCGGCTTCGACATCACGAACTGGCCGGGGCTGCTGGCGACCGTGGCCCTGTCCACGGCGTTCGCCTCGTCGATCATGTGGGTGTTCCTCACCCTGGGCGTGATCCTGAAGAACGCGCAGTCCGTGCAGGCGATGGGCTTCCTGGTGCTGTTCCCGCTCCAGTTCGGCTCGTCGATCTTCGCGCCGACGACGTCGATGCCCGGCTGGCTGCAGGCCTTCACCGACTACAACCCGCTGTCCACGCTGGCGGACGCCGCGCGGGGTCTGATGATCGGCGGTCCGGTCGCGCACGACCTGTGGGTGACGCTCGGCTGGTCGGTGGCCATCACGGCCGTGATGGCGCCGATCGCGATCCACAAGTTCCGTACGAAGAGCTGACAAGGGCGCGGCCGTGCGCCGTCACAGCAGGGCGGTGGCCTCCTCGACCGAGAGGCCGCCGCCCTGCGCGTACGCGCTCTCGTACGCCGCGTCGCCGAGCAGCGCCCGGGCCTGCCGCTCCGCCTCCTCGCGGGTCTCGCGCTCCTGCCGCTGGGCGACATGGCCGGGCGGCAGCAGGGCGTCGGCGGCGCCGAGGCAGCGGGCCGCGTCCGCGGCGCCGAGGCCCCCGTCGTGGACGGCCAGGGCCTGGGCGCCGACGGTCAGGAACACCGCCCGCATATGGGGCGCGATCGCCGCGGACACCGGGTCCCCCGCCCGCTCCAGCGCCTTGCGGGTGCGGTCCAGGCAGTCCTCGTACCGGCCGTCCCGGGCGTCCAGCCAGGCCTCGGCGCCGAGGATGAACGCGTCGAAGACGATGAAGTGGGCGATCCGGAAGTCCTCGCGCAGCCGCCGCAGTTGCTCGCGGGCCTCGGTGGTGCGGCCGGTCATGCCGAGCCGGCCGGCGAGGAAGAGACGGGCGGCGGGCATGGCCTCGCTGTGCGAGTTCTCGTGCTGGGCGATCACCTCACGCAGCAGCCGCTCACCCCGCTCCTCCTGGCCCGACTCCAGCAGCGCGTTGCCCAGCCGGGCGGTGAGGACGGCCGCCTGGGCGCGGGCACCGAGGCGTTCGGCGTGGGCGATGGCCGCCTCGTAGTCGGCGGCGGCCAGGGCGTGATGGCCGCGGCGCTCGTGGGCCTCGGCCCGGGCCGAGAAGGCCTCGGCGGTGCCCCAGGCGTCACCGAGGCGGCGGTAGATCTCCAGCGACTCGTCGGCGTCGCGCCCGGCGTCACCGGCCCAGTCGGTGCGGTTGGCGAGGAAGTTGGCCCGCATCTGCAGACCGGAGGCCAGCTCCCAGTCGAAGCCCGGGGTGTCCCTGCAGGTGCGGATGGAGGCGTCCATGATGACGCGCAGCCGGTCCATGTCGCCGGTCAGCATCACGGCGAAGAACCAGAACAGGCCGGGCAGCCGGCAGGTCTGCGGCAGGCCGGGCTCGTAGGTCAGGGAGATGGTCCGCAGCTTCTGCTGGGCGCTCGGGTTCTGCCAGGCGTCCAGTTCGGTGTCCATGCAGGCCAGGTGCGCCAGGTGGATGCCGCGCCGGGCCTCCCACAGAATCTCTTCGGTCATCGGGGGCGGGGCGTCGGTGCAGCGCTGCCAGACGGGGGCGGCGCGGCGGACGGGCTCGGCGAAGGGGTCCGGGCCGAGGGCCATCACCTCGCGGCACCAGTTGCGGGCCTCGATGCGCAGGTCGCGCATCTGCCAGTACCAGACCAGCGACAGGGCCAGGCACAGCGCCTCCTGCTCGTCGCGCAGGGCGACGGCGTGGCGCAGGGCGGTGCGCAGGTTCTCGTACTCCCGCTCCAGCCGCCGGATGGCGGCGAGCTGGCCCGGGCCGCGCAGCAACGGGTCGGTGGTGCGGGCGAGTTCGCGGAAGTACGTCAGATGGGCGCGTTCGGCCTCGGCGCGCTGCCCGGACTCCTCCAGCCGTTCGGCGGCGTACTCGGCGACAGTCTCCAGCAGCCGGTAGCGCATCTCGCCGTCTGCCGTGTCGCCGGGCGGGGCGGCCACGACCAGGGAGCGGTCGACGAGCGAGCCGAGCGCCTCCAGGGCGAGGGGTCCGCACACGGCCTCGGCGGCGGACAGGTCACAGCCGCCGGCGAACACCGAAAGGCGCCGCAGGACCTCGCGTTCGTCCTCGTCGAGCAGCTCCCACGACCAGTCGACGACGGCCCTGAGAGTCTGCTGGCGGGGCAGGACCGTACGGCTGCCGGAGGTCAGGAGGCGGAAGCGGTCGTCGAGCCGGTCGGCGATCTGGCGGGGGGTGAGCATCCGCAGCCGCGCGGCGGCCAGTTCGATGGCCAGGGGCAGGCCGTCCAGGCGCCGGCAGATCTCCGCGCAGGCCTCGGGGTCGTCATCGACACGGAAACCGGGCCGGGCCGCCGCCCCCCGCTCGGCGAGCAGCCGCAGCGCGACCGGCTCGGGCAGCGGCTCCACCGGGCGCAGCGACTCCCCCGGCACGCCGAGGGGTTCGCGGCTGGTGGCGAGGACGGTCAGGCCGGGGCAGCGCTCCAGCAGCTCCCCGGCGAGCCGGGCGGCGGCCTCGGCGACGTGCTCGCAGTTGTCCAGGATGAGCAGCATGCCGGGGCGGGAGCAGTGTTCGGCGAGGCGCTCGACGGGGTCGTCGAGCCGGTCGGCGACGGCGGCCCGGATGCCCTCGGCGCCCGCCCCGTACAGGACGGTCTCGCGGGCGCCGACGGCGGTGAGCACGGCTTCCGGTACGGCGGCGGGGTCGTCGACCGGGGCGAGTTCGGCCAGCCACACCCCGCCGGGCATGGCGTGCCGCACGGTCTCGGCGGCCTCCTGCGACAGACGGGTCTTCCCGGCGCCGCCGGGTCCGAGCAGGGTGACCAGGCGGGCCGTCGCGAGATCCGCGCGGATGGTCTCGATGTCGCTCTCCCGGCCGATGAAGGAGGTGAGGCGGGCGCGCAGGTTGCCGGCGGCGGGGGTGGTCCCGGCCGCCGGGGCCGTCGGGGCTGTCGCCGCGCGGGCGGCCGGGCCCGGGGCGGGCCGGGGGTCGCCGTCCGACGCGGCCAGCAACTCCGCGTGCAGAGCCCGCAGTTCGGGGCCCGGGTCGGTGCCCAGCCGGTCGGCGAGGAGCTGTCGTACGTCGTCGTAGGCGGCGAGGGCCTCGGCGGTGCGGCCGGCGTCGCGCAGGGCACGCAGGCGCAGCGCCTGGAGGGGTTCGTCCAGGGGGCGGCTGTCGCACAGGGCGGTCAGTTCCGGCAGCGCCTGCCCGGCCTGGCCGAGGGCGAGGGCGGCGCCGTGCCGGGCGCGCAGCACGTCCAGGCGGCGGGCCTCCCGGCGGGCCGCCTCGGCGGTGCGGTCGGGGAGGTCGGCGAGAGCGGGGTCGCGCCACAGGGCGAGGGCGTCGTCGAGGACCACGGCGGCCTTGGCGGGGTCGCCGTCGGCCAGGGCCCGCAGCCCCTCACCGGCCAGCCGCTCGAAGCGGTGCAGGTCGATGTCGTCGGGCGCGGCCGTGAGCCGGTACCCGCCCTCGGCGGAGGCGACCGCGTCCGCCCCGAGCGCCCGCCGCAGCCGTCCGATCAGCGCCTGCAGCGCGCCGGCTGTGTCGGCGGGCGGGTCCCCGCCCCACACCTCGTCGACGAGCATCCCGGCGGGCACGGTACGTCCCGCCCTCAGGGCGAGCACGGTCAGCAGCGCGCGCAACCGCGCCCCGCCGACCGGAACGACCGTGCCGTCGGTGCGGATCGCCTGCGTGGTGCCGAGGATGCGGTAGCGCACGGGGTCCATTGTCTCCGGAGGTGAGAGGGCGGTCACGGCGGTCCCGCGGCGCGGCGGGGATGCGCCGGCGGGCAGCCCGACGCCAGGGCGGGGCGGGCGTGGCCCGGCCAAGGCCGAGCGGCCGGGACGTCGTCCGACGGCGCTGCGGACACGGCCCGACGCAGGCCGGCGTGATTCAGCACTCCCTGTGCCGGTCTTCGTGGATCACGTGCCGGAACCCCATGGCCCCACCCTCCCCGGAACCGGCCGCCCCGCGCGAGACGTTTTCCCCCCGCGCCCGGTACCGTCGGGCCGTCCCATCGCGTGTTCGAGAGTGCAGGGAGTCCCATGACCACCGCCACCAGCCGCCACAGTGAGCGGCGGATCAGTCCCGTCTTCGTCGGGATCATGGCCGTGACGGCGGTCACGGGGTGGGCGACCTGGACCGGCTTCGCCGAGCAGCCCGGGGTCGCCGTGTTCCTGTTCGTGACGGCGGCGTGGATCGTCTCGCTGTGCCTGCACGAGTACGCGCACGCGCGCACGGCCCTGCACAGCGGCGACATCTCGGTCGGCGCCAAGGGCTACCTGACCCTGAACCCGCTGAAGTACACGCACGCGCTGCTCAGCATCGTGCTGCCGGTGATCTTCGTGATCATGGGCGGGATCGGTCTGCCCGGCGGCGCGGTGTTCATCGAGCACGGGCGGATCCGGGGGCGCTGGAAGCACAGCCTGATCTCGGCCGCCGGCCCGCTGACGAACGTGCTGTTCGCGGTGGTGTGCACGGCCCCGTTCTGGCTGGACGCGCTGGACGGCGTGCCGAGCGACTTCCGCTTCGCGCTGGCGTTCCTCGCGCTGCTGCAGGTGACGGCCGCGCTGCTGAACTTCCTGCCGGTGCCCGGCCTGGACGGCTACGGGGTGATCGAGCCGTGGCTGTCGTACAACGTCAGGCGCCAGGTGGAGCCTTTCGCGCCGTTCGGCCTGCTGTTCGTGTTCGCGCTGCTGTGGCTGCCGGCGGTCAACGGCGTGTTCTTCGACGTGATCGACACCATCCTGAAGTCGCTCGGCATCAGCGACTTCGAGACCTACTGCGGCCAGGAGCTGTACCGCTTCTGGCAGGGCGGCAACGAGTTCTGCTCGGCCGCTTCCTGACGGCTCAGCCCGCGACGGACTTCTGCTGCCTGGCGCGCTTGAGGTAGTACCAGCACATGTTGGACGACAGGCCCGCCAGCAGCACCCACACGATGCCGAGCCAGCTGCCCCGGACGAAGGAGACGACGGCCGCGGTCACGGACAGCAGGCAGACGATGAGGGCGTAGAGGGCGAGGCGGGGCATGTCGGGTGGCTCCTGTCGGGGGACACTTCGGGCGCTGCTGGTGCCCTCCAGTGTCCCCCATCGGCTCATACGTCCGTGACCCGGAGCCCCGCGTGCGCCTTGTACCGGCGGTTCACGGAGATCAGGTTCGCCACCAGCGACTCCACCTGGTGGGCGTTGCGCAGCCGCCCGGCGAAGATGCCGCGCATGCCGGGGATGCGTCCGGCGAGGGCCTGGACGATCTCGACGTCCGCCCGCGCCTCGCCGAGCACCATCACGTCGGTGTCGATCTCGTCGATCTCCGGGTCCTGCAGCAGCACGGCCGACAGGTGGTGGAAGGCGGCGGTGACCCGGGAGTCCGGCAGCAGCGCGGCAGCCTGCTCGGCGGCGCTGCCCTCCTCGGGCTTGAGGGCGTAGGCGCCCTTCTTGTCGAAGCCGAGCGGGTTGACGCAGTCGACGACGAGCTTTCCGGCCAGTTCCTCGCGCAGGGACTCCAGGGTCTTTCCGTGGCCGTCCCAGGGCACGGCGACGATCACGATGTCGCTGCGGCGCGCGGTCTCGGCGTTGCCGGCGCCCTCGACGCCGTGGCCGATCTCCTCGGCGGCGGCCTGCGCGCGGTCGGCGGCCCGCGAGCCGATGATCACCTTCTGCCCGGCCTTGGCGAGCCGGTAGGCCAGGCCCTTGCCCTGCGGTCCGGTCCCGCCGAGCACCCCGACGACGAGTCCGGAGACGTCGGGCAGGTCCCAGGGGTCCTTGGCGGGGGCCTTCTGGGCGTGGTCGGTGGCAGCACTGTCGGTAGAGGTCATGGCCCCGACTCTACGACCGCGTCCCCGCCCCGACCGGCTCAGGTCAGCTCCGCCACCGGCACCCGCCGGAAGGTGATCGTCTCGTAGGCGCCGAAGTCGCCGGTCTCGTACAGCAGCCCCACGGTGTCCGGGTCGACGCGCACCAGGTCGGAGTAGGCGGCGGGCAGTCCGTCGACCGTGTGGGCCGGGCGCCAGGTGGTGCCGCCGTCGGTGGAGGCGCGGATCGTCATCAGGGCGCGGAAGCCCGGGTCGGCGGGCCCGGAGTACAGCAGCACGTCGGGGTCGCGGAGCTGCAGGACGCTCGCCTGGCACACGGGGGCGGACAGGCCCGCCTGCGGACGGAAGGGCTTCACCAGGGTCTGTCCGCCGTCGGCGGAGTGGGCGTCGGCGCGGGTGCCCGGTGCGGGCGAGTCGTTGCGGGTGTTGAAGTAGACGCGGCCGTCGGGCAGTTCGGCGGCGGTGGTCTCGTTGGCGTTGATGTAGCCGTCGGGGGTGTCGTCGACGTAGCCGATCCGCCAGGTGGCGCCCGCGTCGTCGCTGAGCAGGCAGTGGCCGCCGTTGTACCTGCCCTCCGTGCCGTTGTCGGTGCCGGTGGGCGGCAGGGAGTGGTTGGCGGGGACGACGATCCGGCCGGTGCCGAGCCGGAGGGCGTGACCGGGGGTGGTGGCGTACCAGCGCCACTCGGGTTTCTTGGTCTGCTGGGTGATCTCCCGGGGCGCGGACCAGGTGAGGCCCTCGTCGTCGCTGTGCTGCACCCAGACGCGGCGTCCGTCCGCCGCGCTCACCTTGCCGCGGCGGATGGCGTCCTCGGTGGCGGGGGCCGCGTTGCGCACGTGCACCAGGAGCACGCGGCCGGTGTCGAGGACGACGGGGGCCGGGTTGCCGGCGAGGGCGTCGCCGTTGCGCGCGGCGACCTGGAGCGGGCCCCAGGTGCGGCCGCCGTCCGTGGAGCGTTTCAGCACGATGTCGATGTTCCCGAAGTCGTCCCGGGAGCCGACCCGGCCCTCGCAGAAGGCGAGCAGGGTGCCGGTGCCGGTGGCGACGACGGCGGGGATGCGGAAACTGGCGTATCCCTCCCGGCCGGCGCGGAAGGGGACGCTGGTCTCGGTCATCGGCGGGATCCTCCGGGCGTTCGACGTCGGAATGCGTGACCGGGCCGCCTACCCAGGCCGGGCGAATGCGCGGTGAACTCCGGGTCACGACTGGACGGTTCGGGCAGGATGCGTGCGTATGGACGCGGTACGGGTGGCGCTGTTGCGGGAAGTGCTCGCCGGGACGGAGTGGCTGGGCGCCACCCGGCGGTTCGCCAGGGCGCTGCGCGGGTCGGTGGTGTCGCACGGGGGCGGGCTGCTGCTCGTCGGCACCCCCGCGTACGAGCCGTGGCACCTCGCGGCCCATCTGGTGGACGAGGCCGCGTGGTCGGGCACCCCGGAGCTGGCCCCGACCCTGGTACGGCACGACGCGCGCCCCTCGGACCCGGCACACCTGGCGGTGGGGCTGGGCCGGCTGGAGGCGGCCCGGCGGGGCGAGACGCTGCTGGTGGTGTCACCCGGGGGCCCTGCCGCGCCCCTGCTCGAACGGGTGTCGGACGCCCGCCGCGCGGGGGCGACGGTCCTGGCCCTCGGGCCCGACCGGGGTGAGCTGCCGGCCGTGGCGCACGAGACGCTGGCCGTGCCGGCCGGCTCCGAGCTGGACCTGGACACGGTCCAGCACCTGGTCAGCGCGGCGGCGGGCGAGAACGCGCTCCCGACCCCGCGCGGACGGCGCCGCTTCCGGGACCGCGTGGCGAGACTCGCGGAACATTTGACGGCCCCACCACCGGCCCGCTGGTGAAGGGGGCGGCCATCGGCACCAGGACCGTGCTCCCGGGCCACGGCGGCCTGTTCCGCAGGGGGCCGCCGTCGCGGGGGGCCGCCGAGGGGGACCATCGCCACGGGCGCACCACCGCCGCGGGGACGCCGCAGCGGGGGCACCGCCGCCACGCGGAACCGCCGTCGCGGGGGGGGGGCCGAGGGGGACCCCGCCACGAGCGCACCACCGCCACGCGGGACCGCCGCCGAAGCAATCGCCGATGGGGCGCCGTCGGCTGAAGGGCGCCGCCGCCAGAGGAACCACCGCCACGACGGACTGCGTTGCGGGGGACCGCCGAGGGGGACTACCGCCACGGAGGAACCACCGCCACTAGGCAGCACCGCCACGCGGGACCACCGTCGCGGGGGGGCCACCGCCGGGGCACCACCGCGGGGCACCACCGCGGGGCACCACCGCCGCGGGCGCACCACCGCCACGCAGGACCGCCACCGGGGCACCACCGCGGGCGCACCACCGCGGGGCACCACCGCCGCGGGCGCACCACCGCCACGCAGGACCGCCACCGGGGCACCGCCGCCGGGTGCCGTCGGCCAAGGACCGCCACCGGGGCACCGCCGCGCCGTCAGCCGAGGACCGCCGCAGCCGCAGAGGAACCACCACCACGAGGCACCACCGCCACGAGGGAACCACCGCTACGAGGCACCACCGCCACGGGCGCGCCGTCGGCCGAAGGGGAAGCCGCCGGCCGAAGGGGAAGCCGCCGGCCGAAGGGGAAGCCGCCGGCCGAAGGGGACTGCCGCCGGCCGAAGGGGACTGCCGCCGAGGGCGTCGCTGCCGGAGGGTGGCCGCGTTCGTCGCCGCCCGGGCCCGGACGCGGTGGACGCCCGGGGCGGCTCGGCACCCCGGGCGTCGGGTACGGGTCCCCCGGTCAGTTCTCCTCGCGGCCACCCGCAGGGGCGTCGTGCCACTTGGGGTCGTTCTCCCACTGGAGATTGCGTTCGCGGGCGGTCTCCATCGCGTGCTCGGCCTCGGTACGGCTCGCGTACGGGCCGAAGCGGTCCTTGCCCGGGCAGTCGGGCCCCTCTTCGACCTTCTTGTGCTCCAGGCAGTAGTACCACTCGCCCGGCTTGCCGACCGTCCGCTTCTTGAACAGGGCCATGACCAGCTCCTCTCGCCATCGACATGTTCCCCCACGGCCGCTGGTTAGACTCGCTGGCATGTCTGGCCAGTCGCTGCTCGTCCCTGGGGAGCTGTCCCCCACCCGTTCCGTGCCCGGAAACATCCGCCGCCCGGAGTACGTCGGCAAGCCCGCTCCGACGCCGTACACCGGACCGGAGGTGCAGACGCCCGAGACGATCGAGGCGATGCGGCGCGCCGGCCGGATCGCCGCTCGGGCCATGGCGGAGGCGGCGAAGCTGATCGCCCCCGGCGTGACCACGGACGAGTTGGACAAGGTGGCGCACGAGTACATGTGCGACCACGGCGCCTACCCCTCGACGCTGGGCTACCGCGGCTTTCCGAAGTCGCTGTGCACCAGCGTCAACGAGGTCATCTGCCACGGCATCCCGGACTCCACCGTCCTGCGCGACGGCGACATCGTCAACCTGGACGTGACGGCGTACATCGGCGGCGTGCACGGCGACAACAACGCCACCTACCTCGTGGGGGACGTCGACGAGGAGTCGCGGCTGCTGGTGGAGCGGACCCGGGAGGCCCTGAACCGGGCGATCAAGGCGGTCAAGCCGGGCCGGCAGATCAACGTCATCGGCCGGGTCATCGAGTCGTACGCCAAGCGCTTCGGCTACGGCGTGGTGCGGGACTTCACGGGCCACGGCATCAACTCGTCGTTCCACTCGGGCCTGATCATCCCGCACTACGACAGCCCGCACGCCACGACGGTCATCCAGCCCGGGATGACGTTCACGATCGAGCCGATGCTGACGCTCGGGACGCACGAGTACGACATGTGGGACGACGGCTGGACGGTCGTGACGAAGGACCGCAAGCGCACGGCCCAGTTCGAGCACACGCTGGTGGTGACGGACTCGGGCGCGGAGATCCTCACGCTGCCCTGACCGCAGTCCTGCCCCGGCCGACAGCCCGCTCTCCCCGGAGGGCGGGCCGTCGTCGTGCGCGGCCCTTCCCGGCGCCGGAGGTTTTTCCCGACATGGCGTCGGGAAGTTTACCGACAACCCGTCGGCAAGCCATTGACTTAGGTGAGCCTAACCAGAGAAAGTGGGCCCATGGAATCCTTCTCGACCCTCATCCGGACCGCTTCCCGCGAGCAGCACGAGGAGGTCAGGGGCTCGACCTTCCTGAGCGACCTGCTGGGGCACAGACTGGGGGTCGACGCGTTCGCGCGCTACACGGAGCAGCTGTGGTTCGTGTACGAGGCGCTGGAGTCCGCCGCCGAGCGGCTGGCCGGGGACCCGGTGGCGGGCCCCTTCGTCCGCCCGGAGCTGTTCCGCGGCGCGGCGCTGGAGCAGGACCTGGAATACCTGCGCGGCCCCGGCTGGCGCTCGCGGATCAGCGCGCTGCCGGCCACGCTGGAGTACGCCGGGCGGATCACCGAGTGCGCCCGGAACTGGCCGGCCGGCTACATCGCCCACCACTACACCCGCTACCTCGGCGACCTCTCCGGCGGGCAGATCATCCGCGACACGGCCGAGAAGACGTGGGGCTTCCCCAAGAAGGGCGACGGGGTCCGCTTCTACGTCTTCGAGGAGATCCCCAACCCGGCCGCCTTCAAGCGGGGTTACTGGGAGCTGCTGGACGCGGTGCCCGGGGACGAACTGGAGCGGCAGCGGATCGTGGCCGAGTGCAAGCGGGCCTACGGGCTGAACAACGCGGTGTTCCTGGCGCTGGGCGAGGAGTTCCCGCTGTCGGCGTGAGGGACCGGGGACGGCGGGCGGAGCCCCCTCGCACGCCGCGAGAGGCCCCGGATCCGTCTCCGGTGGAGCGCCGGTCCCGGCTCAGATGCCGAACGGACCGTTGTGGCAGACGGCGCCGCCCCACTCCGCCTCGGCGGTCTCGGCCTCCAGCCCACCGAAGTACGGGCGGCGGCGGCCAGAGCGGATCGAATGCGCATGAGTTTCCTCTCGCGGTGGTGCTTTGCCACCCCCGCGGCCCTCGTCCGCCGCCGCGCACACACGCTGTTCCACCGTACGGAGGCGCGCCGCCCGGGTCAGCGTTCGAGACGCACCCGGCCGCCGACCTCGGTCCAGCCGCCCGGCTGGGGCGCGGTGAGGATCTGGGAGCCCGCCCCCTGGGTGATGTTGAGGGCCCGGCCCAGCCGCTCGGTGAGCAGCAGGGCCGCCGCCCCGGTCGCCTCGTCCTCGTCGATGCCGTCGCCCCGGCCGGGGAAGGCCCGGGCCCGCACCCGCCCGGCGGGCTCGTCCTCCCACGCCCAGGCGTAGACCCTCCCCCACTGCCCGAACGGAGTGGGAGGTGCCCCCACCCCCGGCGGCGGCACGGGCAGGTCGTCGACCTCGGCGGCGCTGCCGTACTGCCGCAGGGTGCGCGGCGGCACCCAGTCGGCCCGCGCCTCGATCCAGCAGAACTCCCCGTCCTGCCGGGCCCCGGCCACCCCGGCGGGCGTCACCAGCTCGGGCACGTCGAGCAGCCAGGCCGCGCCCACGCAGGGGTGCCCGGCGAAGGGCAGCCGCAGGGTCGGCGTGTAGATGTCGATCACCCCCCGCTCGGGGTCGTCGACGAACACGGTCTCGCTGAACCCGAGCTTCGCGGCGAACGCCTGACGGTCGTCCGGACCGGGCAGCACGGACCCGTCCCGCACGACACCGAGTTCGTTGCCGTACCCACCGTTCGGCCCGCAGAAGACGCGGAGCACGTCGTAGTCAGTCACGGGGGCATTCAAGCACCGGCGGGCCGGCGGCCGGCGGGCCGCCCGCGACGGCGGCGGCACGACCGCTGCCCCCCGACGCGACCTTTGACCGTCCCTTGACTGCTCCATTCGGTTCGGCGCTCTTCGCCATCCCGCCGGGCGTCCGCGACCAGGACGACTGGTGGGGCCGGCCGCTGTTCTCCGAGGAGGCCTAGGCCCGTGTTCTCCAACTACCTGATCGGTCTGCGCGAGGGTCTGGAGGCGAGCCTGGTCGTCTGCATCCTGATCGCCTACCTCGTCAAGACCGGCCGCAGGGACGCGCTGAAAGCGATCTGGACGGGCATCGGCGTCGCCGTGGCGCTCGCGCTCGGCTTCGGCTGCGCCCTCGAATTCGGCTCCCAGGAGCTGACGTTCCAGGCGCAGGAGGCGCTCGGCGGCTCGCTGTCGATCCTCGCGGTCGGCCTGGTGACGTGGATGGTGTTCTGGATGCGCCGCACGGCCCGGCACCTGAGGTCGGAGCTGCACGGCAGGCTGGACGCGGCCCTGGCGATGGGCACGGGCGCGCTGGTCGCCACGGCGTTCCTGGCGGTCGGCCGGGAGGGCCTGGAGACGGCCCTGTTCGTCTGGGCGTCGGTCCACGCGGCGAGCGACGGCACGCCGCGCCCCCTGCTGGGCGTCGCCCTGGGCCTGCTGACGGCGGTCCTGCTGGGCTGGCTGTTCTACCGGGGCGCCCTGCGCATCGACTTGTCCAGGTTCTTCACCTGTACCGGCGCCATGCTGGTGGTGGTCGCGGCGGGTGTCCTGGCGTACGGCTTCCACGACCTCCAGGAGGCCGACTTCCTGCCCGGCCTCAACGACAAGGCCTTCGACATCTCCGGCACGATCCCTCCGGACAGCTGGTACGGCACGCTCCTGAAGGGCGTCCTCAACTTCCAGCCGGACCCGACGACCCTCCAAGTCACCGTCTGGATCCTGTACTTGGTCCCCACCCTGGCCCTCTTCCTCGCCCCGGCCAGGGTGCGGACGGAACCGGTGGGCGACCGGGCCTGACGCCGTACCCGCCGGAGGCACCCGGTAGGGTTCGCCTCCGGAAAGGGGAAGGTGAAGGAACCCGATGAGCAGGGATCGCGACCCTCGAACGCTCCGCAGGCCCGCCCGGAGCGCCCTCATAGCAACGTCGGTGACCGCTTTGTCGCTGACGACCGGCGGATGCGTCGTCGTGCACGGCGAACGGGAGATCCTCCCGTCCACCACCCGCGCCGAAGCCGCCGAGGCCCTCCGGCAGTTCACGACCGCGTACAACGAGGCCGACAAGGCCTACGACCCCGCCCTGGACGCCGACCACACCACGGGCGCCCTCGCCGACATCGACTCGGCCCGCCTGGAGGCCGGCAGGGCGAACAACCCGGGCGGCAACCCGAACCACACCCCCCTGAAGCTGACGGACGCGAAGTTCACCATCCCGAAGAAGGCCGGCTGGCCCCGCTGGTTCCTCGTCGACGCCGCCGGCAACAAGGGCGGCACCGCCCGCTGGCTCCTGGTGTTCACCCGCGGCAGCCTCGACGCCCCGTTCCAGGTGGCCTACCTGACGCTCGTCGCCCCGGGCAAGGTCCCGGAGTTCAGGAAGGACGCGGACGGCTGGGCCGAGGCCGTGCCGGCGAACTCGGCCGGGCTGGCCGCCGCTCCGGACGAGCTGAGCCGGAGCTACAGCACGTATCTGAGGAACGGCGGCGCCACCTTCTCGGACGGCCCGCACACCACGCAGTGGCGCGCCCTGCGCCAGAAGAACGCCAAGAAGCCGGGCCTGGTCACCCAGTACATCGACGAGCCGCTGACGAACGGCGACTACGCGCCGCTGGCCCTGCGCACCACGGACGGCGGGGCGCTGGTGTTCTTCACCACGCGCCACTACGAGAAGCAGACGGCCGCCGCGGGCACGACGGTCCCCGCCCCGAACAAGGACGTGCTCGCGCTGACCAAGGGTGAGATCAAGCAGTCCCTCCTGATGGAGTTCGTCTCCAACGAGGTGGCGCTGGCTCCCAGGGGCCAGGGCAAGGTGACGATCCTGGGCAGGATCCAGGGCCTGACGTCGGCGGAGGGCTCGTAGCGGCCGGGGAGGCGCTCAGTGCCGCAGGGGCCAGGCCGCCCGCTGGTCGGTGTCCTCACCGGCGTAACGGGCGCAGACCTCGGTGAGCACCTCCAGCAGGCTCAGCGGATCCGGCAGCGCGTGCTCGGGCCCGCGCACCCACCGCACCGACTGGTCCTCGCCGGGCAGCCGCGCCGGCGGTACGAGGACGTAGGAGCCGCGGCAGTGCCAGCGCAGCCCGGGGTGTTCGTCCATCGTCTCGGGGTGACAGTCCAGCTCGCACGGCCACCACTCGTCCTCGTCCTCGGGCGTACCGCGCGTGAGGGTGAAGAAGAGCATGCGCCCGTCGTCGCTCTCGGCGACCGGCCCGACCTCCACCCCCTCGGAGAGCAGCCGCTCCAACGCGACGCGACCGGCGTCGAGGGGCACGTCGAGGACGTCGTGCACCATGCCGGTCGCGGTGATGAAGTTGGCCTGCGGCTGATGGCGGGCCCAGCGCTCGATCTGGGCGCGCTCGGTGGTGGACTGCGTCTGCCAGGCGAAGGACACCGGGTGCCGGGCGGGGGTGGGACAGCCGACGCGGTCGCAGGAGCAGCGGTACCCGGCCGGGTGGGCGGCGGGCGCGAGGGGCAGTCCCGCGCCGGCGGCGGCGAGCAGCAGGGCCTCACGGCCGCCGTCCCCGGCGGTTTCCTTGGGCCGGCGCCCCGCGCGCAGCCACTGGGTGAGTTTGCCCTGCAGGCCGGTCCGGCCGCCGAACTCCGCGCTCATCTATCCCCTCGCCTCGCCGTCGTGCGGAACAGCATGCCCTAGTCTCCCATCTTCCCGCGCACCGGGGGGCCAGTGCCCACATCCGGGGCATGAGGGGCGAGACACGGACCGGTGGGGCGAGTAGCGCACGGATGGGCGAGGCATATGCCACGGGACGAAACGGTGCGCAGCACCGCCATCGGGTGTCATTGACCGCTTTGCCAGGACATGGCGCCCTACCGTGGTCACCATGGTCACAAGCATCGCGCTGACGGCCCTGGCCACCGCGGCGTCCGTGGTCTCGCTCGCCCTCACGGGCCCCGGCGGCCGCGCCCCGGCCCCGCTGGAGTGGGGCCGGGGCCCGCTGACCGTGGCGGCGCTCCCCCGGATCACCTACGTCGCCCACCGCGGCGGCGCCCGCGAGGTCCCGGAGAACAGCATGGCGGGCCTGATGGCGGCCTATGCACGCGGTACGGCGCAGGTGCTGGACTTCGACACCCGGCTGCTGCGCGACGGCACGCCGGTGGTGTTCCACGACGAGACGCTGAACCGCACGACCTTTCTGGGCGGCGCGGTGCGCGGCCTGGACGCGAAGGAGTGGCGGGGCGTGCGGCTGCGCCCGAAGGACCGGCTCCCCGGGAGCTGGCGGTCGGAGCGGCCGCCGACGGTCGCCGAGGTGCTGGACCGTTTCGGCGGCCGGATCGTGTTGATGCTGGAGGCCAAGGACCCGCGCGGCCTGGACCGGCTGGCCGCCCTGATCCGGGCCCGGGGCCTGACCCGCTCGGTGTTCGTGAACTCCAACGACCCCGAGGTGGCCCGGCGCGCACACCGCCTCGGCCTGCTCGCCCAGGTGTGGCGCTCGGCGGAGCAGCTGCGCACGGACCGCCCCGAGCGCTGGCGGTCGTTCGTGGATCTGCTGGACGTGGACCACCGGGCGCGCGACGCGGACCTGCTGCGGGCGGTGCGGTCGGGCATCCCGCGGGTGTGGGCGCACACGGTGGTGACGGACGCCCAGCGGGACCGGGTGCTGGCGCTGGGCTGCGACGGCGTCATCACGGACGCGCCGGGGCGGCTGGCCCGGGCCGCTCAGCGGGGCGCCAGGCCCTGAAGGGCGTAGTCGACGAGGGTGTCGGTGTACTCGTAGGAGATCGGGCCGGTGTGCTGGAGCCAGCGCTGGGCGAGCGGGGAGATGAAGAACTCCAGGGCGATGCGCAGATCGAGGCCCTCGCGGACCTGCCCGGCGGCCTGGGCGGCGCGCAGCCGGTCCATGTAGAGGTCGAGTGAGGGCTGCATCAGCTTGGCCACGAGCTCGCGCCCGAGCTGCTCGTCGACGACGCCCTCGGCGGCCAGCGCGCGGGACGGCGCCTCGAAGCGCGGGTCGCGCAGTTCGTCGACGGTGGCACGCAGGACGGCCTTGATGTCGGCGGCGACGTCCCCGGTGTCGGGGAAGACGTACGTCACCGGCCCCGAGGCCGCCTCCTGCTGGGACCGTTCGGCCAGGTCGAGGAAGGCCTCCATCAGCACGTCCGCCTTCGAGGACCACCACCGGTAGATGGTCTGCTTCCCGACGCCGGCGCGGGCGGCGATGCCCTCGATGGTGGTCTTCGGGTAGCCGACCTCGACGACGAGGGCGAGGGCGGCGTCGTAGATGGCGCGGCGGGACCTCTCGCTGCGCCGGGTGGAGTCGGGGGCGGACTTGCCGGGGGCGGGCTGGGCTGACTTCTGGGCGGCCATGGGCCGAATTTATCAGGTTGACAAGACGGAGCGTCTCGCGAACAGTGGGAGCGTGATTGCGAGACGAACCGTCTCGTTTCTTTGATGGTCAGGAAGGAGCCCGACATGGCCCGAGGTGGAGCCGGAAACATGTTGGGGGTCGGCGGTTCGCGCAAGAACCTCGGCCGTGAGGCCCTGCGGGGCGGCGGCCGGGGCGGCCGGGTCGGCGGCGGGCTCGATCCGCAGGCCCAGAAGCGCGAACTGCTGCGCAAGCTCCAGGAGAAGCGACAGCAGCGACGGCAGGAGGGCGATACGGCCGAGCCGTCGGCGTGAGCCTCCCCCGCCCGGGGGAGGGCATCCCCTCGCGGGCGGGATCCCTCCCGGGAGTCCGGCGGATGTACTGAGGCGGTCGCGGCGGCGCGACCGCCACCAGGCACCGCGGACACCCGGGAGGGATCCCCATGCGCATGTGGACGAGACGCAGGATGCTCACGGCGGCCGTCGCGACGGCGGGCCTCACCGCCTCGGCGGCGGTACCGGCGGCGCGTGCCGCACCCGCCGGGCACGTCCGGCACGCCGGGCACGTCGGGCACGTCGATGTCGCTGACGCCCTGCGGTCCCTGCCCGGACTGCGGCTGGTCGAGGAGCGGCAGGACGCCGAGCCCGGGTACCGGCACTTCGTCCTGGGCCTGCGCCAGCCGGTCGACCACACGGATCCCGCGGCCGGCACCTTCGAGCAGCGGCTCACCCTGCTCCACACGGCCGCCGGCCGCCCCACGGTGCTGTTCAGCACGGGCTACCACGCGGTCCTCACCCCGCGCCGGACCGAGCCCGCGCTCCTGCTCGGCGCCAACCAGCTCCAGGTGGAGCACCGCTGCTTCGGCACGTCACTGCCGCCCGGGCAGCCGGACTACGCACACCTGACGATCCGCCAGGCCGCCGGTGACCACCACCGCGTCGTGCGTCTCTTCCGCCGGCTCTATCCCGGCGCGTGGCTCTCCACCGGCGGCAGCAAGGGCGGCATGGCGACCGTCTACCACCGCCGGTTCCATCCCCGGGACGTGGACGGCACGGTGGTCTACTCGGCGCCGCACAACGTCGACGACCACGACGACTCCGCCTACCTGCGCTTTCTGGAGACGGTCGGCAGCGCTCCGGCCCGCGAGGCCGTCAAGGCCGCCCAGCGGCGGATGCTGCTCCGCAGGGCCGAGATGGTGGCCCGTTACGAGGCCTGGGCGTCCGCCACGGGCGACACCTTCCGCATCGTCGGCAGCGCCGACCGGGCCTTCGAAGTCGCCGTGCTGCGCGTGCTGTTCATGTTCTGGCAGCGCGCGACGCCGGCCGACCTCGCCACGATCCCCGGCCCGGGGGCGACGACCGACGAGCTGTACGGGTGGCTGGACACGTGGGCGGGACTGCCCCTGTACGCCGACGCGGCGGCCCGGCGGTACGTCCCGTACTGGTACCAGATCGGCACGCAGCTCGGGTACGGCGACGTCCCCACCGCCCACGTGGCGGACCTGCTGCGCCACCCCGGCGGAATCGAGGCGCGCGCCTTCGTCCCCCGGGAGGTCCCCATGGCCTTCGACAGCGCGGCCATGCCGGACATCGACCGCTGGGTCCGCCGGCACGGCAGCCGGCTGCTGTTCGTCTACGGAACCCAGGACCCGTCGGTGGCCGAGCACTTCCGCCCCGGGGGCGCGGACTCACGGGTGCTGTGGGTGCCGGGCGGCAACCACGGCGTGGACATCGCGGACCTCTCCCCCGCCGACCGGACGTGGGCGCAGGACGCGCTGGTGCGCTGGGGGGCCGGAGCCAGCTCACCCGGCAGGCCGCGGCCGGGTCACTCGGCGGGGCCGGGAGGCGGCCAGGGGTCCCCCCAGTCGGCGTCCCGGGCCGCCTTGTAGAGGTCGCCGTGGCGTTTGGTGACCGTGGCGCGGCGCAGGGACGGCTCCGTCTCGCACAGGTCCAGCAGGACCTGGCCCTTGCGGATCTGAGGGCGCCGGACGACTCGGGAGGGAGCCGGTCCGACGGGGAAGCGGGCGGCGGCTACGTAGCTGAACTTCTCGTCCTCGTAGGCCAGGGAGCCGCCCTTGACCTGACGGTGCAGGGAGGAGCGGCTGACCCGGGCGGAGAAGTGGCACCAGTCCGTGCCCGGGGGGATGGGGCAGGCGGCGCTGTGCGGGCAGGGAGCGGCGATCCGGAAGCCGGCGCCGATCAGGCGCTCGCGGGCCTCGATGACCCGGGCGTAGCCGGCGGGGGTGCCCGGTTCGACGATCACGACGGCCCGGGCGGCGGCCGCGGCGGCGTCGACGAGGGCGGTGCGGTCGGGGGCGGTCAGCTCGTTGAGGACGTAGGAGACCGTGACGAGATCAGTGCCCTCCAGGGAGAGCGCCGCTCCGATCCGGGAGCGCTGCCAGCGGACGTCGCGCAGGGCGGGCCGGGCCGCGGCGATCTCCCGGCCGAGGTCGAGGGCCGGCTCGGCCCAGTCGAGGACGGTGACGGGCCGCTCCCCCTCCCAGGTCGCGCTCACGGCCCAGGCCGCGGCGCCCGTGCCGCCGCCGACGTCGGTGTGCGATCCGGGCACCCATCCGGGCGCGGCCTCGGCGAACGCCTCCAGCGCCGACCGCACCGCCTCGAAGGTCGCGGGCATCCGGTAGGCGGCGTAGGCGGCGACGTCGGCCCGGTCCCGCAGGATCGGCGCGTCGGTCGGGGTGGCCCCCCGGTAGTTGCTGATCAGCCGCTCCACGGCCTGCGCGGCCTGCCGGGGCGGCAGCCCGTCGAGCAGACCGGCGAGGGAGGCGCGGAGGGAGTCGGCCGGAGGTACGGGGGCGTTCACCCGGCGATTCTACGAGGGCGCCGGGGGTGCGGGGCTCCCCGCCCGGCCCGCCGCCCGGCCCGCCGTCCGGCACCCACGCGTCGCTGAGCGTGCCTTTGGAATACCGACGAGGCCGGCGCGGATCGCGGCGCGGGAGCCAGGCGGGAACGGTTGTCTGCCGCGGCCGCCGTTCCGGTATGGCGGGACTCCGCATGCCGGGACAGCCGCGTGAGCGGTGTCCTCGTCCTGGACAGTGAGGGCCTGGATAAGGCTGTACAGCGTGATCGGGAGATCCACGAGTGGCTGACGGCGGCTCGCGATGCGGACCTGCCGGTGATCACGTCAGCCGCCGTGCTGGTCGAGGTGATCCATCCGAACCGAAGGTGAACGACGCCGCACGGAAGTGGCCCCTGTCCCGTCTGAGCGTCGAACCGGTGACCCACACCGTCGCGCAGTGGGCCGCCGCTCTGCTGTGATCCCCCGCGTGGTCGGGGCAGTTCCTCTCCCCCTCACCTCCCCCGCACAGCCCGGGCAACCCGCGTCCCCGCCGCTGCCCTCGGGGCGTTGTCCGGGCGTCTGCGGCGGGGGTGGACCGTGTTGGTGAGGAGGATCAGGAACGTGTCCGTGGCCGGGTCGAGGACCAGGGACGTGCCCGTGAAGCCCGTGTGGCCCGCCGCGCCGCGACCCGCGAGGTCGCCCATGAACCAGGGCTGGTCGAGGGTGAAGCCGAGGCCGGGCGGGGTGAAGAGGAGTTCGACGAAGTCGGGGCCGAGGATGCGGGCGGGGCCGTAGGAGCCGCCGGCCAGGAGGGCGCGGCAGAACACCGCGAGGTCGCGTCCCGTGGAGAACAGGCCCGCGTGGCCCGCCACTCCCCCGAGCGCCCAGGCGTTCTCGTCGTGCACCTCGCCCCGCAGCATGCCGCGGTCCGCCTTGGCCCAGGGCCGGCGCTGGTCCTCCGTCGCCGCGGCGCCCGGGCACGGCCCGAAGTCGGTCGCCGTCATCCCCAGCGGCCGGGTGATGCCGTCGTGGACCAGGACGTCGAGGGTGCGGCCGGTGAGGCGTTCCAGGACGTGCTGGAGGAGGAGCATGTTGAGGTCGGAGTAGCGGTAGGTGCCGGGCGCCCCGGCCGGCGCCTCCGCCTGGAGTGCCGCGAGGCGTTCGGCGTCGTCGGCGCAGTCGTACAGGGGGAGTTCGGGGCGCAGCCCGGACGTGTGGGTCAGGAGCTGGCGGACGGTGATGCCGTGCCGGGCCGCCGCCGTGAAGTCGGGCAGGTACGCGCCGACCTTCGCGTCGATGCCCAGCGTGCCGCGCTCGATCTGCTGCACGGCGGCGACCGAGGTGAACAGTTTGGTGAGGGACGCCAGGTCGAAGGGTGTGGCGACGGTCATCGGGACCCGCTCCCCGGGGGGCAGTTCCACGCCGGCGTCGGTGGCCTCGTCATAGGCCGCGTAACGGACGGCCCAGCCCGCGGCCTCCTCGACGGCGATCACCGGGCCGCGTCCGACGACCAGGACCGCGCCGGGTGCCCAGGGGCGCTGCCCGGTGGTGAGGACGTGGACCTCCCGGACGAGGTGACGCAGTTCCGCGGGGTCGAGTCCGGCCCGTTCCGGCGTGCCGTCGCGCAGTCTCGGTGCGCTCAGCTGTCCGCTCCCTCCACACTCGCGCGGGCCCTCCAGGGTCGGCACATTCCCATGAAGCAGGCCAGTGCCACCAGTGCGGCGGCCAGTTGGACGACGGCCATCGGGAGGGCGGTGTCCTCCCCGGCGACGCCGACCAGCGGGGACGCGATCGCCCCGATGAGGAAGGAGGTCGTGCCGAGCAGGGCGGAGGCGGAGCCCGCGGCGTGCCGGGTGCGCATCAGCGCGAGCGCCTGGGTGTTGGGCAGGGTGATGCCCATCGCCGACATCAGGACGAACAGCGCGACGGCCACGGGCGCGAGCCCGACCTCGCCGAACACGCCCAGCGACATCAGCAGCAGCGCGGTCGCGGCGGTGATCACGACCGCCAGGCCGATGCCCAGCACCCGGTCCAGGCTGACCCGGCCGACCAGGATCTTGCCGTTGATCTGGCCGACGACGACCAGTCCGACCGAGTTGACGCCGAACAGCAGGCTGAACGTCTGCGGGGAGGCGCCGTAGATCTCCTGGACGACGAACGGGGAGGCGGAGATGTAGGCGAAGAGGGCGGCGAAGGCGAAGCCGCCGGTGAGCATGTAGCCCGTGAAGGAGCGGTCGGCCAGCAGGGAACGCATCGCGCGCAGGGCCTCGCCGACGCCGCCGCTGTGCCGTTCGGCGGGCGGCAGGGTCTCGGGCAGCTTCGTCCAGACCAGGACGCCGATGAGGACGCCGACGACCGTGAGGACGGCGAACACGCCGCGCCAGTCCGTCACGCGCAGCACCTGCCCGCCGATCAGCGGCGCCACGATCGGGGCGACGCCGGAGATCAGCATGAGGGTGGAGAAGAAGCGGGCCATGGCCATGCCGTCGTAGAGGTCGCGGACGACGGCCCGGGCGATGACGATCGCGGCGGCGCCCGCGAGGCCCTGGGCGAGCCGGAAGGCGACGAGGGTCTCGACGGTGGGGGCGAGCGCGCACAGGACGGTGGCGACGACGAACACGGCGAGCCCGGCGAGGAGCGGGCGGCGGCGCCCCCAGCGGTCGCTCATCGGCCCGACGACGAGCTGCCCGAGGGCCATGCCGGCGAGGCAGGCGGTGAGGGTGAGCTGGACGGTCGCGGCGGGCGCGTGCAGGGAGCGGGTGACCTCGGGCAGCGACGGGAGGTACATGTCCATCGCCAGGGGCGGTACGGCGGTCAGGCTTCCGAGGAGGAAGGTGACCAGGAGCCCGGTGCGGCGGTGCGGTGTGAGGTCGGGGGCTGCCGTCCCGGTCGCGGCCCCCTGCGCGGTCTTCGATATGGACGCCCCACCCTCGGGCATGAGTCCCTCCCTCTTCGAGCCGATCGCCACCTATGCTCTCAGCTCGTACGGACTGCTAGGGGTCACGAGGCGGAGGCGGGCGGGAATGACGGTGGACACGGTGCGATGGGGGATCCTGGCGACCGGAGGGATCGCGGCCGCGTTCACCGCGGATCTGATCGACCTGCCGGACGCGGAGGTCGTGGCGGTGGCGTCGCGCTCGCAGGAGCCGGCGGAGGCGTTCGCGGAGCGGTTCGGGATACCCCGGGCCTACGGCGACTGGAACGCGCTCGCGCAGGACGGGGACATCGATGTCGTCTACGTCGCCACGCCGCACACGGCGCACCGGGCGGCGGCCGGTCTGTGTCTGGCGGCCGGGCGGCACGTGCTGTGCGAGAAGCCGTTCACGCTGAACCTGCGCGAGGCGGAGGAACTCGTCGCGCTGGCGCGGGAGCACGGGCGCTTCCTGATGGAGGCGATGTGGATGTACTGCAATCCGCTGGTGCGGCGGCTGAAGGCGCTGGTGGACGACGGGGCGATCGGCGAGGTGCGCAGCGTGCAGGCGGACTTCGGGCTGGCCGGTCCGTTCCCGCCCTCGCACCGGCTGCGCAACCCGGAGCTGGGCGGCGGCGCGCTGCTCGATCTGGGCGTGTACCCGGTGTCGTTCGCGCAGCTGCTGCTCGGTGAGCCGTCGGACATCGCGGCGCGAGCGGTGCTCTCGGAGGAGGGCGTCGATCTCCAGACGGCAGCGGTGCTCTCCTGGGAGAGCGGCGCTCTCGGCTCGGTGCACTGCTCCATCGTGGGCGGGACGGCGACCGCCGCCTCGGTCACCGGCTCCAAGGGCCGGATCGACATCCCGCACGGCTTCTTCTTCCCTGAGGGGTTCGTGCTGCACCGGGACGGCCGCGACGCCGAGGAGTTCACGGCCGACCCGGCCGACGGCCCGCGCAACAGCATGCGCCACGAGGCGCTGGAGGTCATGCGGGCCGTGCGCGCCGGCGAGACCGAGTCGCCGCTCGTCCCGCTCGACGGCACGCTCGCGGTGATGCGGACGCTCGACGCGATCCGGGACCGCGTCGGCGTCCGCTACCCCGGCGAGACCCCGGGTGAGACCCCGGACGAGGGCCGCACGGCGGAACTCACGCCGGCTTGAGCCCCTGGTCCCCCACCTCCGTCACGAAGGACGCTGCCGTCGTGACCGGCGCCCCCTGCCGGGTCACGTACGGCACGGTCTTGAAGTCGGCCCGCGCCGCCTCCCTTCCGAGTTCGACCGTGACGTAGCCGCGCCGGCCGTTGAAGAACTTCAGGTGCGGGTTGGCGGACATGTAGGTGTCCCAGGTCGCGGGCTTGTCGGCGCCGTCCCGGCCGCTGGAGATGGACGTCGCCACGATATCCGTGCCGAGCGTGGCGGAGGACGGGTCGTCGAAGTCGTCCTTGATGTCGAAGGCGTACGCGGAGTGCACGTCGCCGCTGAGCACCATCAGGTTCTCCACGCCGGCGGCCTTCGCGCCGTCCAGGACGCGGCGGCGGGAGGCGCTGTAGCCGTCCCAGGCGTCCATGGACACCCGGGAGGGGGTGGTGGCGTCCATGTTCCGGCGGGCGAACAGGACCTGCTGCGGTACGACGTTCCACAGCGCCCGCGAGGAGCGCCAGCCGTCGAGCAGCCACCGCTCCTGGCTGGCGCCGGTCATGGTGCGTGCCGGGTCGTCGGACTCGGGGCCGGGCACGTGCGCCTTGTCGCCGTAGGCCTGGTCGGAGCGGTACTGGCGGGTGTCCAGCACGTCGAACTGGGCGAGCCGGCCCCAGGTCAGGCGCCGGTAGAGCCGCATGTCCGGTCCGGCGGGGCGCTGCGGCCGGCGCAGGGGCTGGTTCTCCCAGTAGGCCCGGTAGGCGGAGGCGCGGCGCAGCAGGAACTCCTCCGGCGGGACGCTGTTCTCGGGGATGTCGCCGGCGTAGTTGTTCTCGGTCTCGTGGTCGTCCCAGGTGACGACGAAGGGGTGCGCGGCGTGTGCGGCGCTCAGGTCCGGGTCGGACTTGTAGAGGGCGTACCGCAGCCGGTAGTCCTCCAGGGTCAGGGTCTCGCGGGCGAACAGGGCCGGCAGGGTGCGGTCGGTGTACCTGCGCTGGCCGCCCGCCGCGTCGACGGCGTACTCGTAGAGGTAGTCGCCCAGGTGGAAGACGAGGTCGACGTCGTCGGCGGCGAGATGGGCGTACGGGGTGTAGTAGCCGTCGTGGTAGGCCTGGCAGGAGACGGCGGCGAGGGCGAGGGACGCCACGCGGCTGCCGGGGCCGGGGGCGGTGCGGGTGCGGCCGGTGGGGCTGATCCAGCGGCCCGTGCGGAAGCGGTAGTAGTAGACGCGGCCGGCCTCCAGGTGGCCCACCTCGACGTGGACGGTGTGGTGGAACTCGGGGTGCGCGGTGGCGGTGCCGCGCCGGGCGATGCGGCGGAACCGCTCGTCGTGGGCCAGCTCCCAGTGCACGGTGACGCGTTCGGCGGGCAGTCCGCTGTCGGCCTGGAACGGCACGGGCGCGAGGCGGGTCCACAGGATCACCGAGTCCGGCAGGGGGTCGCCCGAGGCGACGCCCAGCGTGAAGGGGTTCTCGGTGATGCGCGCGGCGTCGAGTTCGGCGGCGGCCGCGACTCCGGGGGTGGGCAGGTTGGTCGAGAAGGCCAGCGCGGCGGCGGCGCCGGTGGTGGTGAGGAAGCGGCGGCGGCCGATGTGGCGGGCCGCGGCGCGGAGTTCGGGGGCGTGCTGGGACGGGTGTGCTGCGGGTGTCATCCGGTCCTCCCCTGGCGAATGGCTGCAGGGGGCATTGGAGTGGCCGGGGACGACACCTGGTTGACACGTACACAGCACTCACATGACGGACGGATGAGTTCCGGATGGCGGACGCTCCCGTACGCTGCGGGGCCATGAACACGAAGGGGAACAAGGTCGCGGTGGTGACCGGCGCGGGCTCCGGCATCGGCCGGGCGGTCGCCGTGGAACTGCTGCGCGCGGGCTGGTCGGTGGCGCTGGCGGGCCGGCGCGCGCAGACGCTGGAGGAGACGGCGGCACTGGCGCCGGAAGCCTCGGCTCTCGCCGTACGGACGGACGTGTCACGACCGGAGGACGTCGACGCCCTCTTCGCCGCCACCGTCGGGCGGTTCGGGCGGGTGGACCTGCTGTTCAACAACGCGGGCACGTTCGGGCCCGGCGGTGTGCCCGTCGAGGAACTGCCCTACGAGGCCTGGCGGCACGTGGTGGACACCAACCTCAACGGGGCGTTCCTGTGCGCGCGGGCGGCGTACCGGCAGATGAAGGAGCAGGACCCGCAGGGCGGGCGGATCATCAACAACGGCTCCATCTCCGCGCACACGCCCCGTCCGCACTCGGTGGCCTACACGGCGACCAAGCACGCCCTGACCGGCCTGACCAAGTCGCTGTCGCTGGACGGGCGGCCGTACCGCATCGCCGTGGGGCAGATCGACATCGGCAACGCGGCGACCGACATGACGGCCGGGATGCAGACGGGAGCCCTGCAGGCGAACGGGGCGGTCACCCCGGAACCGGTGATGGACGTCGCGGACGTGGCCCGCACGGTGCGGCACATGGCGGAGCTGCCGCTGGAGGCGAATGTGCAGTTCGCGACCGTGCTGGCCACGGCGATGCCGTACATCGGGCGCGGCTGAGCCCCGCAGGGCGTGCCGGCCACGTCGTCAACTCGTCAACCTGCACAAACGGAATAAATACGTCCGGACCATTGCGGCCGGTCGGGCGCCTATGCTCAACTCTCCTACACCAAAGCTTCACACTTGGAGCAGAGGGCTTCCGTTGGCCACATCCAGGGGGGTGGAGGCGGCAGTCGTTCCACGGGACCGGGTGGGGGTGGACCCCGCGGGGGACCGCGGGATGCGCACCGGTGCGTGGAACGACTGCCGCGTCAGGCCTGGCCGGTCTCGAAGCGGGAGATCCTGCCGTCCTCGTCGACGGTGAAGCTCCACCGGGTGCGCATCTCGCCCCAGGTGTCGTTGCTGTAGCGGGCGAGGAGGGACCGGCCGCCGTCGGACTCCTTGTCGACCTCCATGTGGCCGCGGGAGGAGAAGATCTCCCGGTCGACCCAGTCCTCGAGGTCGCGGTCGGACCCGTCGTCCGCCATGGTCGCGCCCGGTGCGAGGAGCTCCATGAAGCTCTCGCGGTCGTGGTTGTTCACGGCGGTCACGAAGGCGCGGACGACCGGGTCGCTCAGGCGCGTGGTCTGAATCGTCATACGCGTCAGCCTCGTCCCGGCCGCCCGGCCACGCCACCGGTGCCACCCGAACGGCGCCCCGGGCGCATCCGTGGGGTGTCGCGCGGTGCCGGAGGTGCGACGGTGGAGACGCGACGAGGGGTGTTCCCCTGTTCCTGCTGTCTGCTCCGGGAGACGACGTGAGGCACGTGAGGCACGCGAGGCACGACCACCGAGGCGATCTGGGCCTGCTGCTGCTCCGGCTGGGAGCGGGGGGCGTGCTGGCCGCCCACGGCGCGCAGAAGCTGTTCGGCTGGTTCGGCGGCCACGGCATCGAGGGCACCGGCCAGTTCATGGAGTCCGTGGGCTACGCCCCGGGCAGGGCGAGCGCGACGGCGGCGGGGCTCGCGGAGACGGGCGGAGGCACCCTGCTGGCCCTGGGCCTGGCCACTCCCGCGGCCGGCGCGGCGGCGGCCGGGGCGATGGCGGGAGCGGCCGCAGTGCACACCCCGAACGGCTTCTTCAACCAGGGCGGCGGCTACGAGTACGCGGCGACGCTCGGTCTGACGGCCGCCGGCCTGGCCGTCACCGGGCCGGGGCGGTACTCCCTGGACCACGCGCTCGGGCACGCGGTGAACCGGGGCTGGATGATCCCGGCGGCCTTCGCGGCGGCCGCGGCGGGCACCGTCCTGGTCGTCGGGGGGCGGGCCCGGCGGCTGCGGAAGGCCAAGGAGGGTGAGCAGGACGCCCTTTTCGAAGAGGAGTCGATGGCGTAGCGGGCAGCCCTCCATCCGCGCGGCCGGGGCGCTGTCAGACCCGCGTGGCAGGCTGCGGCCCATGAGTGATGACACGCCCCCCGCCCCGCCCGCGCCCGAGCTGTGGGACACCGTCGACGTCCTGTACGCGTGGCTGGACGCGCAGCGCCCGGTCGAGGGCCGCGAGGGCCTGCTGCTGCGCCTGCTGAAACTGAGCGAGGAGGTCGGCGAGGTCGCCGAGGCGGTGATCGGCGCGACCGGCCAGAACCCGCGCAAGGGCGTGACGCACGGCTGGGAGGACGTGCAGGCGGAGCTGTGTGACGTCGTCATCACGGCGCTGTTGGCGCTGCGGACGCTGACACCCGAGGCGCGGGAGGTGTTCGCGCACCATCTGGGGCGGGTGGCGGAGCGGTCACTGGCCTCGGCGCGGCAGTGAACGCGCGCCGGCGCGGCCCGGTGGGCCCGTTTCCACCCGCCGGCCCGAACACTTCTGCAATGATCGACCGAACGCTCGGGTGGTAGGACGACTGCCTTCGGCCTACCGAGGTTGAGGAGTCCGGTGACGGGGGTGGACTGGAGGTTCCGGTCCCTGGTGGTCGCGCACGCCGTGTCGGCCTACGGGACGTACCTCAATCTGATCGCGCTCAGCCTGTTCTCGTACGAGGTCACGGGCACCGCCCTGGGCGTGGGCGCGGTGATGGCCGTACGGCTGCTGTCCGGTGTCGCGGCCGGGCTCGCCGCGGGGGCGGTGACCGCCAGGGTGACGCGCCGCACGGTCATGGTGACCACCGACCTCGCCCAGACGCTCGCCATGGTGGTGCTCGCGCTGGGGGCCCGGGACGTCTCGCCCGGGGTGCTGCTCGGCACGGTGCTCGTGCTGGGCGCGGGCAACACGCTCTTCAACGTCGCCCTGCGCAGCGCGGTCCCGGTCATGGTCGGGCAGAGCAGCCGCGCCCGGGCCAACGGCGTGCTGGTGACGGCCCGTTCCGTCGCCACGGTGCTGGGCTTCGCGTCGGCCGCGCCGATCATCGCCCTCGGCGGCTTCGGTGTCGCGTTCGCGGTCAACGGCGCGAGCTTCGCGGTGTCGGCGGCGGCGGTGCTGGTGCTGCGGCCACGCACGGACTCGGGCGCCGGGGAGGCGGCTGAGGCGGCGACTGGTGCCTCACCCTCCGGGGCGGGCGGGTCGTACTACGCGGCGGGCGGCTCGGGGACCGGGGCGGGCGGGTCGCCTGGGGCGGGCGACTCGTCCACCGGCGTGGGCGGATCGACCGACGCGGCGGGCGACTCGGAGACCGGGGCGGGCGGATCGACCGACGCGGCGGGCGACTCGGCAATTGGGGCGGACCAGTCGTCCGACGGGGGCAACCCGGCAACCGGGACGGGCGGGCCGTCCTACGCGGCGAGCAACCCGGCGACCGGGGCGCGCCAATCGGCCGACGCGGCGGGCGACTCGGCAATTGGGGCGGACCAGTCGTCCGACGCGGGCAACTCAGCCACAGGAACGGGCAGATCGGTCGGCGCGGCGGGCGACCCGGCGACCGGGGCAGGCCGGTCGTCCGACTCAGACAACTCGGCGACCGGGGCAGGCCGGTCGTCCGACGCGGCGGGCGACCCGGCGACCGGGGCAGGCCCGCCAGCAGACCTGGGCAACCCGGCCACCGGGACGGACCGGTCGGCGGCCGGGGCGGGGCAACCGGCCGGCGGCGGTGAGCGGCGCGAGGCCGCGGCGGTCCGTGGGGGGCGGTTGGGGCGGCGAGTGGCGGGGATCGCCGGGCCGTTGCTCGGCCTGATCGCGCTGCGGGGCCTGGACGCGCTGGCGTCCGCCTCGCACAACGTCGCGCTGCCGCTGGCGGCGAACGCGGCCGAGCCGTCCGAACCGGCGTTGTTCATGACCCGGTTCTGGTCGGCGTGGGCCGTGGGCACGCTCCTCGCCCACCAGGTCCTCAAGCGCCGCCCGCACGGCACGACCTGGGGCGAGCGGGCCTTCGCGGCCGGCACCTGCGCGATGTCGCTCTGCTTCGTCGCGGCCTTCACCGGCCCGCCCGCCCCGGCCCTGATCGCGGCGGCCCTGGCGGCGGGGTTCGCGGACGGCTGGACCGAGATCGTCTACACCTCACGCCTCCAGGCCGCCCCCGACCGGCAGCGCGACCGGCTGTTCGGCCTGTCCGCCACCGCCGAGCAGTCCGGGTTCGCGCTGGGCACGATCACCGCCGCCGCCGCGTTGGAGACGCTGCCGGCCCTGGCCGTCGTGGGCGCCTTCCACGGGGCGGCGGCATGCGGGGCCCTGGCCCTGCTGCTCACCGTACGGAAGCGCCACGCGCGCAAGGCCACGAACCGTTCGTCCACCGACGTGGAAGAGGGAGAGGACACGCATGGAGCGTCTACGGGGGCAGGCCGTCTGCCGGGGCCCTGAGCCCGAGCGGACCGAGCAGGATCCGGTCGACGCGGTGCGGGCGCTGCTGGGCGCCGCCCGTTCGGCGCACGGCGGTGCCGTCGTCACCCTCGCCGCCGACGGCACGACCGCCTCCCGGTCGTATCCCGAACTGCTGGACGCGGCACGCCGGATGCTCACCGGGCTGCGCGACCACGGGGTGCGGCGCGGCGACCCGGTGGTGCTGTGCGGACTGCCGCTGGACGAGTTCTTCCCCGCCTTCTGGGCCTGTGTGCTGGGCGGAGCGCTCCCGGTGGCCATCGCCGAGCACCCCGCGCCGGGCTCCCCGGCCTTCGAACGCCTGGGGCAGACGCACGCGTTACTCGATGGGCCGCTGGTCCTGACCGACGCGCCCGGCGCCGCGGCCCTCGCCCATGCCACGCCCGCCCTGCGGATCGCCCTCGCCCGGGACTGCCTCGCCGCACCGCCCGCGCCGGACCACGTCGAGCCCGACCCCTCCGACACGGCCCTGCTGATGCTGTCCTCCGGCAGCACCGGGGTCCCGAAGGCGGCGCGGCTGACCCACGCCGGGCTCGCGGACTTCGCGGCGAGCAGCCGCCGGATCCTCGACGTCCGCCCGGACGACACGATGGTGAACTGGCTGCCCGTCGACCACAGCGGCGCCTTCCTCCTCTACCACCTGCTCGCCGTGTTCACCGGCTGCACCAACGTGCACGCCCCCACCGAGCACGTGCTCGCCGACCCGCTGCGCTGGCTCGATCTCCTCCACGACCACCGGGCGCGGCACAGCTGGGCGCCGACCTTCGCCTACCGGCTCGTCGCGGACGCGCTGGCCGAGCGGCCCGACCGCCACTGGGACCTGGGCGGACTGAAGTCGCTGCTGTGCGGGGGCGAGCGGGTCGTGCTGCCGGTGCTGCGCCGCTTCCTCGACGCGACCGGCCCGTACGGCGTGCGCGAGGGGCACATCGCCCCGGTGTGGGGCATGGCCGAGACGGTCACGGCCGTCACCTACGGCCGGCTGGACCGGCCGGGCACCGTGCACCGCCTGCTCAAGAGCAGCCTGAGCGGCGACCCGGTGCGGGCCGGCGAGGACGTGCCCGACGCGGACTGCGTCACGTTCGTCGCCTGCGGCTCGCCCGCGCACGGCGTCGCGCTGCGCGTCGTCGACGAGCGTGGCGACCTCGCCCCGGCGGGCCGGATCGGCCGGCTCCAGGTCCACTCGCCCGCCCGGCTCACCCCCGGCTACGTGCGCAACCCCGAGGCGGACGCCGCCGCCTACCCGGCCGGGCCGGACTGGCTGGACACCGGCGATCTGGCCTTCCTCGACGGCGGCCAGGTCGTCATCACGGGACGGCGCAAGGACGTCATCATCCTCAACGGCCTCAACGTCTACTGCCACGAGGTGGAGGAGGCCGCCACCGCCGTCGACGGGGTCCGGCAGGGCGAGGTCGCCGCGTGCGGGATCCCGTCGGCGGAGCAGGGCACGGAGGAGCTGGCGGTGTTCTTCGTCAGCCGCGGTGCCGCCGAGGACACCCGGATCGCGGCGGAGGTGAGGGCGGCGCTGTTCACCCGCCTCAGACTCACCGCCGCCCACGTCCTGCCCGTCCCCGAGGGCGAGTTCCCGCGGACGCCGGCGGGCAAGGTGCGCCGGGAGGAGCTGCGGAGCCGGCTGACCCGGGACGAACCGCGGGGCACGGCCCGGGACGGCGGGCCGCGGCACGGGCCGGGCCCGGGCCGGGACGCCGACGCGGTGACCCGGGCCGTCCGGGAGGAACTGGCCGCCGTGCTGGGCCGCCCGGCCGAGACGGACGTGCCGTTCTACGAACTCGGCTTGACGTCCGTGTCGCTGGTGCGGCTGCGGAACCGGCTGACGGAACGCCTGGGCACGCCCGTACCGCAGACGGCGTTCTTCGAGCACCCGACGGTCACGGCGCTCGCGGCCCACCTCGCGGCCGACGTCACGAACGGGAGGGAACCGACCCCGACTTCGGCGCCAGCACCCGCACCCGCACCCGCACCCGCGCCCGCACCCGCAGCCATAGCCGCGCCCGCTGTCACGCCCGCTGCCGCACCCGCGCCCCCCGCGCCTTCGGCGAGTGAGGCCCCTTCGGGTCCGGTCGCCGCGCCCGGCGCGGCGCCCACCGGCAGCCGCCCCGACCAGCGCGTGGCCGTCATCGGGATGGCGCTGCGCTTCCCCGGCGCCCGCACGGCGGACGAGTTCTGGGCGAATCTGCGGGACGGCGTGGACAGTGTGCGGGTGTTCGGCGAGCAGGAGCTCGCCGCGGCCGGGCTCACCCCGGAGCAGCGCCGCACCCCCGGCCATGTGCCCGTCTCCGGAGTGCTCGACGGCGTCGAGGAGTTCGACGCGGACTTCTTCGCGCTCAGCCCGCGCGAGGCCGGGCTCACGCACCCCGCGCACCGGCTGTTCCTGGAGTGCTGCCACCAGGCCCTGGAGGAGGGTGGCCACGCGGCGACCGCCCCGGGCGTGCGGGTGGGCGTGTTCGCCGGGTCCGGCATGAACCTCTACGACCACCAGCAGCGGCCCGCGACCGGCACGGCGTACGACCCGGCGGATCCGGCCGCCGGCATGCAGTCGGCCATCGGGCGGGAGCCGGACTTCCTCGCCACGCGCGTCGCCTACCGGCTCGGCCTCACCGGCCCGGCGATCGGCGTGCAGACGGCCTGTTCCACCTCCCTGGTCGCCGTGCACCTGGCGGTCCAGGCGCTGCTCACCGGTGAGACGGACCTGGCGCTGGCCGGCGCGGCGGCCGTGCACCTGCCCCAGGAGACCGGCTACCACAGCCACCCCGGTTCGATCCTGTCCCCCACCGGCCGCTGCCGGGCCTTCGACGCCGAGGCGGACGGCACCGTCGGCGGCAACGGCGTGGCCGCCGTGCTGCTCAAGCGCCTGGACCGGGCGCTGGCCGACGGCGACACCGTGCACGCGGTGATCCTGGGATCCGCGGTGAACAACGACGGCGCCGCCAAGGTCGGCTTCAGCGCCCCCGGCGTCGAGGGACAGACCGAGGTGGTGCGCCAGGCGCTGCGCAGGGCGGACGTGCCGCCGGAGACGATCTCCTACGTGGAGGCGCACGGCACCGGGACCCGGCTCGGCGACCCGGTGGAACTCACGGCACTGGCACGGGCACTGAGCCCGGGCGAGGACGGCCCGGCCGGCTTCTGCGCGGTCGGTTCCGTCAAGCCGAACATCGGGCATCTCGACAGCTGCGCGGGCATGGCCGGGCTCATCAAGACGGTCCTGATGCTGCGCCACCGCACGCTCGTGCCGACACCGCACCTGACCCGCCCCAACCCGGAACTCCCCCTCGACGACGGTCCGTTGCGGCTGGCCACGAAGCTGGAGCCGTGGCCGGTCCCGGACGGTTTGCCCCGCCGGGCCGGGGTCAGCGCCCTGGGCGTCGGCGGCACCAACGCCCACGTCGTCCTGGAGGAGGCCCCGCCCGCACGCCCCCGCCCGGTGCCCGAACTGCCCGCCCTCGTCCCCGTGTCGGCCACCGACCCCGAGTCCCTCGACGCGCTCACGGCCGCGCTCCGCGACCGGCTCCTGGCCCACCCGGACCTGCCGGCCACCGACGTGGCCGCCACCCTGGCGCTCGGCCGGCCGCACCGCGCGGCACGCACCGCCGTGACCGGCCGCACGGCCGGCGAACTCGCCCGCGCGCTGACGGAACACCGGCGGACCGAACCGGCACCGCTCGGCCCGGTCGCCTTCGCCTTCACGGGCCAGGGCAGCGCCCGCCGCGGCATGGCGCGGGGCCTGTACGCCGCGCACCCGGCGGCGCGGGCCACGCTCGACCGCTGCGAGGAGCTCCACGTCCGGGAGTTCGGCGGCAGCCTGCTCACCGCGCTGCTCACCACCCCCGGCCTCGACGACCCGGGCGGCGCCCCCGGGCCGGACGGCACCCCCGGGCCGGACGGGATCTGGCCCACCGACACCGCGCAGCCCGCCCTCTTCGCCCACCAGGCGGCACTGGCGGACGCCTGGCGGGCGGCCGGGATCCGGCCCGGGCTGCTGTTCGGCCACAGCGTCGGCGAGTACGCCGCGCTGTACGCGGCCGGTGCCCTCTCCCTGGAGGACGGGCTGCGGCTCACTGCCTGGCGCGGACGTCTGATGCGGGACCGATGTCCGGCCGGGGGCATGCTCGCGGTCCGGTCCGACGGTGCCACCGCACGCCGGATCGCCGCGGCCAGTGGCGCGGAACTCGCCGCGGTCAACGGCCCGCACGCACACGTGCTCTCGGGCTCGCGGCAGACGCTGAAGGAGGCGGCACGCCTGCTCGACCAGGAGGGACTGCACCGGCGCGCGCTGCCCGTCGACCGGGCGTTCCACTCCGCGGAGATCGAGTACGCGCTGGACGAGTTCCGGGCCCGCGCCGAGCAGGTGCCGTACCACGCGCTGCACACCCCGCTGGTGACCACGGCCGACGGGGAGCTGCGCCGGGCCGGCTGGACGGTCGACGCGGAGTACCTGCGCCGTCAGGCCCGGCAGCCGGTCCGCTTCGACCTCGCCATGGCCGAGGCCGTCGCGCAGGGCTGCCGGGACTTCGTGGAGATCGGCGCCGGGCGCGCCCTCACGGGCCTCGGGCGGCACTGCGTACCCGACAGCCGGTGGCTGAACGGACAGGGTGCGGGCGACACGGCCGCCGAGCAGGCGCACGGCTTCCTGACGGCTCTGGGCTCCCTGTACGTCAGGGGAGCCGACCTGGACTGGCAGGGGCTCGCGGGAGACGGGGGGCGGGTGCCGCTGCCCGGGCATCCGCTGCGACGCCGGAAGGTGCCGTTCGGGGGCGTGGCACCCAGCGTGGACACGGCTCCGGTGACGGCTCCGGTGACGGCTCCCGAGGTCGCCCCGCGGGCCGAGCCGGATAACGATGTCCTGGACTTCGTGCGGCGGTTGACGGCGGACAAGCTCGGCCGTCCGGTGGCGGACGTGACCCCGGACAGCTCCTTCTTCGAGCTGGGCGCCGACTCGCTGTCCCTGATGGGCCTGACGACGGAACTGCAGCAGCGGTACGGCGTCCGGGTCCCGGTCCGCGAGGTGTTCGACACGGCCGACACGCCGGGGAGACTGGCGGAGCGGGTCGGGGAGCTGCGCGGCGACGGGCGACGGGCGGCGCAACGGGTCGCGGGCACGGTCGTCGAGGAGCCGGCGGATGAGCGACCTGTGGCGCGGCAGCCGGTCGCGGAACCCGCGGCGCCGCAGCCGGTCCAGGAACCCGTCGAGGAACTCGCGGCGCAGCAGCCGGTCGCGGAATCGGCGGTGGCCGCCGCCCCGCAGGAGTCACCGGACGGCCTGGCCGCCCTCTTCGGTCAGCAGCTGCGCCTGGCCGGGCAACTCGTCGACCAGGTCGGCGGGATGATCTCCCGCCAGCTCGACGTCCTGGCGACGACCCCCACCGGGACGGCACCGCCCCGGGCCACCGCCGTCAGCCCCACCTCGGTTCCCCGCCCCTCGACCTCACCCACCGCATCGCCCACCGCCGGGAACACCGACTTCAGCCTCTACTTCTTCGGCGACTACCCCGAGGACACCGACCACGACAAGTACGGCCTGATCATGGCCGCCGCCGACTTCGCCGACCGGCACGGCTTCCACGCCCTGTGGTTCCCCGAGCGGCACTTCAACTCCTTCGGCGCGCTCTTCCCCAACCCCTCCGTCCTGGCCGCCGCCCTCGCCGCCCGGACCAGCCGGGTCCGGCTGCACGCCGGTTCCGTGGTGCTGCCGCTGCACCATCCGGCCCGGGTCGCCGAGGAGTGGTCGGTCGTGGACAACATCTCCGGCGGCCGGACAGGCCTGTGCTTCGCCAGCGGGTGGCACGCCACCGACTTCGCGCTCGCCCCGCAGAACTTCGGCCGGCACCGTGAGGTGATGTACGAGCACCTGGCGACCGTACGGGACCTGTGGTCGGGGCGGCCGGTGAAGACGACCGCGGGTGACGGCACGCCCGTGGAGATCACCCTGCACCCGCGGCCCGTGCAGGAACGGCCGCCGATGTACGTGGCCGTCGTCGGCAACCCGGACAGCTACCGCCGGGCGGCCGCCGAGGACCTCGGCGTCGTCACCAACCTGATGACGCAGACGGTGGAGGAACTGGCCGAGAACATCGCGCTGTACCGGCGCAGCCGCGCCGAGCACGGTCTCGACCCGGCGGCCGGGCGGGTGGTGGTGCTCGTGCACACCTACCTGGAGGAGGACGCGGAGCGGGCGCGGGCCGAGGCGTACCGGCCGTTCCTGTCGTATCTGCGGTCCTCGCTCTCCCTCTTCGACCAGGTCACCAACAGCCTGGGATTCCAGGTGGACCTGGAGAACACGCCGGAGGAGGACGTGGAGTTCCTGCTGGGCCGCGCGTACGAGCGCTACTGCGCGTCCCGCGCCCTGATCGGCGACGAGCGCACCGCCGCCGAGACCGTACGGCGCCTGCTGGCGGCCGGGGCGGACGAGATCGCCTGCTTCGTGGACTTCGGCGTGCCGAAGGAGAAAGTGCTCGCAGCGCTGCCGGTCCTGGACCGGGTGCGCAGGACGACTCCGGCCACGAGCCGCCCGCAACCGCAGCCGCAGCCCGGGCCGTTGCCGCAGCCCCGGCCGAACGCAGAGCCGCGCCCACGCCCACAACCGCGCACCGACACCCCCACCCCTCCACCCGCGCCGCGCCGCCGCCCCCTCACCCCCGCCCAGCGCCGCATCTGGTTCCTGGAGCAACTGCACCCCGGCACCGCCATGTACCACGAGCCCAAGGCGATCCTGCTCGACGGCCCCCTGGACGTCGCGGCCCTGCGCTGGGCGCTGGACCGGGTCGCCGACCGGCATCCCGCCCTGCGCACGGTGTTCGGCGACACGGACGGCGTTCCCTACCAGGAGATACGCGACCGTATGCCACTCGACTGCCCCGTGGAGGACCACACGGGCGCGACCGAGGAGGCGGCGCTGCGCTCGGCGCTGGCGGCGGACCACGGGCTCGACCTGTCCACGGGCCCCCTGGTCGCGGCCCGGCTGCTGCGCCTCGCCCCGGACCGTCACCTGCTCTTCCTCCTGGCCCACCACATCGTCTTCGACTCGTCCTCCACGGCCGTACTGGCCCGCGACCTCGCCGCGTACTACCGCGCCCGGCGCGGCGCGGGCCCCGAACCACGGCCCCTGCCCGAACTGCCGGCACCGGCCAGCCCGGACCCCGCCTCCCTCGACTTCTGGCGGCACCACCTCGCCGGCGCACCCGAACTGACCCTCCCCACCGACCGCCCCCGCCCACCCGTCCGCTCGGGAGCGGGCGCGAGCCTCACCCACGCCCTCGACGCCGAACTGACCGACGGCCTGCAGAAGCTGGCCGCCGGACACCGCGCCACCCTCTTCATGACGCTGACCGGCGCGATCGGCGCGACCCTCGGCCGGTTCGCCGGGCAGCGGGACGTGGTGATCGGCACGGCACTGGCGTCCCGTCCCCCGGGCGCCGAGGACCACGTCGGTCTCTTCCTCGACACCGTTCCACTGCGCCTGGACCTCACCGGCGACCCGGACTTCCCGGCCCTGCTGCGCCGGGTCCGCGAGAGCAGCACCGCGGCGTACGAGCACAGCGGCGTCCCCTTCGACGAACTGGTCGGCGCGCTCAATCCCCGCCGCGACCCGGGCCGCAACCCGCTGTTCCAGGTGATGGTGGAGTACGAGAACGAGGGCGAGGCGGAGTTCGACCCGCCGCGCCTGACCGCCGCGCTGCTCGACGTCCCGAGCGAGCGTGCCCCGTTCGACCTCAGCGTCTACCTCACCCGCCACCCGGGCGGCATCCGCTTCATGGTCGAGTACGACACGGCTCTCTTCGACGAGGCCACGGTGCGCCGCTTCGTGGACCACGTCGAGCAGGTGCTGCGCCGCGCGCTGGACACCCCCGGCGCGCCGCTGTCCGACCTGACGGCCCTCACGGCGGCCGACCGCGCGCTGCTGGCCGCCCTGGACCGCACCGAGGAGGCCGCGCCGCCCGGCACCCTGCACGCCCTGTTCGAGGAACAGGCCCGCCGCACACCGGACGCCGTCGCCCTCCTCGGCGACGAAGTCGAGGTGTCCTACGCGCGGTTGGACGCGGCGGCCAACCGCCTGGCCCATCTGCTCCGCGGCCGCGGCGCGGCCCGGGGACGGCGCGTGGCGGTCCTGCTGCCCCGCGGCCCGCTGCTGATCACGGCCCTGCTGGCGGTCCTCAAGACGGGCGCGGCCTACGTCCCGCTGGACCCGTCCCTGCCCGCCCCGCGCCTCGCCCTGCTCCTCGCCGACACGGAACCGGTGCTCCTCCTCACCTCCGAGGACACGCCCCGGCCGGACGCCGAAATCCCCGTCGTCTTCGCGGAGTCGGCGGACGACACCCTCCCGTCGACACCGCTCACGGACGGCCCCGGCCCGCAGGACCCGGCCTACTGCATCCACACGTCGGGCTCGACCGGCCGGCCGAAGGGCGTGGTCGTACCCCACCGGGGCCCCGCGAACCTGGTCCGGGACCACCTGGCCCGTCACCCGGCGCTGCGCACCCTCCAGTGGACGTCACCGGCGTTCGACGTGAGCGTCCAGGAGATCTTCACGACGCTCGCCTCGGGGGCGGCACTCGTCCTCGTGGACGACGCCGTACGGCACGACCCGGCGGCGGTGGAGCGAACGGTCCGCCGCCACCACGTCCAACGCCTGTTCATGCCCTGCACCCCTCTGAAGTACCTGATGGAGACGGCCCCCGAACTTCCCTCCCTGCGCGAGCTGTTCTCGGCGGGCGAGGCCCTCCACCTCACCCCGGCCTTCCGCCGCTTCCTCGCCACGCACCCGCACTGCACCCTGCACAACCAGTACGGCCCCACGGAGACGTCGATCATCGTCACCTCGCACCGCGTCGACCCCGCCGGCGACGAGTGGCCCCCGATCGGCACGCCGGTGCCGGGGGCGCGCATCCTGCTCCTGGACGCCGCGGGCCGGCCGGTGCCGGCCGGAGCGGTCGGCGAGATCCATGTCGGCGGGGTGCCGGTGGCGCACGGCTACCACGACCGCCCCGCCGAGACAGCCGCCGCGTTCCTCGACGACGGCACGGGCGGGGTGCGCTACCGCACGGGCGACCTGGGCCGCCTGCGCGCCGACGGCACCCTGGAGTACCGGGGCCGGGCGGACGACCAGGTCAAGATCCGCGGCTACCGGGTCGAACCGGGCGAGGTGAGGGCGGCGTTGACGGCCCTGCCCGCCGTGCGGGACGCGGCGGTGCTGGCCCGCCGCGACCGCCACGGCGACAGCGAGCTGGTGGCGTACGTGGTCCTGGAGGAGGGGGCGTCCTGGTCCGAGGTGCGCAACGCGCTCGCGGCCCGCCTCCCCGACCACCTGGTCCCCCGCCGCTGGGCGACCCTGGACCGCCTCCCGGTGAACGCCTCGGGCAAGCTGGACCGCGCGACCCTGCCGGAGCCCGGGGAGGAGCCGGCAGAGCCCTCGCGGGTGGAGCCGGAGACGGACCTGGAGCGGACGCTGCACGACCTGTGGTGCGAGGAACTGGGCACCCGGCCGGTCCCGGTCACGACCCCGTTCTTCGAACTCGGCGGCCACTCGCTGAGCGCGATCCGCCTGCTGAACCGGATGCGGGAGACGGCAGGCATCGACCTCACCATGGCGGACTTCTTCCTGGACCCGACGATCCGGGGCATCGCGACCCGCCCCAGGGTGATGGACACAGCGCCGATGCCCTCCACCCTGCGCCGCCTGTGGCACCGCCACCACACCCTCACCGACCCGAGCGTCTACAACATCGCCCACCGCATGGACCTGCGCGGCGCGTTGGACCCCGAGGCACTGCACGACTCCCTCCGCGACGTGGTGACACGCCACCACGCCCTGCGCGCCAGGCCGCTGCGTCGGCCGGACGGCCGCTACGAGGTCGAGATCCTCTCCGAAGTCCCGGTGCCCCTGCCCCTCACCGACCTGCGCCCCCACACCGCGGCCCCGGAACAGGCAGCCGACGACTGGTGCGCGGCAAGGATCTCCACCCCGTTCGCCCTGGACGAGCCCCCGCTGTTCCGATTCGCCCTGGCCCGCCTGGCGGACGACCACTGGATCCTGCTGACGGTCTTCCACCACGCGGTCTGCGACGGCTGGTCCCTGGGCCTGATCCGACGGGACTTGCGGGAGTTCTACAACGCGCGCAGAACGGGCGGCACCCCACCACTACCCCCGCTGACCCACCACTTCACGGACTTCGCCCGAGCGGAACACCACCTCCCGGACGACCGCAGAAAGACCCTGGAACGCTTCTGGCGCGAGGAACTCACCGACGTCCCCCTGCGCCCGCCCCTCCCCTACGACCACCCCCACCCCGGCACGCTGTCCGGCCGCGGCGCCCTGCACACCTGGACCATCGACGACGACACCCCGGCCCGCCTCACCGCCACGGCGACCCGCCTGGGCACCACGCCCTACACGGTCCTGGCAGCCACGTTCGCGACCTGGCTGGGCAGGCTGTGCGGTGAACGGAACGACATCGTCCTGGCGGCGTCCAGCGCGAACCGCCTCCCCCGCGAACGCGCGGAGACGGTCGGCATCGTGGGCGACGCGGTCCTGCTCCGGGCCCGCCTGTCCGAGTCGGACTCCTTCGCCACCCTGGTGACCCGACTGGGCACGACCCTCTTCGAGGCCCTGGACCACCAGGACCTCCCCCTGACGGACGTGGTCTCACTGGTCTCCCCGGACCTGACGAAGACCCTGTTCCCGACGGTCCTCTTCACGGTGATCACGACAGACCCCCCGACCCTGAACCTCAAGGACCTCCACACGACCGTCCGCCCCCTCCCCATCGAGGGCGTGGCCCGCAACGAGCTCTACACGGTGATCACCCCGGACCCGGACCGCATCACGATCACCTTCGAGTACTCGACGGACCTGTTCACGGCGGAGACGGTCGAGGGATGGGCGGAGTCTTTCACGAGACTCCTGAGGGAGGGGACGACCGCGCCCTGATCACCGCAGCGGGGTGACTCACTCCTCGACGGTGAGTCACCCGTCAGCGCATCACCTGCGGCGAAAGCGCCCCGCAACCGGCAGCCCTGATGGGAGACTTGGGACCTGACGATCCGAGGAGTTCAAGGCATGGCAGCAGACGCCCACGACGGACAGGCTTCGGAAGCGAACGAAGGTGGGCGGCGAGTCCTCGACCTCCTGGACAAGGCGATCGACAGCCAGAGCGTCCTGGTGCGCAAGAACATCGCCCGGGCCCGCCAACGCAACCCGGAGGCGACACCGGCACAGGTGATCCGCACCCTGGAGCGCATGTACGTCAGCACCTTGACCGGGACGGGCGCCGCAGTAGGAGGAACCGCGGCGGCGCCCGGTGTCGGTACGGGGGTCGCACTGGCGCTGTCGGCCGGCGAGACGTTTTCGTCCCTTGAGTTGAGCGCCCTCTTCGCCCTGTCACTCGCCGAGGTCCACGGAGTCCCCATCGACGAGATCGAGCGCCGCCGGACGATCGTCATGGGGATCATGCTCGGCGGGAGCGGCTCGGCGACCATCACGAAGGTCGCCGAGCGGACGGGGCAACACTGGGGACGTCAGGTTGTCGCCAAGGTCCCTGTCGAGACGTTGCGCCAGATCAACAAGATCCTGGGGAAGAACTTCGTCACGAAGTACGGGACGAAGCAGGGGATCATCGTTCTCGGCCGCGTGGCACCGTTCGGTATCGGCGCTGTGATCGGTGGCGGCGCCAACGCTGCCATGGCCACGCTGACCGTGCGGGCCGGCCGCCGCGCCTTCGGCCCTCCCCCGACGACCTGGCGGGGCTGACGCGCAGCACACCGCCAGAGCCACTACCTCAAGCTGATCGTGCGCATTGGCCGAGAGGGGCCGGCAGACGAGTCAGGCTGTACGCCGGGTTCTGTTCCCCGGTTCCCTCGCGGGAGCCGGGGCGACGGCCATCCATCTAGGGCCGGCGTTGCCGCCGGCCTCGTGCGGTCTACCCGCGGACTCGGGCGGGCAGCCCTCGAACGTCCGCGCAGAGACACCGGGGTGTCTCCTCTTGACCTTGCTCCGGGTGGGGTTTACCTAGCTGCCTGAGTCACCCCAGGCACTGGTGGTCTCTTACACCACCGTTTCACCCTTACCGAGGACCGAGGTCCCCGGCGGTCTGCTTTCTGTGGCACTGTCCCGCGGGTCACCCCGGGTGGCCGTTAGCCACCACCCTGCCCTGTGGAGCCCGGACGTTCCTCGGGGAGCTCCCCGTCAGGGGGACTCCACGCGGCCGTCCGCCCGGCTCGTCTGCCGTGTCGACCATGGTACCCGGCGTGCCGCGGCCTTCGGCGCCGCTGCCGTGGCCAGGACCGAGCCGGCCAGGATCAGGGCGAACGCGGCCAGCACGGTCGGGGTCAGGTGCTCGTCCAGGAAGACGGCGCCCGCCGCCACCGCGACCGCCGGGTTGACGTAGGTGATGACGGAGGCGCGGGTCGGGCCGACCTCCTTGATCAGTTCCAGGAAGGCCACGAAGGCGATGGCAGTGCAGACGACGCCGAGGGCCGCAAGGGCGGTGAGCGTTCCGGGTGAGGGGAGGGTCGAGGGGCGGGAGGCCACGGCCGCGGGGGCGTATACCAGGGCGGCCAGGGCCAGGCAGGGCGTGATGAGGTGCAGGGTGGGGACGTCCTTGAGGTGGCGGCTGGCGATCAGCGGGGCCGTGGCGTAGCCGACGACCGTCACCAGAACCTCCGCCAGCGAGAAGGCGTCACCGCCGGTCAGGTGCGGGACAGTGAGGACGCCCACGCCGGCCAGGCCCAGCGCGAGGCCCGTGACGCGGCGGGTGCCGAGGGACTCGGCCGCGCCGAAGAAGCGGGAGAGGAGGACCGCGACGATCGGCACCCCGGCGATCAGCAGGCCCGCGGTGGAGCTGGACAGGTGGCGTTCGGCGTCGGTCAGGGTGTACCAGGGGCCGACGATCTCGATGACCGCGAAGGCCAGCATCGGCTTCCAGTGCGTCCGCAGGGTGCGGGTCAGGCCCGGCTGGCGCAGGGCGAAGGGGAGGAGGAGCACGGCGCCGAGCGCGCAGCGTGCGCACACCACCGCCGACGGGGACAGCTCGTCCACCGCCACTTTGATCAGCAGGTAGGGGACGCCCCAGACCACTCCCATCAGGGAGAACAGGAACCAGCCGCGTGCAGTCATGCGCCGAGTCTCGGCCGTCTCACCCCGCCGCGTCTTGAACGCTGTTGCGGTACGCCGCCGGGGTCACGCCCAGCACGCGGCGGAACCAGCGGGTGAGGTGGGCCTGGTCGGCGAAGCCGACGAGCGGGGCTACCTCGGCGGGGCGCAGGCCGGACTCCAGGAACCGGCGGGCGCGGGACACGCGGTGCTGGGCGAGCCAGGCGTACGGCGGTACGCCCATGGTCGTGCGGAAGGCACGCAGGAGCTGGTAGCGGGAGAGACCCAGGTCGGTGGCGAGGGCGGCCAGGGACGGGGGTTCCAGCAGTTCGTCCGCGAGGCGGTCGCGTACGGTCCGGGCGATGTGGCCGGCGCCCGGCACGGTGGCGCTCGCCGCGCGGGCCGTGGAGTGGCGGTGGGCCAGGGCGGTCAGCAGCCAGGGCAGGCGGGACTCGGCTTCGAGCGGATCGGGGCAGGCGCTGATGTCGGTGTGGGCGGCGCGCAGGGCGGTGGCGAGTTCCGGGTCGTGCAGGACCGGGTCGCGGAAGTGCGGCGGGCCGCCGCCGAGGGTGCCGTCGGCGAGCAGGGCCGGTTCGGCGTAGAGGGCCTGGTAGGCGTAGCCGTCGGAGGCGGCCGGTCCGCCGGTGTGCATCTCGCCCGGCTCCAGCACGACGATCGAGCCGGGGTAGGAGTGGATGTGCCCGCCCCGGTAGGCGATGACCTCCGACCCGCCGACCGTGACACCGACGGTGAATTCGTCGTGGGCGTGTGGTGCGTAGGTGTGCCGGTCGAAGCGGGCGGTGAGAAGGTCCAGCGGCGGCCCGGCCCGGCCCAGGCGTGCTCGGGTCCAGCTGGCCTGCTCGCGTGTTCCCATGACGCACCCCCCGGCCCCAGGGGATCAGAGGAGGTCCGCGGTGTCCAGATCGAAGGCGAAGGGTTCCGGGAGGGTGACGGGCTTGCCGAAGGGGCGGGCGCAGTGCTCGCGGTAGTCGTCGTCCTTCGGCTCGGTGAAGACCGTCACCTGGGCCGTCTCCCGGTCGACGAGCAGGTAGACGGGGATGCCCGCCCGGGCATAGCAGCGGCGCTTGGTCTCGCGGTCGGTCTGCGGCTTGGTCGAGGTCACCTCCATCACCATGGCGACGCCGTCGCAGGACATCCAGGAGCCGGCCCCCCGGTACAGGCGCACATCCATCGGGGCGAACGTACCGTCCGGGACCACATGGTCCTTCGGACATGCTCCCCCGCGGCGCAGTTTCAGACCCTTGTTCCCCGAGAACTGCATGTCGGTCCGGGAACGCCTGATCACCTGGTTCACGATCAGCCCGATGTGATCCTCGTGATCCCCGTCCGGCGGCGGCGTCACAACGATCTCCCCCTCGACCAGCTCGGCCCGGAAACCCTCCGGGGTGTCCAGGGCGAGAAAGCCCTCCAGCAGGACGGCTTCCTGCGAGAGCGGCTCGTGGGCCATGGCGGTCATGTCACGCCCCTCCTTCGGTCGCTCGCCAGACTGGGACATCGGCTGATCACCTGCCGGTGGGATCGGGGTCCGTTCCCCCGATCGTGGCACACACATGGTCAAGGCGGCCGTCGGACACCGGGCCGCGTGCTTGACCCTGCCGCAGCGTCAACGTCTTCACTGGTGGCATGCGGATCGGAGAACTCGCCGCGGTCGTCGGCGTCACCACGCGGGCCGTGCGGCACTACCACCACCAGGGGCTGCTGCCGGAGCCGGAGCGGCGCCCCAACGGGTACCGGGAGTACACCCTGCGGCACGCCGTCGTACTGGCACGGATCCGGCGGCTGACCGAGCTGGGGCTGGGGCTCGCCGAGGTGCGGGACGTGCTCGCGGACGACGCCGGCAAGGACCTCGTCGAGGTGCTGACCGAGCTGGACGCGGACCTGGCGCGGCAGGAGGAGGCGATTCGCGAGCGGCGCGGGCGGTTGCGGGCGCTGCTGGAGGTGGAGGGCGGGCTGCCCGCCGAGGGGCCGGTGTCGCCCGAGCTGGCCGCGCTGTTCGCGGGGACCGCGCATCTCACGGACAGCCCCATGGCGGCCAAGGACCGCGAGGTCATCGCCTTCCTGGAGACCTCCATGCCTCCCGGCGCCCGCGAGCGCATGGTGGCGTCGATCAAGGAGGCGCTGGGGAGTCCGGGGGCCGTGGCGCGGGCCGGTGAGGCGTACGCGCTGCTGGACGCGCTCGCCGACGCCGAACCGGACGACCCGCGGGTCGGGGACGCGGCCCGGGTGCTCGCCGGCTGCATTCCCCCGGGGCTGCTCCAGGAGACCGGGTCCTGGGAGCTCGACCGGGACGACGGCGTGCTGCGCGCGTTCTACGACGACCTGGCACCGGCGCAGGCGGAGGCGGTCCGCCGTGCGCTGCGGATCCTGGCCGGGGAGCGGCGATGAGGGTCGCGGGGCTGCTGGTCCGGCACGAGGCGCGGGTGCTGGTGAGCCTGGTGCTGTGGGCGGCGCGGCGTACGCACGGGACGAGCGGACGCCTGGCCTTCGGGTACGCGCGCGGGCAGGGCGCGATGATGGCCGGTTTCGCGTTCGTGTGCGTGGTCGAGACGGTCGCGATGTCGGTGCTGCTGCGGGACTTCCCGACCGCGCACGCGGTGCTGCTGTTCCTGGACGTGTACGGCGTGGTGGTCGTCGTGGGGCTGCACGCCTCGTCCGTCGTGCGCCCGCACGTGCTGGACCCGGGCCGCGGGACCTTGCGCATACGGCGGTACGCCCACGTCGACCTGTGCGTGCCGCTGGAGCGGATCGCCTCGGCGCGGCGCGAGCTGCGCTTGACGCACGAGCGGGCCGACGGCGAGCTGGACGTCGAGGTCGGGTCGCGGACCACGATCACGCTCGAACTGACCGAGCCGGTCACTCACGTCTCCTTCCTCGGCCGGCGCCGCCGGGTCCGGGTCGTCCGCTTCCACGCCGACGACGCCGACGGCCTGGTCCGTGCCCTCGGCCCGGCGCGGGTGTGAGGCCCCCGTACGCTGTCGGCGGAGTTCGATCGAAGGAGTACGCGTGCTTGTCCTGCTGCCGCCGTCCGAAGGAAAGGCCTCGTCGGGCCGGGGTGCGCCGCTGAAGCCGGAGGCGCTGTCCCTGCCGGGGCTCGCCGGGGCCCGGGAGGCGGTTCTGACCGAGCTGGTCGAGCTGTGTTCGGGTGACGAGGACAAGGCACGCGAGGTGCTGGGGCTGAGCGAGGGGCTGCGCGGCGAGGTCGCGAAGAACGCGGAGCTGCGGACGGCGGGGGCGCGGCCGGCCGGGGAGATCTACACCGGCGTGCTGTACGACGCGCTCGGCCTGGCGACCCTCGACCCGGCCGCCAGGCGGCGTGGCGCGCGGTCGCTGCTGGTCTTCTCCGGGCTGTGGGGAGCGGTCCGGGTGACGGACCGGATTCCGTCCTACCGGTGCTCGATGGGGGTGAAGCTGCCGGGGCTCGGTGCGCTGGGAGCGCACTGGCGTACGCCGATGGCGTCGGTGCTTCCCGAGGCGGCCGGGGGCGGCCTGGTGCTGGACCTGCGGTCGGCCGCGTACGCCGCCGCGTGGAAGCCGAAGGGCGAGGTCGCCGAGCGGACGGCGACCGTGCGGGTGCTGCACGCGCCGACCCGGAAGGTGGTCAGCCACTTCAACAAGGCGACGAAGGGGCGGATCGTGCGGAGCCTGCTGACCGACGGGGCGGCTCCCCGGTCGCCCGCCGAGCTGGTGGAGGCGCTGCGGGACCTCGGCTATGTGGTGGAGGCCGGGGCGCCCGCGAAGGCCGGGCAGGCGTGGGCGCTGGACGTGCTGGTGGACGAGGTCCACTGACCCACTTGCATTGCATTATGCGCAACGCCCTTTGCGTGCTCTGCATTGTGAACGGCAGGATGAGGTCATGGCTTCCTCCTCCGCCCTGCCCGCCTCCGTGCTGGACCTCGCGCCCGTCGTCCCCGTGGTCGTCGTCGAGGACGTCGGCGACGCCGTACCGCTGGCGCGGGCGCTGGTGGCCGGGGGGCTGCCGGCGATCGAGGTGACGTTGCGGACGCCCGTGGCCCTCGACGCGATCCGGGCCATCGCCCGGGAGGTGCCGGAGGCGGTGGTCGGGGCCGGGACGGTGATCAGCCCCGGGCAGGTCGCGCAGGCGGTGGCGGCGGGGGCCAGGTTCCTGGTGAGCCCCGGCTGGACCGAGGGGCTGCTGGAGGCGATGCGGGCGTCCGGGGTGCCGTTCCTGCCGGGGGTGTCGACCACGTCCGAGGTGGTGGCGCTGCTGGAGCGCGGGGTGCGCGAGATGAAGTTCTTCCCGGCGCAGGCGGCGGGCGGTACGGCGTATCTGAGGTCACTGGCGGGGCCGTTGCCGCAGGCGCGGTTCTGCCCGACGGGCGGGATCGGCCCGGACTCCGCCCCGGACTATCTGGCGCTGCCCAACGTCGGTTGTGTGGGCGGCAGTTGGATGCTGCCGCCGGACGCGGTCGCGGGCGGCGACTGGGGGCGGGTGGAGGAGCTGGCCCGGGCGGCGGCAGGGCTCAGCGCAGGTGGGACGTGTCGTTGAACAGGCGGACGCTGGCGTTGCCGTCCGCGTAGTACGCCACGGCCGACAGGGACGCGGCCGACAGTTCCATGCGGAACAGGGACTCGGGCGGGGCGCCGAGGGCGAGCCGGACGAAGGTCTTGATCGGAGTCACGTGCGTGACGAGCAGGACCGTGCGGCCCTGGTGGGCGGCGATCAGCTTGTCGCGGGTGGCGGCGATCCGGTCGGCGGTCGCGGCGAAGCTCTCGCCGCCGCCGGTGGGTTCGGCGTCCGGGGAGGCGAGCCAGGCGTTCAGGTCCTCGGGGTGGCGTTCGCGCACCTCGGCGAAGGTGAGCCCCTCCCAGGCGCCGAAGTCGGTCTCGCGCAGCCCGTCCTCGATCTCCACGTCCAGCCCGAGCCGGGCCGCGACGATCCCGGCGGTCTCGCGCGTGCGGGTGAGGGGCGAGGACACGACCGCCTGGATCGTGCCGCGCCTGGCCAGCATCGCGGCGGCCCGCTCGGCCTGCTCCCGCCCCACGTCGGAGAGGGAGGGGTCGGTCCCGCCGCTCCCCGAGAACCGCTTCTGCGGCGTCAGCGGCGTCTCCCCGTGCCGTAGCAGGACGAAGGTGGCAGGGGCGCCCATGTCGGCGGGCGCCCAGCCGGGCGAGGCCACGGCCTTGGCGGCCCGGGCGTCGGCACCGGCCTTCTCAGCGGAGGGCCTCACCATCGCGACGCGGGTGCCTGCGCCAGTCTCCTCCGTAGAGACCCCGGCCCGTGGAACGCGGGTGCCTGCGTCAGGCCCCTCGACGGAGGGCGATGCGGTGGGCGCACGCCCCGCCGCCAGGGCGTCGCGTACCCGGGCCGCGCCCGCCGCCGCGTCGCCGGGCGACTCCGGCTGAACCGTCGCTCGCGCGGCCGTGTCCGGATCAGCCGTCGAAGCCGACTCCGACCACTGCTCGCCCCTGGCCCCCGCGTCCATCGCCTCGTTGGCCAGCCGGTCCGCGTGTTTGTTCTTCTCGCGCGGGATCCACTCGTACGTCACGCGCCCCGGCGGGAAGATCCGGGCCGCGTCCGCCGCCAGGGGCTTCATGGCGGGGTGCTTGATCTTCCAGCGGCCCGACATCTGCTCGATGACGAGCTTGGAGTCCATCCGGACGTGGACCGTGGCGTCCGGGTCCAGGGCGTGGGCGGCGCGCAGCCCGGCCAGCAGGCCGCGGTACTCGGCGACGTTGTTCGTGGCGACGCCGATGTACTCGGCGGCCTCCCGCAGCGTCTCCCCCGTCGCCGCGTCGCTCACCACGGCCCCGTAGCCCGCGGGCCCCGGGTTGCCCCGTGACCCGCCGTCCGCCTCGACGATGAACTCCCGCACCGCAACGGCTCCCTGAGGACTAGAGACCGGACTCGGACGTGCGCACCAGGATCCGGCGGCAGTTCTCGCAGCGGATCACCGTGTCGGGCGCCGCCGTGCGAATCTCGTTCAGCTCGGTGATGGCCAGCTCCTGGCGGCAGCCCTGGCAGCTGCGCGCGTACAGCTTCGCCGCGCCGACGCCGCCCTGCTGCCCGCGCAGCTTGTCGTAGAGCTTCAGCAGGTCGGCGGGGATGGACCCGGCGATGACCTCGCGCTCCTTGGTGACCGTGGCCACCTCGGCGTCGATCGCCTCGAACGCCGCGTCGCGCCGGGCGGTCGCGTCGTCGATCCTCGCCTGGACGGAGGAGACCCGCTCGGTCAGCTCGGCGACCCGCTCCTGCGCGGACTCCCGGCGCTCCATGACCTCCAGCACCACGTCCTCCAGGTCGCCCTGCCGCTTGGCGAGCGAGGCGATCTCGCGCTGGAGGTTCTCCAGGTCCTTGGGGGAGGTGACGGCGCCGGAGTCCAGGCGCTGCTGGTCGCGGGTGGCGCGCTGGCGCACCTGGTCCACGTCCTGCTCGGCCTTGGTCTGCTCGCGGGCGGTGTCGCTCTCCTCGGTCTGCGCGGCGACGAGCAGGTCGCGCAGCTGGGTGTGGTCCTTGGTCAGCGACTCGATCTCGGCGTGCTCGGGCAGCGACCTCCGCCGGTGGGCCAGCTGCTGGAGGCGGACGTCGAGGTCCTGGAGGTCGAGAAGGCGGATCTGGTCGGCGGGCGCGGCGTTCAGTTCGGGGCTCCCAGGGGGTCAGAAGTGGTCGAGGCCGCGTGGGCGGTCCAGGGGTCGGTGACCGTCTTGGAGACGTGGACCCGCAGGTCCCATCCGTTGCGGTCGGAGATTTCGTCGAGCTGGCTCGCGGCCAGCTCGCACCAGGGCCACTCGGTGGCCCAGTGCGCCGCGTCGAGCAGCGCGAGAGGGCTGTGGGCGCGATCCGCCAGAAACTCGGCCGCCGGGTGGTGGCGCAGGTCGGCGGTGAGGAAGGCGTCGACGCCGGCCGCGCGCACCTGGTCGAAGAGACTGTCGCCGGAGCCCCCGCTGACGGCGACGGTCCGCACCAGCGCCTCGGGGTCGCCGGCGACGCGGATGCCCTGCGCGGTGGCGGGCAGCCGCTCGGCGGCGCGGGCGGCCAGCTCGCGGACGGTCAGCGGGTGGTCAAGCGCGCAGACACGGCCCAGGCCCCGGCGGCCCTCGGAGTCGGTCGGGTCCGGCACGAGCGGCCCGGTGACCCTCAGGCCCAGGGCGCCCGCGAGGGCGTCGGAGACACCCGGGTCGGCGGTGTCGGCGTTGGTGTGGGCGACGTGCAGCGCGATGTCGTTCTTGATGAGCGTGTGGACGACGCGGCCCTTGAAGTGCGTCGCCGCGACCGTCGTGGTGCCGCGGAGGTAGAGCGGGTGGTGGGTGACGAGCAGGTCGGCACCCAGCTTCACCGCCTCGTCGACGATCTCCTGGACCGGGTCGACGGCGAACAGGACGCGCGTGACCTCCTGGTCCGGGTCGCCCGCGACGGTGCCGACCGCGTCCCAGGACTCGGCCCGCTCGGCGGGCCACAGGCTCTCCAGCGCGGCGATGACTTCAGACAGACGGGGCACGGGTGCAAGGCTACCCGCCTGATCTGTGGCGTTGAACCGCCACCGCCACGGCCACCACCACCGCCACCGCCCCTGCCGGCCCGCGCTCGCCCGGCTCAGCACAAACGGTCCCTCTCCCTCAGGCGAATCGTTCCTGGAACACCCTTATGTGTGAAGTGGGGCCCCAGGGAATTCCCCGCCTCTTCGTGCGAAAACTACGTTCGTCACCGGAGGTGACCGAACGATGACTGCCTGTGCGATCGAGCCTTCGCCGGGACACGAGGACGGGGACGGGGCCGCGCCGGCCGGCTGCACGCTCAGCGCGGACGGCGCCTACGGCGCGCGCCTCGCGTCGGCCGGTGACGCCTGGTTCCCGGAGCGCTGGACCCTCGACGGCCCCGAGCCCTACGCCGTGCCCCTGCCACGCAACCAGCCGGAGGAGCCGGGCACCGAGGTGCAGCCGATGGGCGACGGGCGGGTCCTCATCCACCGCCGGGTGGCCGGGCGGCACGCCTTCTCGCTGCTCTACCCGACCGGGCCCGGCACCGGCGAGCTGCCGCTGGGCGCGGTCGAGTGCCCGGACGACAGGGCCCGGCTGCGGCTGCTGCCGCCCGCGCCCGGCGGGGAGAAGGCGTACGCCCTCGCGGTCGGCCCGCGCTCGACGTCCGTGTGGCTGGTGGCGGGCGGCGCCTTCGGGCCCGAGCGGGTGGCGGAGCTGCCCGGCCGCGGCTCGGGCGGGGTCTGGCTGGACCGCGCGGGGCGGCTGCTGGCCCTGGACCGGGAGACGGGCGGGCGCACCAAGGCGGTCGTGGTGGACCTGGAGCGCGGCGGCGAAGTGTCGCCGCTGCTGCAGATCGCCGCGGACAGCGACGACCGGCTGCTGCTCGCCGATCACGACAGCGGCCTGCTGATCGTCCGCTCCGACGCGCCCTCGCCGGGGCAGGAGCGGCTCGGCTGGGGCGTGCTGGGCAGCACGCTGCCGGTGCGGTTCCCGGAGTGCCTGCGGCTGCGGGACTGCTCCGTGACGCCGTTCGCGATCCAGCCGGGGCAGGTGCTGACGCCGGAGAGCTGTGCGGTGGCGCTGCGGGTCGACGGGCCCGCGGGCAGCTGGGTCGGGGTGTGGCGGCCGGCCGAGCGGCGGGTGCACCATCTGCCCGCGCCCGAGGGGTGGTTGGCGGGGACGGGGCTGTGGACGGCGGACGGGGTGCTGCGGCTGCCGTACGCGACGGAGGCGGTGCCGTGCGGGGTGGCACGGGTGTGCCCGCCCGCACCCGCCCTGCCGGACCCCGGCACCGCGCCGTCCCCTGCCGGACCGGCGCCCGGCACCGCGTCACCACACTCGAACGCGCACCCGAACCCGAACCCGATTGCGGGCATCGCACCCCCGCACTCCGCCGGCCGGGAAACCGCACCCCTGTACCCCACCGACCGGGAAACGACGCCCCCGTACTCCACGGACCGGGAAACGGCGCCTCCGTACCCCACCGGCCCGCAGACGGCAGCCCCGCTCCCGGTCCCCGAGCCGGCGACCCCGGTTCCGGAACGGCCCGGACCGTCCCCGGCGCCCTCGGCCGCACGGCCGGTGCCCCTCCAGGAGGCACCCTTGGGGCGCCTTGTAACGAACTAGTGCCGGTTGGCGCGCCCGCCTGGATCCGGGGCGTGGGGCGCCGGTTAGACTCACCCGGCTGTAAAAAAGATCATGTTGACGGGGTGAATCCTTCCGATGAGCGACGCCAGCAAGAACCAGCCGCACACTGCCGACGTCCAGGAGACCTCCGCCGGCCACGGCCGGCACCGTGGCGAGGTCTCCCCGCACGACAGCGAGACGGCCCCGCGCGGACGCCACCGCAAGCCGGTGGCGGAGACCGGGCAAGCCGTGACCGCGGCCTGACGGTACGTCAGTCACCACACTGCGAACTGCCCCTTCCGCCACCCGGCGGGAGGGGCAGTTCTTCGTCCGACGGCGTACTGGACTCAGGTGTGTTCGACGATCGTGTCGGCCAGGACCGGGGCGTCCCCGCGCTCGACGGCGCCGACGGTGGGCGGAGCAGCCCGACGAAGCCGTGGTCAGACTGACACCACCGCCGGGTCCCCGGGGGGGGCGGACCGAGCCACCTGGCCGCGCCGTCTGTCCCCGGGCATCAGGCTCGGCCTGCCGTCCGGGGTGTGGCTCCGGAACACGCCTCACCGTCAACGACGTCTGGCGGCACGCGGCGCCTCGCCGTCCGCGACCACGGCCGCAGGCCTCGATCCCCTCGAAGCAGGGCAAGCGCAGGACGTTCCTGGAAGGGCTGGTACCGCTCTTCGCCCTGCAACGGCGTTACCCGGAAACCGAGGTCAACGACATCCTGCGCGAGGTCCATCCGGATGTGGCCGCGCCGCGGCGGTACTTGGTGGAGGAGCGCCTGCTCATGCGAGCCGACGGTCAGTACTGGCGGCCGTGAACGGCTGTGCCGGCGGCGGGCACCGCGCGGAGGGGCCGGGACGCCGTACCGCCCGCCCCGGCGTGTACGTTGGCCGCTGGTCCGCGCCACACATACAGGTACACGGCGCCGGCAAGCGCTAGGGGAAATGGAGCACATGGCACGCGTCGCCGTCATCACCGCGCCGAACATCGGGTACCGCAACACGGGGATGCTGACCGTCGACTTGGCGTTCGAGTCCCTGCGGCGGCGGACGGCCCCCGAGATCGACGCCACCTGGTACACCCTGCACACACCGGAGACCGTGCCCCTGCGCGCGTGCGCACGAGGCACGGACTTCCCGTTCCGCTTCCACCCCCTGGCCGAGCACCTCGGCGCGCTGCGCGACCACGACGCCGTCGTCTTCTGGGGCGACTTCCTGCACACCCGGCACTACCTCGCGCAGGACGCGACGAACCGCCTGCTCGACTTCGGCATCGCCGCCGACCGGGACGCCGCCCGAGGCCTGCTCAACCGGACCCTGCTGTTCGCGGACCAGCCCGACGAGGTCCTCGCGCGGACCCTCAGCTACGGCGGCACCATCCTGCACAACACCCAGTCCGACTACGAGGACAAGGAGTACGGCCCGCTCTTCACCCGCCTGGTCAGGCGCAGCCACCGGATCTGGGTGCGCGACCCGCTGTCGGCGGCGAAGATCGCGCATCTGCGCGGGGACCGGACGACCGACCACTTCGGCTCGGACGCGGCGCTGCTGTCCCGCCCCGGCGACCTCGACCACCTGCCGACCACGCCGTGGTCCCGGTCGGTGCCGCGGGGCGGTGCCATCGGCGTGTTCCTGGGCGCCCGCACCCCGGTCCCCGACTGGCTGCCCGCCCACTGCCAGGCCCTGTCCGACCGGCTGGGCGTCCCGCTGGAGTGGCTGCCCTGGTTCGACCGGGACGTGCCCGACTCGGTCGGCCACATCCCGGCCCGCGCGGGCGAGTACACCATCGGCGACCTGCTCGCGGTGCTGCCGCGCTACCGGCTGGTCGTCACGGACACCTACCACCTGGCGGTCAACGCCTGGGCCGCCGGCACCCCGGCGGTGTGCGTCGGGGCGCCCGAGCCGACGCCCAGGACGCACGACGACTACCTGACGCTGAGCGACGTGAAGAAGCACGTCTTCCACATGGCGTACGACGCGACGGACTTCTACCTGTCCACCCAGGAGGGCCGGGAGGGGCCGGAGGGGCGTGAGCGGGACCTGGACCGGCTCGTGCGGCTGCTGGAGGGCGGCGGGGCCGAGGCCGTCGCCGCGCGCATCCGCGCACACGCCGACCACTCGGCGTCGGCCTTCACGGAGACCCTGACCGCCCTGCTCGGCACGGATCGCCCGCCTCGGACCGCCTGACCTGCTATCGGGCGGGGGCCGGCTCGCGCCGGAACAGCGCGGTCCACAGGAAGGACTCGCCGAAGCGGTCCGAATCCTCCGGCTCGTCGCGCATCCTCCGCAGTTCGAGCACGCCGAGGCCGGAGAAGATCTCGCCCAACGCCTCGGGTGTGTAGGCGAGCCCGCCCCGCAGTCCGGCTCCCTCACGGTAGAAGTCCGCGTCGGGCACCTCCGCCCCCATGCCGCCCGTCCCGGCGGCGAAGCACGTCAGGCCGAACAGGCCACCGGGTGCCAGGACCCTGTCCAGCAGGGCCAGATAGCTGATCCGCCGGTGCGGGGGCAGGTGGTGGAAGCAGCCGGAGTCGTAGACGAGGTCGTAGGGGCCGGTGAGTTCCGTCCCGGCGAGGGCGAAGGCGTCCCCGCAGTGGAACCGCACCCCTCGCACCCCGGTCTCGCGGGCTCGTTCCCGGGCCCAGTCGAGGGCCGCCGGGGAGAGGTCGACCGCGTCGACCTCGAAGCCCCGGGCCGCCAGGTAGAGCGCGTTGCGCCCCGGGCCGCAGCCCAGGTCGAGCGCCCGCCCCGCGCCGGCCGTCCCGTCCGCCACGTGACGCACCAGGTTCTCGTCCGGTTTCGCCGCGAAGAACGGCACCGGCCGGGACCGTTCGGCGTAGAAGCCGTCCCACCAGCCGGCCCCCCGCTGCGACCACCGGTCGGCCTCGGGTGCGAACAATCCGTCGAGCAGGGCGAGTACGTCGTCGACAGTGCGTATGTTCCGGTCCATCCGGCCCCCTTCCGCGACTGCCGAGCCTAGGCGCGCTCGAGACGAAAGACCAGGTCAGACCGGGTTTCACGGTCCGGGCGGAAGGCGTCTGACGGCCCGTCGCACACGGGGGCGCGCCCGCGCGACGGGCCGTACCGCCCCTGCCGCGAAAAGCACGCGGCGCACCCCCCAGGGGCCACCGCAGGGCCGTTGCGGACCGAGCGACGGAGGCTTTTTTCGGGCCGCGCCGAGCGCCTGGCCTAGGACCCCTCCGGCTTCGCCTTCCGTGGCAGCCAGAGCCACATCAGTGCCACGCCGGCCGCCAGCACCCCGGCGCCCACCCGGAAGGCGAGCGCGTACCCCTCCGTCAGGGCCTGCGGTGTGGTGCTCCCGGCCGAGCGGGAGGCCGCCAGCGTGGAGAGGACGGCCAGGCCGAGGGAACCGCCCATCGTGCGGGACGTGTTGACGAGGCCGGAGACCAGTCCGGCCTCCTCGGGGGCCGCGCCGGACGTGGCCAGGGAGGCGAGCGGGGTCGCCGCCAGGCCCGCGCCGAGCATCATCAGGACGCCGGGGAACAGGATCGCCGTCGCGTAGGCCCCGTCCAGGGTCATGGTGGACTGCCAGGCGAAGCCCGCCACCGCGACCAGCGTGCCGAGCACCGCCACGTTGCGCGGGCCGACCGGCCGCATCAGCCGGGGCGCCAGCTTGGAGCCGAGGATGACGGCGAGGGAACTCGGGACCAGGGCGAGACCGGCCTCCAGCGGGGTGTAGCCGAGGACGTTCTGCGCGTAGAGGGTCATGAAGAACCACATGCAGAACATCGCGAAGCCGCACAGGAACATGGCCACGTTCGCGGAGGAGACCGAGCGCAGGCGCAGCAGACCGAGCGGCATCAGCGGGCTGGCGGTGCGGGCCTCGACCGCGAGGAACAGCCCGATCAGGGCCAGTCCGGCGAACAGCGGCAGCAGCGTGGCCGATGCCGTCCAGCCCTCCGCCTCCGTCTGGGAGATGCCGTAGGCGAGGGTGCCGAGCCCGGCCGTGACGAACAGCGCGCCGGGCAGGTCCAGGCGCCGCCCGTCCCCGGCGCGGCCCTCGGTGAGGAACCAGGCGGCGGCGCACAGCACGACGGCGCCGACGGGCACGTTGATCAGCAGCACCCACCGCCAGGACAGCGTCTCGATCAGCAGCCCGCCGACCAGGCCGCCGGCCGCGCCGCCGCCGGCGCCGACCGCCGTCCAGGTGCCTATGGCCCGGGCCCGGGCCGCGCCCTCGGGCACGGAGGCCGTGAGGATGGTCAGCGTCGAGGGCGCCAGCACCGCCGCGCCGAGCCCCTGCACGGCCCGGGCGAGGAGCAGTTGCCACTCGGCCTGGGCCAGTCCGCCGGCCAGCGAGGCCAGCGTGAACAGGCCGAGCCCGACGAGGAACATCCGCTTGCGGCCGTAGAGGTCACCGGCCCGTCCGCCGAGCAGCATGAACCCGGCGAAGGCGATGGCGTAGGCGTTCACCACCCACTGCAGGCCCTGCTCGCTCAGCCCCAGCCCACCGCGCATCGACGGCAGCGCCACGTTGACGACGGACACGTCCAGGACGACGAGGAACTGCCCGGCGCAGGTGAGCGCCACCACGAGCCAGGTGGGGGGCGAGGTGCGGCGGGGCGTACGGGTCATCTCGGCGGCTTCGACCATGGGTGTCATGCTCTCAACCACTCCACGCTCCTGGCATCGGGATTTCGACCTAGGCCGGATCCGCACGGCCCGGGCCACGGCGGATCCGGCCCCCGTCCCAAGAGAAGGTCAAGATTTCGTTAGAGCGCCAAAGCAACGGAATAGTTGCCTGCGCATACAAGGTTCACACTCCACGTAACCGTCCGCACCCGACCCCCCGGCCTGGAGGCCCCCCTCAATGACGCAGACGACGGCAGAACGTCCCGCCGGCCGAGCGAGCGGGGCCGTGGTCCCGGTGCTCGCCTTCGCGGGCATCGTGGTCGCGGTGATGCAGACCCTGCTCGTCCCGGTGATCAAGGACCTGCCGCGACTGCTGGACACCGCCCCCAGCAACGCCACCTGGGTCCTGACCTCGACCCTCCTCTCGGGTGCCGTGGCCACCCCGATCATGGGCCGCCTCGGCGACCTCTACGGCAAGCGCCGCATGCTGATCCTCAGCCTCTCGGTGATGGTCGTGGGCGCGCTCGTCAGCGCGCTCACCAGCGACCTGCTGCTCATGATCACCGGCCGTACGCTCCAGGGCTTCGCGATGGGCGCCATCCCGCTCGGCATCGGCCTGATGCGGGACATGCTGCCCCGCGAGCGGCTCGGCTCGGCGATGGCCCTGATGAGCTCCTCCATAGGCGTCGGGGGCGGCCTCGCCCTGCCCGCCGCCGCCCTGGTCGCCCAGCACAGCGACTGGCACGCCCTGTTCTACGGCGCCGCGGGACTCGGCGTGCTCTCCATCGCCCTCACCCTCCTCGTCGTGCCGGAGTCCCCGATGCGCGCCGGGGGCACCTTCGACCTGCCGGGCGCGTTCGGCCTGTCCGCCGGGCTCGTGCTGTTCCTGCTGCCGATCACCAAGGGCAGCGACTGGGGCTGGACCTCCGGCACCACCCTCGGCCTGTTCACGGCGTCGGCGGTCGTGCTCCTGCTGTGGGGCGTGATGGAACTGCGCGTCAAGGCCCCGCTGGTCGACCTGCGCACCACGGCCCGCCCGGCCGTGCTCTTCACCAACCTCGCCTCGATCATGGTCGGCGTCTCGTTCTACGTCGTCTCGCTGGTCCTGCCCCAGCTGCTCCAGCTGCCGACGTCCACCGGCTACGGCCTCGGCCAGTCGATGGTCGTCGCGGGCCTGCTCGTCGCGCCGCTCGGCCTGACGATGATGTTCACCGCGCCCGTCTACGCCCGGCTGTCCGCGAAGTACGGCCCCAAGGTCACCCTGATCCTCGGTCTGCTGATCATCGCGATCGGCTACGGAGCCGGCCTCGGCCTGATGAGCGCCGCCTGGCAGAGCCTGGTCATCTCGGTCCTGCTCGGCGCGGGCATCGGCCTCGCCTACTCCTCGCTGCCCGCGTTGATCGTGGGCGCGGTCCCGGCGTCGGAGACCGGCGCGGCCAACGGCCTGAACACGCTGATGCGTTCCATCGGCACGTCGGTGTCGAGCGCCGTGATCGGCATGGTGCTGGCGAACACCGCCGACACCGTCGGCGGCGTCGAGATCCCCACCATGCACGGCTTCCGGGTCTCCTTCCTGATCGCGACGGGCGCGGTCGCCGTGGGACTGCTGCTGGCGCTGTTCCTGCCGGGCCGCCGCCCCTCGGGCAAGCCGCAGTTGCGCGCCAGCAGCGAGGAGGACGCGGCGCTGGAGCGGGCCGAGCGGGTGCTGCGCGGCTTCCGGGGCCGGGTGCTGGCCGCCGACGGCTCCCCCGTCGCCCGGGCCAGGGTCACCCTGATCGACCGCGGCGGCCGGCAGGCCGGAGCGACCCTGACCGCCGAGGACGGCAGCTACGCGCTCGCCGTCCCCGCGCGAGGCGCCTACGTCGTGGCCGCCCGCGCCACCGGCCACGGCCCGCTCGCCTCGTCCGCGACCCACGCCGGCGACGACCGGCCGGTCGACCTGGACCTGTCGCTGCCGGGCGAGACCGTCTCCACCTGACCCCCGCTCACCCGTACCCCCTGTCGTGCCACGGCAGGGGGTACGGCAGCATGGGCGCCCGCAGTGTCGTACGACCGAGAGGAACCCCATGCCCGCGGCCCCCGAGTCCGAGATCCTGGCCGCGTTCGAGGCCGCGAAGGGGTTCATGCCCGTGGCCGAGGGACTGGCGGTGTACGCGGCGGCCGTGGAGGCCGGGCGGCTGGGGCTGCCGCTGCTGGAGGTCGGCACGTACTGCGGGCGCTCCACCGTCCTGCTGGCCGACGCGGCCCGGCGGGCCGGGGTGAGCGCGCTCACCGTGGACCACCACCGCGGCAGCGAGGAGCAGCAGCCGGGCTGGGAGTACCACGATCCGGAGACCGTCGACCCCGAGCTGGGCGTGATGGACACGCTGCCGACGTTCCGCCGCACCCTGTACCGGGCGGGCCTGGAGGAGCACGTGGTGGCGCTGGTGGGGCGGTCCCCGCAGATCGCCGCGTTCTGGCGCACACCGCTCGGCCTCGTCTTCATCGACGGCGGCCACACCGACGAGCACGCCACGGCCGACTACGAGGGCTGGGCCCCGCACGTCGCCGAGGGCGGGCTGCTCCTCGTCCACGACGTCTTCCCGGACCCGCAGGACGAGTTCACCGGTCAGGCCCCGTACCGCGTCTACCTCCGGGCCCTCGCCTCGGGCGCCTTCACGGAGGTCTCGGCGACGGGCTCGCTGCGGGTGCTGCGGCGCACGGGCCCGGGCGTCTGAGGGAACGGCTGGGCGGGTGAACCGCGCCCCGTCCGCCACCGCCCGGTCGGCCCACGGGCGGCGTGGCGCGTCGGCGGGGCGCGCGGCGCTGCCCAAGGATCCGGCCGCGTGGCACACACCTTCGCAGAGCTCGTGGAGAAGCAGCGCGCGGCGGACCAGGCGTACGCCCGCGTGCGTCAGCTGCAGGACGCCTACGGTCCGCCCACCCGGACCCAGTGGAGCGACCAGCAGACCACCACGTGGGAGACCGCCTGGCGCGCCTGGCGCGATCTCGCCCGGGACGTCCAGGCGGCGGTGACGGCGTACGCGAGGCAGGAGGAGACGCCGCGCCAGGAGGTGGAGGCGCGGGTGAAGGAGGCGGTACGGCACGGGGACGGCGACGGGAACGACGCGTAGCGGGCACCCGCCCGGCCCGCTCGCCTCCGTCACGGCCGCTAGGGTGGCTGCGTGTCGTACGCAGGCCCGGACTTCGAACCTCCCCAGCCCCGCCGCCCCCGTCGCGGCCCGCTGACCATGGCGCTCGCCGCGCTCGTGCCGGGGGCGCTGCTCGGCTGGCTGGTCTACGAGACGGTGGGCGGTTCGGGGGACGCCGGCGGTTCGAACCGGGCGAGCACGTCCACGTCCGCCGCGCCCACGGTGCCCGCCGAACCCACCGAACCCACCGAGGACGGCAAGCAGCCGGGGCCGTCGCCGACGCCCACGGCCTCCGCGCCCGCCGCCTCCGGCCCGCTCAAGGGCAAGGTCGTCGTCATCGACCCGGGCCACAACCCGGGCAACTTCCGGCATCCGAGCGAGATCAACCGCACGGTGGACATCGGGACGAACCGGAAGGAGTGCGACACCACGGGCACCTCCACCAACGACGGCTACACCGAGGCGAAGTTCACCCTGGACGTGGCGCACCGCATGCGCGCGCTCCTGGAGAAGCAGGGCGCCGCGGTGAAGCTGACGCAGGACGGCGACCGGCCGTACGGCCCGTGCGTGGACGAGCGGGCCCGGATCGGCAACGAGGCGAAGGCCGACGCGGTGGTGTCGATCCACGCGGACGGCTCCGGCGCCGGCAACCGCGGATTCCATGTGATCCTGCCCGGCCCGGTCCGGGCGGGCGCCGCGGACACCCGGGCGATCGTCGCCCCGTCCCGCGACCTCGGCGAGCGCGTGGCGGGCCGTTTCGTGGCCGTCACCGGCAGCGCGCCGTCCAACTACGTCGGCGACGGCGGCGGTCTCGTCACGCGTAAGGACCTGGGCGGTCTCAATCTGTCAACGGTTCCCAAGGTGTTCATCGAGTGCGGCAACATGCGCGATAGCAAGGACGCGGCGTTGCTCACCAGTGGCGCCTGGCGACAGAAGGCGGCGCAAGGGATCTCTGAGGGAATCGTGAGTTTCCTGCGCGGGTAGGTGTGGACCGGCAGATCCCGGCGGACACCCTGATCGGGCGGACGATAGGGTCCTCCTTACGATGAGGGGCCACCCCCGCGCTCCAACCGAGTCCGGACGGCGACATGGTGACAGCGACGCCTCTACCGACGACGAGACGACCTACGAAGGACCTGAAGTGAATATCCGCTCCCTCACTCGGGGCGACGGCGTGGTGATCGGAGCAGCGGTGTTGCTGTTGATCGCGTCGTTCCTCGACCTCTACTCGTTCGACAATGTCCCCGACAGCGTCGACCTCCCCAGCCTGTGGGGCAGCGGCCCGGTCGTGTTCAGCGTCGTGCTGGCCGGGATCATCGGCGCCGCGCTCGTCGTCGTCGGCCGGGGCCTGCCGCAGGCCCCGAAGATCGCAGGACTGGAACTCGTCCCGTTCGGCGTCGCCTTCACGGTGTTCGCCGCGTGGAGCGCGCTCGGCAACATCTTCGACGTGCCGAGCGGCTTCGACAACATCGGCGACAACGGCGGCTCGGGCGCCCCGAGCCCCGGCATCGGCATGATCCTCGCCCTCGTCGCCACGCTGCTGATGGCCGCCGCCGCCCTCGCCACCCCCCTGGTCCCCGCCCTCAAGGGCTCCCTCGTCCCGGCCCCGCGCCCGGCCGCTCCGCAGCCCTACGGCGGCCAGCCCCAGGGTGGTTACGGCTACCCGGGCGCCCAGCAGCCCGGTGGCTACGGCCAGCCGCAGCCGGGGCAGCCGTTCGGCGGTCAGCCCCAGCCGCAGCAGGCCCAGGCCCCGCAGCCGCCGGCCGGGGACTTCTCCCCGTTCTGGTTCGCGGTGCCGGTGCCGCGGCCGCTGTTCGCGGAGGACGGCTCCCCGACGCCCATCGCCGAACTCGCGCCGGGCACCTGGTACCTGGCCGTCGAGCAGCGCGGCGCGGCCCTGGTCGCCCAGACGCAGGACGGCCGCCGCGGTGTCCTGCAGGACACGTCGGGCATCCAGCGCGGCTGAGCCCCACGGCCCCTCGCACGGCCCCTCGCCCTTCCGGGCGGGGGGCCGTTGCCGTACCGCCGTCGTCCCGTGGCCCCGTCGGCGCGTGCTCGCCGAGTTGAACTCCTGAGCGATTCCCCTGGTTTCATCCAGGGTTCAAGGGCAATCCGGAGACTATGTCCCCTCGATATCGCAACGGCGCGAATCAGGCCGGCACGATCATCGCGGTCGTAGCCGACATCATGGCCCTCATCCTGGGCCTGTGGATTCTGATGTACCTGCTGGACGCGAACCCGGCGAACGACTTCGTCCAGTTCGTGCACGACGCGGCCCGCTGGCTGGCCGGCTGGTCGCACGACCTGTTCACGTTCGACGAGGCGTGGGCCAGGGTCGTCGCCGGGTACGGCCTGGCGGCGGTGGTCTACCTGTTCGTGGGCCACGCCATCGCCAACCGGGTGCACCGGCACTGACGGCGTCCTGAGGGCCGCGTTCTCCGAGCGGGGAGCGCGAGCCCTCAGGCGCAGCAGTCCGCTTCGAGCCCCGTCGGCAACTGCTCCCCGCCGAACACCGCACAGGTCGCCTCGTGGCCGCCCAGTGCGGCGACGGCGAGCAGCAGTGACCCGGCCGTCCAGGTGGTGAGTTCCCGCGGCCAGATCGCCTCGTCGTCGAAAACGTACCCGGTCCAGTAGAGCCCGCTGTCCGCGTCGCGCAGGTGCTGGATCGACTGCAGCACCTCCAGCGCCCGGTCGGACTCGCCCATCGCCCAGAGCGCCAGGGCGAGTTCGGCGGACTCGCCGCCCGTCACCCACGGGTTGGGCACGACACAGCGCACGCCCAGGCCCGGGACGACGAACCGCTCCCACCCCTCCTCGATCCGGGCCTTGGCCTCCGCCCCGGTCAGCGCGCCGCCCAGCACGGGGTAGTACCAGTCCATCGAGTAGCGGTTCTTGTCCAGGAACCGCTCGGGGTGGTGCCGTATCGCGTGCCGCAGGGCACCGGCCGCCAGCTCCCAGTCGGGCTGCGGCTCCTCGCGCTGCTCGGCGATGGCCAGGGCGCAGCGCAGCGCGTGGTGGATCGAGGAGGAGCCGGTCAGCAGGGCGTCGGCGGTCGCCGTGCCGTCGTCGTCGCGGCGCCAGCCGATCTGCCCGCCGGGCTGCTGCAGGCGCAGCACGAACTCCACCGCCGCGTACACCGCCGGCCACATCCGCTCCAGGAACGTGTCGTCGCCGGTGGACAGGTAGTGGTGCCAGACGCCGACGGCTATGTAGGCGACGAAGTTGGTCTCGCGGCCGCGGTCGGTGACGTCGGCGAACTCCCCGTCGGCGTAGGCCGCGTACCAGGAGCCGTCCTGATTCTGGTGCCGGGCCAGCCACAGGTAGGCCCGCTCGGCGGCCTCGTGCTCACCGGCCGCGTCCAGGGCCATCGCGGCCTCGACGTGGTCCCACGGGTCGAGGTGGTGGCCGCGGAACCAGGGGATCGCGCCGTCCTCGCGCTGCACGGCGAGGATGCCGGCCACGGTCTTGGCGGCCTGCGCGGCGGTGAGGACCCCGGGCAGGACCAGGTGTTCCGTCCGGGGAGTGGTCACCGGGCGTCCGCCCCGGCGGCCAGGCCCGGCAGGTGCGGCTTGGTCGCGTACGCCACGAAGCTCTTGCCGATCAGCGGGTTCAGCGCCTGCTCGGCGACGCGGGTGGCCAGGGGCTTCTTCATGATGTCCCAGACCAGCAGCTTGTGGTACGCCCGCACCGGCAGCGCCTTGTCGTTGTCGACGCCGAACGCGCACTTCAGCCACCAGTAGGGCGAGTGCAGGGCGTGGGCGTGGTGGGTGCCGTACGGTTCGAGCCCGGCCTCGCGGATCCTGGCGAGCAGTTCGTCGGCCTTGTAGATGCGGATGTGTCCGCCCTCGACCTCGTGGTAGGCGTCGGACAGGGCCCAGCAGACCTTCTCGGGGCCGTAGCGCGGCACGGTGACGGCGATGCGGCCGCCCGGCTTCAGCACCCGCACCATCTCGGCGAGGACGCCCTTGTCGTCCGGGATGTGCTCCATCACCTCGGAGATGATGACGACGTCGAAGGACTCGTCCGGGAACGGCAGCGCGAGGGCGTCGCCTTCCATGGCGGTGGCCGTGGCCCCCTCGGGCGCCTCCCCCGCCTCCTTCATCGCCGCGAACCACTTCGCGACCTCGCGGATCTCGTCGGCGTTCCGGTCCAGCGCCACGACCCGCGCGCCGCGCCGGTAGCACTCGAACGCGTGCCGTCCGGCACCGCAGCCGAGGTCCAGGACACGGTCGCCCGGGGCGAGCGGGAACCGGGAGAAGTCGACGGTCAGCACGTGGCCCTGCTTTCGGAGTTGACGCCTGTTGCATCTGCGGGGGTTGGGGAGACGGCACCCGCCGAGGACGCGGGGACCGGGGAGCCGGCCCCCGTCGCGGTCGTGGAGACGGAACCGGCCGTGACCGCGGAGGCCGGGGAGCCGGCCCCGCCCGGCGACGCGGAGGGCGAAGTGCCGGACACCGCCGTCGCAGCCGGCGAGCCGGCACTCGCGCCCGGTCCCGGGAGCGGGTGAACGGCCCCGGGAGCGGGTGAGCCGGAAACCGCCGGGGTCGTCGCACGGCCGGAGGCGGCACGCGTCCGGCCGCCCCGGCCCTGTCCGCCGGCCCGGTCGATCGCCTCGCGGTAGCGGGACACCGTCCCCTCCGCGGCCCGGGCCCAGGTGAAGTGGCGCAGGACGCGTTCGCGTCCGGCCGCGCCGAGCCGTGCGCGCAGGTCCGGGTCGCCCAGCAGGCGGCCCAGCCCCGCGGCCAGGGCCTCGGAGTCGCCCGGGGGCACCGCCAGGCACGTCTCGCCGTCCCGCCCGGCGACCTCGGGGATCGCGCCCCCGGTCGTGGCGAGCAGCGGCGTCCCCGTCGCCATGGCCTCCGCGGCCGGCAGCGAGAAGCCCTCGTAGAGGGACGGCACGCACGCGACCTGCGCCGAGCGCACCAGGTCGACGAGTTCCGCGTCGGAGATGCCCTTGACGAACTCCACGGCGCCTGCCAGCCCGTAGCGCTCCACGGCCTGGGCGACCGGCCCCTCGGCCGGGCGTTTGCCGACCACGACGAGATGCGCCCCGGGGTGCTCCGCGCGCACCTTCGCCAGCGCCTCGACCAGATGGACCAGGCCCTTGAGCGGCACGTCCGCGCTGGACGTCGTCACGATCCGGCCGGGGACGGCCGGCACGGACGGGTCCGGCGAGAACAGGTCGGTGTCGGCGCCGATGTGGACCACGTGGATCCGGTCCGGCCGGACGCCGAGGTGGTCGACGATCTCCTGGCGGGACGTGCCGGAGACGGTGAGCACGGACGGCAGCCGCCGCGCCACCCGCTTCTGCATGCGGGTGAAGGCGTACCACCGCCGCACCGAGCAGCGCCGCTGCCAGCCGTCCGCCGCGTCCAGCTCCAACTGGCGGTCCACGGTGATGGGGTGGTGGATCGTGGTCACCAGCGGCGCGCCGACGTCACCCAGCAGGCCGTAGCCGAGGGTCTGGTTGTCGTGGATCACGTCGAACTCGCCGCGCCGGGCGCGCAGATGGCGGCGGGCGCGCAGCGAGAAGGTCAGGGGCTCGGGGAAGCCGCCGGTCCACATCGTCGCGACTTCCAGCGCGTCGATCCAGTCGCGGTACTCGTCGCGCCCGGGCGTGCGGAAGGGGTCCGGCTGGCGGTACAGGTCGAGGCTGGGCAGCTCGGTGAGGCGCAGGCCGTCGTAGCCCTCGTCCAGCACGGGGTACGGCTGGGCGCCGATGACCTCGACCCGGTGGCCGAGGCGGGCCAGCTCGCGCGAGAGGTGCCGGACGTAGACGCCCTGACCGCCGCAGAACGGGTTCCCTTTATAGGTGAGGAGCGCGATGTCGAGCGGTCGCAAGCCGTCGGCAGCGGGGTCCTCCGGAGCCCCGGCCTCCCTGGCCTCAGCGGTCACTCTGGGCCCCCTTCTCCCTGCACTGTCCCGCGAGATTACGCCGGGACGCTAATCTAGAACAAGTTTCAGACTTGATCGTTCGGAGGCTCCGAATCTACCGGCAGGTAGGGGCGCTGTGACCAGTGGATCAGGTGATTCACGCCACGGCCGCCGCCGTGCCATGCTGTCTGATCACTCGCCCTCACGGACGGTCACGGAACGGGACCGAGCCATGCCCGCGGAAGCCCAGGTGAACGCCAAGGTGAACAAGGTGGCCAAGCCGGCCAAGGTGGAAGCCGGAGCCGCAGCCGCCCCTGCGCTGACCCAGCGGCAGGAGGCCCGTCGCCGCCGCATCCTGCACGCGAGCGCACAGCTGGCCGGCCGGGGCGGTTTCGACGCCGTGCAGATGCGTGAGGTCGCGGAGGTCTCGCAGGTGGCGCTCGGCACGCTGTACCGCTATTTCCCCTCCAAGATCCATCTGCTGGTCGCCACGATGCAGGACCAGCTGGAGCACATGCACGGCACGCTCCGGAAGAAGCCGCCGCAGGGCGCCACGGCGGCCGAGCGGGTGGCCGAGACGCTGATGCGGGCCTTCCGCGCCCTGCAGCGCGAGCCGCACCTGGCCGACGCGATGGTCCGCGCCCTCACCTTCGCCGACCGCAGCGTGAGCCCCGAGGTCGACCAGGTCTCCCGGCAGACCACGGCGATCATCCTGGACGCGATGGGCCAGGAGGACCCGACCCCGGAGCAGTTGTCGGCGGTCCGGGTCATCGAGCACACCTGGCACTCGGCCCTGATCACCTGGCTCTCGGGCCGCGCCTCCATCGCCCAGGTCAGGATCGACATCGAGACGGCATGCCGCCTGATCGACCTGACGGCGCCGGATTCGCGGGGATGACCTGCTCTTCGGGCCCCCTGGTACCAGATCCCCCACGGTTCGAGCACCATCGCCGTCTCGGGGGCCGAGGACCGTCCGCGCCGCCTGGTGACACCGGGCCGCGCGGAGGCGGTGCCGGCCGGCGAGCCGGCCGGGTACGTGGCGGTGTAGGTCAGATCCGGTGAACTGTCCGCCATCACGGGGCACTTGGTGGTGTGCTGCGCCCTCTAGGATGGTCCGACGCAACGCTCGCACCGGGAGAGATGCCCATGGGCACCGAAGAGGCCGCATTCGTCACGACCGGCGGCGGGGCGCTGGACGCCCGGTCGGCCGGGCCCATGGTGCCGCGGCTGGTGCTGGGCGCCCGGCTGCGGCGGCTGCGCGAGCAGCGGGGCATCGGCCGCGCGGACGCCGGGGAGGTCATCCGCTCCTCCCCGTCGAAGATCAGCCGCATGGAGGCCGGGCGCCACGGCTTCAAACTGCGGGACGTCGCCGACCTGCTCACCCTCTACGGCGTCACCGACGAGGCCGAGCGCGCTACCCTGCTGGCCCTGGCCGAGCAGGCCAACACCCCGGCCTGGTGGCGCTACTACGGCGATGTCGTGCCCACCTGGATGCAGACGTACCTCGGGGCCGAACAGGCGGCGAGCCTCGTCCGCTGCTACCAGGTGCAGCGCGTGCCCGGCCTGCTGCAGACGCCCGACTACGCCCGCGCCTCCCTCCGCGTCGCCCATCCCGGCGCCGGCCCGGCGGAGATCGAGCGCCGGGTCGCGCTGCGGATGACCCGCCAGCGGATCCTGCACCGGCAGCCGCCGACCAGGCTGTGGGCCGTGCTCGACGAGGCGGCGCTGCGCCGCCCGGTGGGCGGGATCCGGGTGATGCGCGCCCAGCTCAGGCAGCTCATCGAGGCATGCCGGCTGCCGCAGGTCACGCTGCAGATCCTGCCGTTCACCTCCGGCGGGCACGCGGCCGAGGGCGGCCCGGTGACCATCCTGCGCCTGCCCGGCGGGCAACTGCCGGACATGGTCTACCTGGAGAAGCTCACCACCGCCCTGTACCCGGACAAGCCCGGGGAGATCGAGCGCTACTGGGACGCGATGAACCGGCTGGTGGTCGAAGCCGAGTCACCGGACGAGACTCCGACCATCCTGCACCGCGTGCTCCAGGAGACCTGACGGCCGGCAGGACGCCTGACGGCCGCACCGGCGGTGTGACGGCTCAGGCCTTGCGGGCCACTCCGCCGTACTGGTGCACCTCGGCGGGCAGGCCCAGGGCCGCCGCGTCGGGGCGCCAGCGGGAGCAGGACGTCACGCCCGGTTCGAGCAGTTCCAGTCCGTCGAAGTGGCGCGCGATCTGCTCCGGGCTGCGCAGGACGTAGGGGATCGAGCCGCCCTCGTTGTACTGGTTGATGGCCCGGACGTAGTCCTCGCTGGTGTCGGTGGAGTCGTAACTCACGAGGAAGCTGCCGGAGGGCAGGGCGTCCACCAGCTGCCGCACGATCGAGCGGGCCTCGTCGTGGTCCTCGATGTGGCCCAGGATGCCCATGAGCATCAGCGCGACGGGCCGGTCGAAGTCCAGGGTCTTGCCGGCTTCCCGGATGATCGTCTCCGGCCGGCGCAGGTCGGCGTCGACGTAGTTGGTGACGCCTTCCGGGGTGCTGGTGAGCAGCGCGCGGGCGTGGGCGAGGACCAGGGGGTCGTTGTCGACGTAGACGATCCGGCTCTCCGGGGCGACGCTCTGGGCGATCTGGTGGGTGTTGTCCACGTTGGGCAGGCCGGTGCCGACGTCCAGGAACTGCCGGATGCCCTCCTCGGCGGCGAGGTGGCGGACGGCGCGGGCGAGGAAGTAGCGGGCGGCGCGGGCCCCGGTCTCGATCCCGGGGAAGATCTCCCGGAACGCGTCACCGGCGACGCGGTCGACCTCGTAGTTGTCCTTGCCGCCCAGCCAGTAGTTCCAGATCCGGGCCGAGTGCGGCACCGAGGTGTCGATCTTGTCGAACGGCTGCTGCTCGGAGTTCTCCACCTGGTCGGTCATGGACGCTCCTGCGTGTGATCGGGACTCCCCACGTTAGCCGGTCCACGCCCTGGTGACGATCAACTCCTCGCCGTTCGCCGCGAGTTCGGCCGCCGCCTCACTCATCCCGGATGGGCGGCACGGCGGCGACGCGCCCCGGTCGGGGCCGGCCGCGCGAGCGCGGACCCAGCCCTCTCGGGCGGTTCCCTACGGGCGGGTACAGTAAGCGGGTCGTCATCACACCGTACGGGGGGAAGCCGGTGCAATTCCGGCGCTGACCCGCAACCGTGAGCCGCCACCACCACGGCGGTGAGCCGGATCGCCGCGTACGGTTCGTGACCGGCTCACGTGCCCGGCGGTCCGCCGGCGCATCGCACCGTCGAGGTATACGGAGCCGAGCCGCCGGGGTGTCCCGTGCTGCCCGGCTCCCCCACAGGGAGAGGCACCCGCCGATCATGAACGTCCGCCGCAGCGCCGCGGTCCTGGCCGCCCTCGCCGTGATCGGCGCCGCCACCCCGGCCGCCGCCGACCCGTCCCCCTCGCCGTCCCAGGCGCTCCCCTCCGCCCTGTACGGCGACTCGGACCCGAAGTACGACGGCGTCTGGCGCCAGTCGCTCGCGCTGCTCGCGCAGGACACGGCCGGGGTGAAGCCGGCCGCGAAGTCCGTCCAGTGGCTGGTGCGCCAGCAGTGCGCGGACGGCGGCTTCGCCTCCTACCGCCCCGACCCCGCCACCGCCTGCGACGCCAGGACGCCGCTCGACACCAACGCCACGTCCGCCGCCGTGCAGGCCCTGACCGCGCTCGGCGGGCACGACGACGTCACCGGGAAGGCCGTCGGCTGGCTGAAGTCCGTCCAGAACAAGGACGGCGGCTGGGGCTACGCGCCCGGCGGCGCCAGCGACACCAACTCCACGTCGGTCGTCATCGGCGCGCTCGCCGCCGCCGGCGAGGAGCCGGGCCTGGTGGAGAAGGGCGGCAAGTCCCCCTACGACGCGCTGCTGAAGCTCGCGCTTCCCTGCGACGGGGACGGCGCCGGGGCCTTCGCGTTCCAGCCGGACAAGAAGGGCGACCTGGCCGCCAACGCGGACGCCACGGCGGCCGGTGTGCTCGGCGCCCTGGGCCACGGCATGGTGGTGAAGCCCGGCAAGAAGGCCGGCAAGACGTCCGGCCCGGCCTGCGCCGAGCCGCGCACGCCGGAGCGGGCGGCGGCGAACGGGGCCGCGTACCTCACCTCCGCCCTCGGGAGGGACGACGACCACCTGATGTCGGCCCTGGCCGGTGCCGAGCCCCAGCCCGACCACGGCAACACCGCCGACGCGGTCGTCGCGCTCGCCGCGCGGGGCGACAGCGAGCAGGCGCAGAGGTCCGTGCGGTGGCTGGCGAAGAACTCCGCGACCTGGGCCGCGCGGAGCGGCCCGGCCGCCTACGCGCAGCTGATCTTCGCCGCCCACGCGACGGGCACGGACCCGCGCGACTTCGGCGGCGCGGACCTGGTGAAGCAGCTGAACGCGACGGGCCCGGCCCCGCAGGCCGCCGCGAAGTCCGGCGCGAAGGCCGCCGAGGAGGACAAGGACTCCGACTCCGTGTTCGGCGTCTGGTGGTACGTCGGTGTCTGCCTCGTCGCGGGCATCGGCATCGGGTTCCTGTTCACCGGCCGCCGGAAGCAGCAGCCGTGATCCGCCGGGCCGTTCTCCTCCTCCTGGCCGCGCTCCTGCCGGTCGTGGGCGCGGGCCAGACGGCCCAGGCCGCCGGTTACCGCTACTGGTCGTTCTGGGAGCGCGAGGGGGACCGCTGGGTCTACGCCACCCAGGGCCCGTCCACGGCCCGCCCCTCGGACGGTGACGTCCAGGGCTTCCGCTTCGCGGTGAGCGAGGACTCCGCCGACGCGGCCCGGCCGCGCGGCCGGGCCGGTTTCGCGGCGATCTGCGCGAGGACGCCCGCCCGGGACGGCACGAAGCGCGTCGCCCTGGTCCTGGACTTCGGCACCGGCGCGGACGCCCCCGAGGGCGAGAGGCCGCCCGCCGCGCGCACGGCCTGCGCCCGGGTCTCCCCGGACGCGACGACCGCGGAGGCCCTGGCCACGGTCGCCAAGCCGCTGCGCTACGACACCAACGCCCTGCTGTGCGCGATCTCGGGCTACCCGGAGCGGGGCTGCGGCGAGCAGGTCGCGCGGAAGGAGCGGGGCCCGGCGGCCGGGAGGAAGGAACAGCCGGACGACGGCCCGTCCCTCGGCCTGGTGGCGGGCATCGGCGTGGTGGTCCTCCTGGGCGGGGCGGCGATCTGGCAGGTACGCCGGCGTGGGTAGGTCGCTCCACCCCGGCGCCTGGTGGCTGTGGGCCCTGGCCCTCGGCACCGCGGCCACCCGCACCACCAACCCCCTCCTGCTCGCCCTCCTCGTCGCCGTCTCCGCGTACGTCGTGGCGACCCGTCGCCCCGACACCCCCTGGTCCCGCTCCTACGGCGCCTTCGTGAAGCTCGCCCTCGCCGTGCTGCTGATCCGCCTTGTGTTCGCGACGCTCCTCGGCTCCCCGATCCCCGGCACGCACCCCCTGTTCGCCCTCCCCGAAGTCGCCCTGCCCGCCTGGGCGCAGGGCATCCGCCTCGGTGGCGAGGTGACGGCGGAGGCCCTGACGTTCGCGCTGTACGACGGCCTGAAACTGGCCACGCTGCTGATCTGCGTGGGCGCCGCGAACGCCCTGGCCAACCCCTCCCGGCTGCTGAAGTCCCTCCCGGGCGCGCTGTACGAGACGGGCGTCGCGGTGGTGGTGGCCCTCACCTTCGCCCCGAATCTCATCGCCGACGTGCAGCGCCTGCGCGCCGCCCGCCGTCTGCGCGGCCGCCCCGACAAGGGCGTCCGGGGCCTGCTGCAGGTGGGGCTGCCCGTACTGGAGGGCGCCCTGGAGCGCTCCGTCCTGCTCGCCGCGGCGATGGACGCCCGTGGTTACGGCCGTACGGCCCAGGTGCCCGCCGCGGTACGCCGGACCACCGCCGCCCTCACCCTCGGCGGCCTGCTCGGCGTCTGCGCGGGAACGTACGGGCTGCTCACGGCCGAGGGCGGCACCTACGGCGTGCCCGTGCTCCTGGCCGGTGTCACCGCCGCCCTCGCGGGCCTCAAGGTCGGCGGCCGCCGCTCCCTGCGCACCCGCTACCGCCCGGACCGCTGGGACGTGCGCGCCTGGCTGGTCGTCGCCTCGGGCGTGGCGGTGGCGGCCCTGGTCACCCTCGCCTCCGTGCGCGACCCCGCCGCCCTGCACCCGGGCGTGGTCCCGCTCGTCGCCCCGACTCTGCCCGTCTGGCCGGCGGCGGCCGTCCTGCTCGGCCTGCTGCCCGCGTTTGCCGCCCCCGATCCCAAGGAGCCGTCGTGATCCGCTTCGAGGACGTGTCCGTCACCTACGACGGGGCCGCCGGACCGACCGTCCAGGGCATCGACTTCGAGGTCCCCGAGGGCGAGCTCGTCCTGCTGGCGGGCCCGTCCGGGGTGGGCAAGTCGACCGTCCTCGGCGCGGTCAGCGGTCTCGTCCCGCACTTCACCGGCGGCACGCTGCGCGGCCGGGTCACGGTCGCCGGCCGTGACACCCGCACCCACAAGCCGCGTGAACTGGCCGACGTGGTGGGCACGGTGGGCCAGGACCCGCTGGCCCACTTCGTCACCGACACCGTCGAGGACGAACTGGCCTACGGCATGGAGTCGCTGGGGCTCGCGCCGGACGTGATGCGCCGCCGCGTGGAGGAGACGCTCGACCTGCTCGGCCTCGCCGGCCTGCGCCACCGGCCGATCGCCACGCTCTCCGGCGGCCAGCGGCAGCGGGTCGCGATCGGCTCGGTCCTCACCCCGCACCCGGGCGTCCTGGTCCTGGACGAGCCGACCTCGGCGCTCGACCCGGCGGCGGCCGAGGAGGTCCTGGCGGTCCTCCAGCGGCTGGTGCACGACCTGGGCACGACGGTCCTCATGGCCGAGCACCGCCTGGAGCGCGTCATCCAGTACGCCGACCGGGTCGTCCTGCTGCCGGCCCCGGGCGCCGCCCCCGTGCTGGGCCCGCCGGCCGAGGTGATGGCCGTCTCGCCGGTGTACCCCCCGGTGGTGGCCCTGGGCCGCCTGGCGGGCTGGACCCCCCTGCCGATGACGGTCCGCGACGCCAGGCGCAGGGCGGCAGACCTCAGACGCCGACTGGAGAACGACGCCCCTCAGGGGCGCGGGGAACTGCGCGACAAGCCACAGCCCACCCGCACCCGCGAACGCTCGGCAGCTCCCACCCCGGTAGGCGCACTCCACGCCCTCTCCGTCACCCGCGCCCGCGTCCGGGCCCTCCGCGACATCGACCTCACCATCACCCCCGGCGAGACGATCGCCCTCATGGGCCGCAACGGCGCCGGAAAGTCCACCCTGCTCAACTCCCTGGTCGGCCTGGTCACCCCCAGCTCGGGAACCGTCCGCCTCGGCGAAGCCGTCCCGCACCGCACCGCCCCGAAGGACCTCGTCCGCAAGGTCGGCCTGGTCCCGCAGGAGCCGCGCGACCTGCTCTACGCCGACACCGTCGCCGCCGAGTGCGCCGCGGCCGACAAGGACGCGGGCGCGGCCCCCGGCACCTGCCGCGCCCTGGTCACGGAACTGCTCCCGGGCGTCGCCGACGACACGCACCCCCGGGACCTGTCGGAGGGGCAGCGGCTCGCACTGGCCCTGGCCGTCGTGCTGACGGCCCGGCCGCCGCTGCTCCTGCTGGACGAGCCGACCCGGGGTCTGGACTACGCGGCGAAGGCCCGTCTGGTCGCGGTGCTGCGCGGCCTGGCCGCCGAGGGCCACGCCATCGTGCTGGCCACGCACGACGTGGAACTGGCGGCGGAGCTCGCCCACCGGGTGGTGCTGCTCGCCGAGGGCGAGGTGATCGCGGACGGCCCGACGGCGGAGGTCGTGGTCTCGTCCCCGTCCTTCGCGCCGCAGGTCACCAAGATCCTGGCCCCGCAGCAGTGGCTCACGGTCTCCCAGGTCCGCGCGGCCCTCGGTACCGGGGGCGCCTCGTGAGGACGCAACGGCAGGCGCGGGCCGTCCGCCTCGGCCCCCGCTCCCTCGCCGCCCTGGTCCTGGTCAGCGCCGTCGGGGTGGCCGGCTTCGGCTGGCCCTTCCTCGCGCCGCCGGACTCGCGGATCAGTGCGCACGCGCAGGACGCGCCCTGGCTCTTCGCGGGTCTGCTGGTGCTGCTGGTGGCGGTCGTGGCCGCGGCGATCTCGGAGTCGGGGCTGGGCCCGAAGGCGGTGGCGATGCTCGGCGTGCTGGCCGCGGTGGGGGCGGCCCTGCGGCCGATCGGCGCCGGGACCGCCGGGATCGAGCCGATGTTCTTCCTGATGGTGCTGAGCGGCCGGGTGCTCGGCCCGAGTTTCGGTTTCGTCCTCGGCTCGGTGACGATGTTCGCGTCCGCGCTGCTCACGGGCGGGGTCGGGCCCTGGCTGCCGTTCCAGATGCTGGCGATGGGCTGGTTCGCGATGGCGGCGGGCCTGCTGCCCGGCCCGGACCGGCTGCGCGGCCGGGCGGAGCTCGCGCTGCTCGCGGCGTACGGCTGCCTCGCGGCGTTCGTCTACGGCACGGTGATGAACCTGGCGGGCTGGCCCTTCATGAGCGCCCTCGCCTCGAATGTCGCCTTCGACCCGCACGCGCCGGTCGCCACGAACCTGGCCCGTTTCCTCGCCTACTGCCTGGCCACGTCGCTCGGCTGGGACCTGGGCCGGGCGGTCGTCACGGTCGTCCTGACCCTCACCCTCGGCCCGGCGGTCCTGCGGGCGCTGCGCCGGGCCACGCGGCGGGCGGCCTTCGAGACGCCCGTCACGTTCGACGCGCCCCCGGGGGAGCCCGGGAGTGAAGCCCCCCACATGACCCGCGTCACCTACGAGGCGGGGCCGTAAGCACAACGCCCGGTCACGGCGACCGGGCACGCCACCCGTGCGGCCATCCCTAGTAAAGGGGTTCATTGCGGGCATCGGGCGGGGCCTGTTTCTCTGGACGACCGCCCACCCGTGGCGCAGACCGAGGGCGGCGGCCCCCTGATCCCCGGGGCCGTCGCCTTCGATCATTCAGCGGTTGCGGCCGCCCAGTCGACGAAGCTGGTGAACACGGCGGGGTCGAGAGTGAGGATCGGACCCGCCGGGTTCTTGGAGTCGCGTATCGCGACGGTGGTGTGGGGCGTTTCGGCGACTTCGAGGCACTGGCCGCCTTGGTCACCGCTGTAGGACGACTTACGCCACTGCATCTCCATAGCGTTCCTCCATTACGCGCCGGATGAGCTCCGCCGAGTCGTTGAGGGAAAGCGCGGCAGCCCGCAGGTGATCGTAACGGAGCGAACACTCCCTGGCGGTGTCCGGGTTCGCGGTCGGATACCCGCTGCCGTACCCCTCCGTGTAGACGATGGTGGGGTCGCTGGAAAACCGGTAGAGGTCGAACGAGCCTTGCAGCCCGGCGTGCGCACCCACCGAGAACGGCAACACCTGGACGTTGATCCGAGGATTGCTTTCGAACGACAACAGGTGGGCGAGTTGCTCCCGCATGACCTCCGGACCGCCGATCTCCAGGTGCAGAGCGGCTTCACTGAGGACCGCCCAGAAGACAGGCGGCTCAGCCCTCTCGAAGACCCGCTGGCGAGCGAGCCGCACCGCCGTGCGGTCGTCGAGGTCGCTATGGTCCAACGCGCCGAGCACGGCCCGCGCGTACCCCGGGGTCTGCAGCAACCCGAGGACCATGTGCGTCTGGAAGGAGCAGACCTCCGTGGCCCGCACTTCCAGCTCCGCCACCTGCTGGAACCAGGCCGGAAGCCGACTGCGCAGCACCAGGTCCACAAGCCGGGAGAACAAGCCGTCCGTGCCCAGCGCCGCATCCGCCCGTTCACTGAACTCCGGCGTGGGCACCTTGCGGGCCGTCTCGATCTGCCCAACGAGCGAGCCGGTGTAGTTGAGGATCCCCCCGAGTTGCTTCAGCGTCAGCCCGGCCGCCTCCCTGTGCCGGCGCAGCTCGTAGCCGTAGTAGTCGAGCGGGGAGGCCCCCGGGTCGAGCGCGTTGATGTTGGTCACGCAGAGCCCCTCTCACGCAACACCGCCCACCACGGGACGGGTTGTATCCGTTCCGTAGCCGAGGGTAGTCACCGCACGTCAGGCTCGTCCCGTGAACGAATACATTCCCGCCCAGTACACGATGCGCCTCACCGTCGGCTCGCACGCTCCCCGGCACATCCGCCGTATCGCCCGCTCGCTCCTGGCCGAGTGGGGCATGCCCGAGCTGTCCGACGCCGTGGAGCTGGGCGTGACCGAGCTGCTCGCCAACGTCGTACGGCACGTCCCGGACCGGCGCTGCACCCTGCTGTTGCTGCGGCAGCGGACCGGCGTACGGGTGGAGGTCACGGACGGCAGTGACGAACTGCCGCGCACCCCGGCCGCTTCGGACGAGGAGTCGGAGGGCGGCCGGGGCCTGCTCCTGCTCGACGCCGTGGTCGGCAAGTGGGGCGTGTCGCTGGAGTCCGGCGGCGGAAAGACCGTCTGGTTCGAGTGCGGGGCCGCCGCCCCCACCGTCCGCTCCACCGAGCCGGGCGCTACGCCCCGGCGAACTGCGTGGTGAGCGTGTGACGGTAGCGGCGGGCGACGAGTCGGTCGGCCTCCGGGGTGCGCTGGTAGTAGACCCGGCTGCCTTCCCGCACCCGGTTGAGCAGCCCCACCCGGTGCAGCCGCAGCAGGTGGTACGACACCGTCGACGCGCTCATCCGGTGCCGCTCGGCCAGTTCCGTGGTCGTGCGGGAGCTGCCCAGGTCGGACAGGAGGAGCAGCCGGGCCTCGCCGATCACCTTGCCCAGCTCGCCCTCCGCCGCGGGCCCCGCCGCCGGGGCGCCGCCGGACGCGCCGCTCGCGCCCACCGGGTAGACCAGATGGGTCCCTCCGTCACCCCAGGGGTCGTCGCGCAGCAGCCAGGTGGAGGCGAGGGGCGAGGGGTGGAGCACCATCCTGCTCCCCTCGAACACCTTCCAGGAGCGCTCGTCACGGATGTGCAGCACACCGGAGTCGTAGGAGACCGCCGGATGCAGCGAGTTGAGGGTGGCGCTCAGGCCGCGGCTCGCCATGGAGGCGCCCCGGTGCCGGATGTCCGCCTCCATCCGGCACCGCAGGCCCTCCCACCGCTCCGCCATGAACCCGCGCCAGAAATGGCCCAGTTCGGAGGCCAACCGCTGGACGAACGACTGCTCCCCGGCGTCCAGCGCGGCGGCGATCGTGGTGACGCCCGCGGACGGCCCCGCCTGTCCGGCCCGGGCGAGCGTGAGGACCCTGTCCAACTGCTGGGCCACCACGCCGTCGGGCGTCGTGGCCAGTTGGTGCAGTTCCCCGTCCAGCGCGCCGTGCGACTCGCACTGCGGGAGCAGGAACCCCGGCGCGTAGCCGCGGATCTCCCCGCGCAGCGCCGCCAGCAGGCGCAGATCCTTCCGGAAGAGGATCTCCCGCACCCCGGGTCGCTCCCGTGGCTGTTCCGTACCCGCAACCGTTCCGCCGAGGCCCAGAAGGAACACCATCTGCGCCAGCGGAGACAGCGCAAAGGTCGCATCCGTCAGCGCGTCGGCACCCAAACGCACAGAAATCACTCGATCCCCCTGCTGTCGTTGGGCGGCAGCCGCCGGTCCGGTCACGATCGGCGGCATCCCCCTCAGGATCGAGATATTCACAGATGCACCAGCCGAACCGCCAGATGTTTTCCTTCACATTCGGGACATTTCATCAGCCTCGAAAGTTCGTTCCCGTGTCGCACAGTGTCCCGGCCGGGCGTACACGACGACCTGTGCGCCGCGTACCGCCGTGCGGGCGCAGACCTGGAAGGACGTGCGCAGGACCCGCCGTTTCACCACCTCCTGGGGTACGTCGTCGAGCGGCTGGCCCACCGGGTCGGCCAGGGCGATGACACGGTCGGCGGTGAGGAGACGGTGCCGGAGGACGCCGGCGGGGACCTCGGTGCCCTGGAGCGTGCCCGACGCGCCGGGCGACTCGGCCAGGGCCAGGTCGTGCAGGCGGGCGTAGACCCCGGGGAACGACAGCAGCCACTCGCGGCGCCGCGACGGCAGGAACAGGACCGCGTCCCCGGGGCGCGCCACCTGCTCGACGGCGTGCGCGACGGCGACCACGTCGTCCTTGCGGCTCTCCGGCGAGCGGAGCAGGAGCGACCAGGGCAGCAGCACGGCCAGGGCGGCGCCGGCGAGCAGTCCGGCTGTCAACACCCGGGCGGCGGGGGCGAGCCTGTGCCGAAGGGTCACCGCGCGGTCCAGCCCGGCCCCGGCCAGCAGGGCCAGACCGGTCATGCCGTACAGCACGTACCGTTCGACGTACCACGGCTCGACGAGCGAGATGGTCAGCAGCACTCCGGCGGGGACGGTCAGCATCGGCAGGGCGAGGGCCACCAGGCGCCGGTCCCCTTCCCGGACCGCGCCCCCGGAGCGGCGCAGCAGCAGCCACGCCACCAGCGCCCCGGCCGCCGCGAGCGCCCAGAACTGCAGCCACATGCCCAGCCCGGGCCGCCCCAGCCAGCCCAGCTGCCGCTGCGACTGCCCCGCGCTGACCAGCGCCAGCGGCAGCACGCTCAACGCCACCCCGGCCGCCGCCGCGCACCAGCGCCACCGGGCCGTGCGCGGCGCCCGCAGCAGCACCAGGGTGAGGCCGTGGGCGAGCAGGGCCAGTCCGGCGAACTCGTGCAGCCAGCAGGTCACCGCCAGCAGCAGCCCGTACGCGGTCCACCAGCGGGCCCCTCGCGCGTCGAGGGCGCGGAGGAAGGCGTAGGTCGCCCAGGTGACCCCCGCGCAGACCAGGGCGTAGGAACGGCCCTCCTGCGCGAACTCCTGCACCACCGGCAGCACGGCGAGGACGAGCCCCGCCGCGAGCCCCGCACGCGGCCCGGCCAGCCGGCGGCCGACCGCCGAGACACCGGCGGCGGCCAGGGCCGTCGCCGCCACCGACGGCAGCCGTAACGCGACCAGCCCGCCGTCCCACAGCGCGAACACCCCGTGCATCAACAGGTAGTACAGGCCGTGCACGGCGTCGATGTGCTCCAGCAGCGCCCCCAGCTCGCCGAGCGGGCGATGCGCCACCTGGTAGGTGACCGACTCGTCCCGCCACATGCTGTTCTGGCGCTCGATCCCCCACAACCCCAGGGCCACGGCGACGAGCGCCGGGACCAGGGCGGTGACGAAGGGGGCGACCGGCCGGAACCGGGCGGGCGGGCCCTCGCCGTGCCGGCCCGCGCCGTCCGCCGGGTCCCGCGTGGCCGCTGCGGCTTCCGTCTGCGAAGTGATGGTCGCCTCCTGGGAGTTCGGGACCTTCGGGTCGGGTCCGGTGCCGGAGCCGCACCGGTGACGGGTGCTCAGCACCGGCTGCCGCGCTCGTAGACGACGATCCGGGCCACGCCCACCGTCCGTTCGCCGCACGGGGTGAAGTGCGCGCGCAGCGTCGCCCTCTTCGTCCGCTCCCGCCCGTCGGCCTCCCGCCGGTCCCGCGCCGGATCGTGCACCACGACGATCCGTGAGACGCGCAGCATCCGTGAACGGATGCCCGGGGCGGGCAGTTCGGTGCCGTACAGCGTGTGCCCGGCGCGCGGCGAGGCCGCCAGCGCCAGGTCGACCGCACCGTACGAGGCGGGTTCCCGGGACAGGGCCCACACCCGTCGGCTGGCCGGCACGAAGAGCACCCCGTCCCCCGGCCGGGACACCTGCGCGACGGCCCGGCCGATGGCCCGGGCGTCGTCGGTGCGGCTGTGCGGGTCGCGCAGCTGCGTCCCCACGGGCCACAGCGCCGGCACCGCCGCGGCCACCAGCACCGGCGCGAGCAGCCTCCACGCGCGGGCCGGCCGGGACAAGCGGTCCAGGGCGGCGCCCACCAGCAGGGCCAGGCCCGCCTGGGAGTAGAGCACGTAGCGGTCCACGTACAGGGGCCGGACCGCGGACGCCAGCAGCAGGAGCGCCGGGGGGACCAGGAGCAGGGGCAGGGCCCAGGTGTGCAGCCGGGGGCCGGGTGCCGGGGCCGCGGAAGCGCGCCGGACGACGGCCGCCGCGGCCGCGCCGACAACGGCCAGGAGCAGGAACCCGGCGACGTCCCCGGCCAGGGACACGGAGATCCACGCCACCTGCCCGCTCTGGCGCAGGCTCAGCAGGACCAGCGGCGTCACGGTGACCGCCGCGCCGCACGCCGCACGGGCCCACGCCCGGCCCACGGCCCGTGGCGCCCGGGAGGCCAGGAGCGCGATCCCGTGCGCGGGGAGCGCGAGCAGCGCGAACTCGTGCAACAGCCCCGACAGTGCGGTCAGCAGGGCGTAACCGGCCCACCGGACGCGGCGCCGCCGCCCGCCCGGCTCGGTGCAGGCCTGCAGCAGCAGCGACGTCTGCGCCACCACCAGCGCGGTCACCAGGGCGTAGGAGCGGCCCTCCTGCGCGTAGCGCTGGACCGCGGGCAGCAGCGGGAACAGCACACCGGCCGCCAGCCCGGCCCGGGGTCCGGCGAGCCCGCGCCCCAGGGCGGCGACGCCCGCCGCGGCGCCGGCCGTGGCCAGGACCGAGGGCAGCCGCAGCGCGACCGGACCGCCGTCCCACAGGGCGAACACCCCGTGCATGAGCAGGTAGTACAGCCCGTGGACGGCGTCGGCCCCGGCCAGGGTGGCCCACAGGCCGGGCAGCGCGCGGTGGGCCATCTCGTAGGTCACCGCCTCGTCCTGCCACAGGGCTCCGTCGCGGCGGATGCCCCACAGCCCGGTCGCCAGGGCGAGGAGCGGGGGCAGCAGCAGACCGAGGCGGTGGGCCGGGCCGGGGGCCGCCGGGGCCGGGGGTGCCGGGACGGTTCGGGGGCGGTCCGCCGCCGGGCGGCTCAGCCGTGTCGTGTCGATATCCGTACTCGCCTCTCGTGGTGGGTGGCCCGGTGGACGGTGCCGACTCCACCAGCGCGCGCGTTGATGGGCAGCCCCCGTCGGGGGCGCCTATCAATCCGGCGAGCGGTTAGCGTGACGAGCGCGTACGCCGCACCGGCGTACGCGGTGCTGACGCGGGCGGCACTCGGCGAAGGGGAGGCACGTGGGACGCCGTGAGAAGGAACTGGATCCGGCCCAGGGGCCGGTGCAGCGCCTCGCACACGAGTTGCGCCTGCTGCGTGAGGAGGCGGGTGGCCCGTCGTACCGCGAACTCGCCGTCACGGCGGGCTACTCGGCACCGACGCTCTCCGAGGCGGCGGCCGGCCGGCGGCTGCCCTCCCTGCCGGTCACCCTGGCGTACGTCCGCGCGTGCGGAGGGGACGAGAGCGACTGGGAGCGGCGCTGGCACGAGGCCGCGGCCGACACGGCCCGCGCGACGGCGCCTCCCGACGACGCCCGGGCCCCCTACCGCGGCCTGGCCCGCTACGGGACCGCCGACCGGGAGCTGTTCTTCGGCCGGGGACCCGAGGTGGAGCGGCTGCTGAGACTGACGGCCGAGCACCGGTTCGCGGCCCTGGTCGGCGCCTCGGGCAGCGGGAAGTCGTCGCTGCTGCGCGCCGGACTCGTGCCCGCGCTGCGCGAGGGCGGCGTGGCGGGGGTACGGCCCGCCGCGGTGCGGATCTGCACCCCGGGCCCGGATCCGGCCCGGGAGCGGCGGGACGTGCTGGCACCGGCCGGGGACGCACCGGGCGACACGGTCGTCCTGGTCGACCAGTTCGAGGAGGTGTTCACGCTGTGCCGGGACCCGGGCCGGCGGCGGGAGTTCATCGAAATGCTGCTGGCGGCGCGCGCACCGGACAGCCGGTTACGGGTGCTGATCGCCGTGCGGGCCGACTTCTTCGGGCACTGCGCGGATCACCGCGAGTTCGCGGCGGCCCTCGACGACGCGCACGTCCTGGTCCCGGGCATGTCCGTCGAGCGGCTGCGCGAGGCGATCGTGCGGCCGGCTGCGGCCGCCGGTCTGGTGGTGGAGCGCGCGGTGACGGACCGCATCCTCGCCGAGGTGGCCGACGAGCCGGGCGGTCTGCCGCTGATGTCCCACACGCTGCTGGAACTGTGGCGGCGCAGCAGCGGCAAGCGGCTCACCCTGACCGCTTACGAGGCCGTCGGAGGCGTCCGGGGAGCGGTCGCCCACACGGCGGAGGAAGTGTTCGGCCGGTTCGGGGCGGCCGAGGCGGACGCGGCCCGGGCGCTGCTGCTGCGGCTGATCTCGCCCGGTGAGGGCGGCCCCGACACCCGGCGTCCCGTGCCGCTGTCCGAGCTGCGGGCCACCGGCGCCGCGGGCCAGGTTCTGGAACGGCTGGTCACCGCCCGGCTGCTGACCCTGGACGGGGACCGGGCGGAGCTGGCGCACGAGGCCCTGATCACCGCCTGGCCGCGGCTGCGCGGATGGGTGGAGGAGGAACGCGACCGGCTCCGGCTGCACCGGCGGCTGACGGAGGCGGCCCGGGTGTGGGAGAGCCTGGACCGGGATCCGGGGGCGCTGTACCGGGGAGTGCTGCTGCGCGCCGCGCGGGAGGAGTTCTGCACCGCCGAGGGGCTGCCGGTGCCCCAACTGACCGCGTCGGAGAGCGCGTTCGTCGCCGCGAGCCTGGCGGAGGACGAGCGGGTGGCGCGGGAGGCGGCGCGCTCGGAGCGGCGGGTGCGGCTGCTGACGCTGCTGCTGGTGGTGGTGGTCGCCAGTGCGCTGACCGCGTGGGTGGTGTGGTTCGTGAACCGGGAGCATCCATGAGGGTTTTCGGCCAACCATGAAACGGAGCGGCGAAATCCCCCTTTCGATGTCACTCCAAACCCTCACGTGAAGCACTCCGCGTCGAAGGGCGGCCGGGAGAAATGCCTGATTTCCCGTTCCGGCCAGGCTGCGGAACCGCATTGACGGGGTCATGCCTGCCACGTTGGAATTACGGCGATCACAGGCACCCCATCCACAGGAGAAAACAAATGCGTCGCAGCATTGCCGCCGCCGTCGGTTCCGTCGCGCTCCTCGGCGCGACCGCTTTCGGTTTCGCCCAGACGGCCACCGCCGCCGAAACGTCCGGCGCTGCCGGCACCGGCGTCCAGGCCACGTACTTCTGGCTTTTCCAGCACGACAACTACGGCGGCAGCAGCAAGAACTTCTCGGGTGACGACCGCGCCCTGAGCGACACCTACTGGAACGGCACGACCAGCCCGGTCAACGACGGCGCCAGTTCGATGAAGAACCAGACCAGCCGTGACGTGGCGCTGTACCAGAACGCCGGCTGCACGGGTGACAACTACCTCGCCCGGGCCAACTCCGTCGACAGCGACTTCAGCAACAACTCGTTCGACAACAAGGCCAGCTGCGTGGACTTCCGCTAGACACGTCGAGGGCGGTGCAGAGATGTTTCCCACCACGGCACACCCCCGCGCCGCCCTCGTCACGGCGCTCGCCGTACTGGCGACCGGCTGTGCGGCGAGCGCCGCTCCGCGGACCGACGGCGCCGCGCGACCGGTCGCGCCCACCGCCGAGGTACGGAGCCTGATCCTGCCGTTCGACGCCTATGAGCTCTCCCACCAGGAGTCGTTCGAGGTCGCCGAGGCGCGCGATCTGCTGATGCGGGCCTGCATGCGAAAGCGCGGCCACGACTGGCAGGTCCTCGATTACCCCGCACATGTCGACGACCTGAAGAACCGGCGCCGGTACGGGGTCATCGAAAAAGCAGTGGCCCGTGAATTTGGATACCACGCGAACGCGGGAGTACTGTCAGCGGGCACCGGAATAACCGAGCTGCGCAAAAAGCGCGACGAAAGCCTCGGCTCGGCCGGAGTACGCGCGGCCTACGACGAGCAGAACGGCTGCGGATACCAGGCGAACGACCGCCTCGAACGGGACGGCGCCCTGGCCGACTACGACCGGTTCAACCGCCTGAGCTCGGAGCTGCTGAAAAAGACGAAGAAACAGCCGGAGGCGGTCGCGGCGCTGAACCGCTGGGAGACGTGCATGCGCCGACGGGGTTTCGACTACCGCACGCCCGACGAGGCCGTCTCCGACGCGCGCTGGTGGTCCCGGGAATCCGCTCCGGCGTCGGACGAGGAGATCGCCACCGCCTCCGCGGACGTCCGGTGCAAGCAGCGGGCGCGGCTCGTCGGGGTCCTGTTCCGCGTCGAGTCCGCGTTGCAGCGGCAGGCCGTCGCCGACAACCGGGCCTACTTCTCCCGGCTCGCCGAGGCGAAGGCCCGTCACCTGGAGCACGCACGGCAGGTCATCGGCCGGCACTGACCGAACGGCCGGCCTCCTCGGACACCGCCGCCCCGCCGCGGTCCGCCACGGCAGGCCGCGGCCCCGTCAGCAGGTACCCGAGCCCGAAGCCGGCCCCCACCACCACCGCCCCGCCCACCGCGTCCAGCACCCAGTGGTTGCCCGTCACGACGATCGCGACGGCCGTGAGCAGCGGATGGACCGCGCCGAGGGCCTTCACCCACCGTCCGCGGGCCACCACCGCGATCACCACCCCGCACCACAGCGACCAGCCGAAGTGCAGGGACGGCATGGCCGCGTACTGGTTGGTGAGGGCCGTGAGCGTGCCGTAGTCCGGCTGGGAGAAGTCCTGGACGCCGTGGACCGTGTCGATGAAGCCGAGGGCCGGCATCAGGCGGGGCGGCGCCAGGGGGTAGAGCCAGAAGCCGGCCAGGGCGAGCAGGGTGGTGATGCCCAGGGCGGAGCGGGCCCAGCGGTAGTCGGCGGGGCGGCGCCCGTACAGCACCGCGAGGACGGTCAGCGGCACGGCGAAGTGGAAGGACGTGTAGTAGTAGTCGAAGAACTCGCGCAGCCAGTCGATCCCGGCGACCGTGTGGTTGGCCCAGTGCTCGATGTCGATGCGCAGGGCCCGTTCCAGTGCGTGGATCTGCGCGCCGTGCTCCTCGGCCTCCGCCCGCCCGGCCGAGTTGCTGCCCCCGGTGGCCGCGAGGCGGACCTGGGAGTAGGCGGCGTAGGTGACCCGGATGAGGAGCAGTTCGAGCAGGAGGTTCGGCCGGGTGAGGACCCGCCGCAGGAACGGCAGCACAGGCACGTGCCGGAAGCGGGACGGGACGGCGGGCGCGTACTGCGCCGGCAGGGGCGAGCGGTAGTACGGCGAGGTGCGGGACAGGAACGGCACGGCGGTGGCGGCGGCGAGGGCGGCCAGGAGGACGACGTTGTCGCGCAGCGGCGCGAGGGCCGTCATGTCCGGCAGGAGCATCTTCGCCGGGAGGGTCATGACCAGGACGACCGTCACCGGCCACACGTACCGGTCAAACGCGCGCCGGCCGGCCCTGCCGACGACCGCGAGCAGCACCCACAGCAGCTGGTGCTGCCAGGCCGTGGGCGAGACGACGATCGCCGCGCAGCCGGTGACCGCGACGGCGAGGAGCAGCTGGCCGTCGCGGAAGTGGCGCACGGCCCGGCGCAGGGCCAGCACGGCGACGGCCGCGCCGAGTGTCAGGAAGAGCGCGACCTCCGGCGGGCCGTTCAGGCCGAGCCGCAGCAGGGCGCCGTGCAGGGACTGGTTGGCGAGGTCGTCGGCCGGGCCGCCGAGGCCGACGCCCGCCATGTGGTGGACCCAGTAGCGGTGGGAGTCGTGCGGCATCACCACCCAGGCGATGCCCGTGCCGGCGGCGAAGGTGGCACCGGCGGCGAGGGCGGCGCGTCTGCGGCCGGTGAACCACAGCAGGGGCGCGAAGAGCAGCAGTGTGGGCTGGAGCGCTGCCGCGACGCCGATGAGCAGGCCGCTGAGCCGCTGGCCGTGGGCGACGAAGCAGCCCAGCAGGACGAGCAGGACCGGCATGATGCTGGTCTGGCCGAGCCACAGGGTGTTGCGCACCGGCAGGGACAGCATGAGCAGGCTGATGGCGACGGGGGCGGCCAGCAGCGCCGTGCGGCGGCCGACGGGCTGGGGCAGGGCGCGGGCGGCGATCAGGCCGAGGGACACGACCAGCAGCAGCGTGCCGAAGGTCCAGCCCCAGCCGAGGGCCTGCTCGGCCGCACGGGTCAGGGGCTTGAGGACGAGGCCGCCGAAGGGCGTGCCGGTGAAGCGGGTCGAGTCGTAGAGCGAGCCGGTCACGTGCAGGACGCCGTCCGCCCCGAGCCAGGTCTCCAGGTCGGTGAGCCGCTCGCCGCGCGGGGTGGCGAGGACGACTGCGACCTGCCGGGCCGCGAGGACGGCGGCGATCAGCCACAGGGCCAGCCGGGCGGCTCTCAGGCGCGGGTGGGCTCCACCGACGGCTGTCGCTCCGAGGTCTTCCGCCGGTCGTCCGCCGTGATCCGCACTCATCACGCCTCGTCGGCCTCCCGCCCCAGTTCATCCCGCATGTCCGAGATGCGGGAATTACCTCCGCGAACTTTAGACGGTGTCCTATGTGGTGAGGCGGACGTACCGCTTGTAGCAGCAGAGGGCTGCGGCGAGGCCGAGAAAGGCCAGGTAGTTGCGTGGATT